>WHTX01000195.1 GCA_009377505.1 Acidimicrobiia bacterium
CGATCAGCAGGTCGACGGAGGCCGTTGTTGACAGCCTATGGTCGAACGCGTACGGGAGCGCGACATCGGTCGACGCAGGCGGTTCGACCCGGCGTGAGTGCATCGTTGGACGTCGTCGCCCGCCACAGTCTCGCCAGGTGAATCCTCAGCTACCACAGCGAGCAAAGAGCCTTGGGCGTAGGCCGGCGAGCCGAGCTCGTGCCTGCGACGACGCACAAGGAGGGGCGGCGCCAGGCCGGCGCCGCGAGCGCCAGCGAGGAACTCGCGCTCCCACCGGATGACGGGCCGCGCTGGTCCCGCCACGCCTACGACCCGACGCGGACCATCCGGCTCAGCGGAGGAGCTCTTCGATTCGGAGAAGGCGTTCCTAATCGAGCAGACTGGCGCCGCCCACGGCGGCGTGCGCCAGAAGCTGCATAAGCGCTGCGTCCGCCAGCCGTTCGCTCCGCACGGCGCCCGGCCTTTGGTGATCCGCGGAACGTCCGCTGCAAGCCAGACCTGCCGGGCGTCGCGGCGACACCTTCCCCCGATGGACCGCGTGGCTCAGATGGTCCGGGGGGAGGCGGCCACGGTGGTGCCCACTGGGCCTGGGCGGTGGCGGTAAGCGGCGGCGGGGTGGCGGTCGGGCAGGCGAGGCGAACCGGTGAGCTTCTGGCGGAGCGCGCCGGGTTCGTAGTCGGTGCGGACGAGGCCCCTGGCGCGCAGTACGGGGACGACACCGTCGATGAAGTCGCCGAAGCTACCCGGCGTCACTGAGTAGATGAGGTTGAACCCATCGGCACCGGCCTCAGCCCACGATGCGAGCCGGTCGGCGATCTGCTCGGGCGTCCCGACGGTGAACTGGCCGGTCATGTTGGCCCGGACGAGGTCGCGAAACGTCCGGGTCCTCGGCGGGGCGGAGTCGAGGAGGTCCTTGACGATGCTCTGGACGGCGTTGGTCTGCAGGTCGTCGAGGGGCCGGTCGGGATCGACGACGCTCAGGTCGGTGCCGACCATGCCCGAGAGGTGGGCGAGCCCGGATTCGATGGACAGCTGCTCGGAGTACTCGTCAGCTTTCGCCCGCGCCTCGGCCTCGGTGCCGCCGACGATCGGCGCCAGGGCCTGGAAGAACAGCAGGTCGCTGGGCTTGCGCCCGTAGCGGACCGCCCGGGCGCGGATGTCAGCCACCACGGAGGGGAGGCTTCGCCGGGACGCCACGACGAAGACGCCCTCGGCGTGCTTGGCGGCGAACTCCCGTCCACGGTCCGAAGCGCCGGCCTGGAACAGGATCGGAGTGCGCTTGGGGGGACGGTTCGCAGAGGTGAGGACCGGCGACGTCGTAGAAGCGACCGTGGTGGTGGTCGATGGGGTGCACCTTGGACGGATCGGCGTACACCCGCGCGTCGCGGTCGACGACCACGGCGTCGTCCTCCCAGCTGCCCTCCCACAGCTTGCAGACGACCTCGAGGTACTCGTCTGCCCGGTCGTAGCGGGCGTCGTGGGGTGGGAGATCGGCGAAGCCGAGGTTGCGGGCCGCGCTGGTCAGCGGACTGGTGACGATGTTCCAGGCCACCCGGCCGCCGGTAAGGTGGTCGAGGGTGGACACCTGAGCGAAGGTGAACGGCGGCGTCTGCAGCACAGAACTGGTGAACGCGAACCCAAGGTGCTCGGTCACCGTCGCCATGGCCGGGATGAGCAGGGCCGGGTCGTTCACGGGGACTTGCAACGCCTCGCGGAGGGCGGTGTCCGGCCCTCCGCCGTAGGTGTCGTACAGGCCGACGACGTCGGCCAGGAACAGGGTGTCGAACCCGCCGCGCTCGAGCAGCTCCGCCAGCTCGAGCCAGGGGGCCAGGTGGTGGTACTCCCGCTGGCGCGTGTCGTCGCGCACCCACAACCCCTGCTGGATGTGGGACACCGTGTTCATGCTGAACGCGTTGAGGATCAACGGCCGGCGCATCATCGGCGCCGGACCGTGCGGCGCCCCGCGGCGCCCTGAGGCGTGGTCACGTGGATCGCGCACCTCCTCGTGCCGCCGGCCACAGCCGTTGGCAGAACGTCATTAGGGTCGACGGTAGCATGCGCCCGTCCGGCGATTAGCGAATCGCTACGCTGCGACCGAGCTCCGACGATCGTCGCCCACCGACCAGCCTGGCCGAACTTGTGGAGGCCCGCTTCGGGCTGCCGACGCAGGTCGGTACCGACCAGCCGCCCACCGGCTTGCTGGCGCAGATGCTCGACCATCGCACCTACGGGCAGTTTCGCCCCCAGCCGCTGGCCGAAGACCTCCTCGAGCTCTTGCTTGCAGCCACGTTCTCCACGCCGTCGAAATCGGACCTGCAGCAGTGCTCGGTGGTGGTCGTGCGCGACCGGGCCGCGGCGAAGGGCCATCGCCGAGTTGATCCCAGAGATGCCGTGGATGGCCACGGCGCTGTGCTTCCTGCTGTTCTACGCCGATAGCCGGCGCATCCGCCGGGTGGCGGACCGGGCCGGGACCGGCTTCGCCAACGACCACCTCGACGCGGTCGTCAAGCTCGCTGACGACGTTGCGCATGATCTCGGACCGAGCGACGACTCGGGGCCGGCGGCGCCGACCCGGCGCGCCTGGTCGGCTCGCAGCATCGTGAGGCGGTGCGCTTCCGCATCGATCCACGGGCGCGCAACCTGGTCGCGGCGAGCGGGCTCGGCGCATTCGATGCCGCGCCAGGCATCGACGACCCGGGCGATCAGCCCCCCGCCCCGTGGTGGTTGGGCGTTGCCGGCGATGAAGGTGCGCTCGGTCGTGAGCGTCGTCAGTGCCGCCCGCCAGCCGCCTCCGACGTCGCCGAGCAGGTTCGCGGCGGGGATGCGGGCGGCGGTCAAGAACACCTCGTTGAACTCGGCGCCGCCGTCGATCTGACGCAGCGGGCGCACCTCGACGCCCGGCACCCGCATGTCCATCACGAAGAACGACAGGCCGCGGTGCTTCGGCTGCTCGGGGTCGGTGCGGGCGACGAGCATGCCGAAGTCGGCCTCGTGGCCGTAGGTCGTCCGCACCTTCTGACCGTCGATCACCCACTCGTCGCCGTCGCGCACGGCGCGGGTTGCCAGCGAGGCAAGGTCCGAGCCCGAGCCCAGCTCGCTGAAGAGCTGGCACCAGATCTCCTCACCGGTCCACATCGGGCGCAGGTACCGGCGTCGCTGCTCTTCGGTGCCATGCGCCATCACGGTCGCGCCGGCCAATCGGAACGCGCCGTCGGGCAGCCCGGCGTTGCGGAGCGCAGCCGCCACGGTCTGCTGGCTGGTCGGGTCGAGCCCGAGACCGCCGTGGCCGACGGGGTGATGGGGCCATGCCAGTCCGGCGTCGAAGATGGCGCCGAGCACGACGCGCTCCGGTGTCGTGGGTGCCGGGTGCTGGGCGACGACAGCTGCCGCCCGTTCGCTGATCAGCGCTTCGGCAGGGACCATGCACGCTCCTGTTCGGCGGTAGGGCTGGGGTCGCTCGTGACCGGCCACATGCCGGAGAGGCCAGCGGCTCAGGGCCGGGTGGGGAGGTCGAGACCGATCGCCTGGGCGGCGGAGCGGCGGGCAGCGGCCATGTCGAAGTGGTTGCGGGCGACCATCTTCTGGGCGTACATACCGCCGCCCGACATGATCTTGGCCACCATGTGCCAGCCGCCGAGCGCGTCGGCGGTGAGGTCGCGCACGGCGTGGAAGATGCGGAGCCGATCGGTGCCCGACATCGATGGGCTGGCCTGCAGGTAGCGGCGCAGTTGGTCGCCGATCTCCTCGTCGTCGAGATCGGCGTGGGACGGTGCGGTGAGCACCAGCCCGCCGGCGATGTCCTGCAGGTTGCGCAGCATCGAGTGGTAGTGCATCGAGGCGAAGCACTTCGTCACGTTGGTGAACAGCTCGTCGGGCCGCAGGTCGTCGCCCTCGCCGTAGGCGGCGTTGAGCGCCGCCTCGACCCCGGCCCGCACCATCGTGGCGTAGATGATCAGCTCGGCGATCTTGTCCCGGATGTGCGGTACCCGCTCGATCCCGTTGGACTCCGCTACGAGCTGAGCCAGGCCCACGAGGAGGTCGGCCTCCCGGGCGGAACCGGCGATGCTGGAGGTGCGCTCCCAGGTGCCGAGCGCGTGGGCCAATGTAGAGGAGTGCTCGACCTCCCCGGCTAGGAACACCCGCTCGTTGGGGACGAACACGTCGTCGAAGAGCAGCGTGCCGTCGGGCACGGCGTGGTGGCGGCTCACTGGGAAGTCCCGCTCGTCGCGCTGGCGGGGCGCCGTGGTCACCGCAACCGTCGTCAGGCCCGGCGTGTTGGCCGGCACGGCGAAGGCCACGGCGTAGTCCTCCTCGCCGCGCTTCATCTGCTTGGTCGGCAGCACGACGATCTCGTGGACCAGCGGCGCCGCAGTGATGTGCATCTTGCATCCCCGCACCACGATGCCCTCCGGCCGCCGTTCCACGACGCGGAGGTAGGCATCGGGATCGTGCTGCTTGGAGGGCGGCAGCATGCGGTCGCCCTTGGCGTCGGTGATGGCCTCGGCCACCCGCCAGTCGTTGCGGCGGCACTCCTCGATGAACACGTCGATGCGCTCGCCGTAGCGCGTGTCGGCCGCGGACAACGGCGACCGCGACGACGCCAGCGCCAGGACCGCCGCCGACAGCGAGGCGGTCATGTCGCAGTCGAGCAGCACCTCGATCCGGCGGCGGAGGTCGCCGACGCTGGCAGGGATGTCGTACATCGGGTGCGCACCGGAGGGCGTTGAGACATAGCGGTCGTAGGTGTCCGCTACCCAGTCGATGGCACCGGCGAGCTCCGGTGCCTTGGTCACGTCGTCCACCCGTCGGCCGTCGAGGATCACGACCCGCCCGTCACGCAACGACTCGCGGTACCGCTCACCGGTCAGCATCGCCGAACCTTAACAATGTGCTAGCGAGCGCGACGCCTCCGGTACTTCACATGGCCGGAAGCGTCGCCTCCACCTTGTCGCCGAAGGGCACCGGCCACGTCTCGTCGAGGTCGGCGATCACCCCCGGGCCCGGTCCCTCGTGTGCCAGCCTCAGGGCGGCGAGGAGGACGCAACGCTGCTGGCGGCCTCGCCGGCGGCCCCGCAGTTGTTGCCCATCGGGCAGTTCACGAACAGGGATCGAGGCGGCCGCACCTTGGGCGGTGAGATCCCGCCCGGTGGCCACCACCACGGTGGGGATGCCCAATTCCTCCACGACCCGTGCGACCAGATCCACGGTCTGGTGGTCGAGCAGTCAAGCGGGCACGAGCAGGAAGAGGTCGACCTCGTCCTCGGCCAGGGCTGGGCCAGCGAGGTGCGCCGCTTCCAGGCGCACCTCGCTGCGGCGAATACATCCTTCCCATGAACCCGCTCCAATGGCGGCGGGCGACCGAGCCGATCACCCTGCCGTGGGCGAACTCGCGCAGCCGGTCGATCGGGAACACGCAGTTCACGTCGGCAGCTGCGTCGGTCGTGTCGTAGTAGCTGTCGTCCATGGCGAAGTCCGCCGCGAAGGCGGCCGGGCCGAACTCGTCGAGGCGGAAGTCGTTGCAGGCGGTGGGGCCCCAGCGCGGCATCGAGCAGTGAGACACCCCGCGGGAGGTGAGCATCGACACCCTGCACGACGACAGCGGTCTCGCCGGCGGGGTGAACGGTGAACCGGCGTTGACGGTCCACCCGTAGGGCGGGAACCCCTGCCTCCGGTAGCGCTGGTTCAGCAGGTCGACGTAGCGGGTTGCATGCCGGGAGTGCACGAGTCGTCACCGGCTCCCGCCCGTTTGTCGTGTTTAGCGGAACGCTACTAGCGTGGCGCGGCGAGACCTGCCGGGGTCGAAGGGGTAGCCGTACGATGACATCGACGCTGAACCATCGGTCCGAAGAGCGCGCCACCGCGCGGCAACGGTGTCTCGCCGATGCCGCCGCCGTCGCGGCCGAGGTGAGCGCCCCGCGGGCGGCGACGTGGGACCGCGACAACGCCTTCCCCGCCGAGCTGTTCGCCGCGCTGCACGAGGTGGGCCTGGACGCCATGACCGTCCCCTACCACCTCGGAGGCCTCGGGCTGGGGCCTGACGCCCCCGAGCCCGACCCGCTGACCGTTTGGCTCGTGACCCGCGCCCTCGCCGGTGCCGACAGCGCCAGCTCCCACGCCGTGCAGGTCCACACCAACGCCGTGCACTGCCTGGCCATGCTGGGCACCGACGAGCAGCAGGAGCGCTACCTCCGACCCGTCGTCGAGGAGGGTGCCGTCTTCGGCTTCTGGGGCTCGGAGCAGAGCGGTGCGCCGGCCGGCTCCGGCGACGGCCGGCCCCGCTTCACCGTCGCCCGCCGGGTCGAGGGCGGGTGGCTCCTCAGCGGCCGCAAATTCTACTCGACCAACGCCCGCGGTGCTCGCTACGGCATCGTCTTCGCGGTGCCCGAGGGCGCGCGCAACGCGATGGCCGACCTGCTGTTGTTCGTCGTCGACTGCCGGGGCGAGGGCGTCAACGTTGCCCGGGAGTGGTGGGACCGGGCCACCGGCATGCGGGCCACCACGAGCGACGAGGTCGTGCTCGACGGGGTCTTCGTGCCCGACCACGGCGTGATCGGCGAGCCGGGCGCCTACTGGTCCCACAACGTGCAGGCCCGCTACCTCCCCCAGTTCTCCGCCAACTTCCAGGGTGTCGGGCGGCACTTCGTCGACCACGCCAGCAGGTACGTGTCAGACCGGGGACGATCGGGCGAGGTCGAGGCCCGCCGGCGCATCGGCGAGGCCAACGTGCAGCTCGCCTCCGCCGATGCGCTGCTGTGCAAGGTGGCCGAGCTCTACGAGGCGCGCGACCTCCCCGCCGCCTACCACCACAGCCGCATGCTCCGCTCCTTCTCCCAGCTCGCCGTGGAACGGGTGATCCGCCTGACGCTCGACGCCTGCGGCGCCTCGGTCCACTTCGACGTCCACCCGTTCTCCCGGATGCTGCGCGACTGGGAGTCGTACTCCCGCCACGAGCGGCTCGACCTCCTGCTCGAAGCGCTCGGCGGCGAGGACTTGAGCGGCACCATCGCGGCGGGCCCCGCCGCCTTCGGGTTCCACGAGCGCTCCACCTTCGACACGTCGGGCTGAGCAGGTGGGCACCGTCGAGCTCTTCGCCGTCGGCGACGTGTACCTGGACCGGCCCGACGCCGCCCGGCCCTGGGACGATCTGGCACCCGAGATGGGCCGCGCCGACCTCGCCCTGTGCAACTACGAGGCGCCGATCTCCGACCGGGGCGCGGTCCTGCGGGGCCGCGCCGTACCGCTGCGGACCCCGGCCGCGTTGGCCGGGCCGATCGCCAAGGGATGGAGCGCGGTGTCCCTCGCCCAGAACCACGTGCTCGACTACGGCGAGGTGGCGGCGCTCGACACGCTCGAGCTGTGCGCCGCCCACGGGCTGCCGGCGGTCGGCCTCGGCCTCGACGTGGACGAGGCGTGGAGGCCGGTGCGACTCGACGTGGGTGGCGTTGCCCTCTCGATGCTGTCGATCGCGTGCGCGTTCCCGCGCTCGTTCGCCGCCACCGAGACGCGCTGCGGCGTCGCCGCGGTGCACGTGGACACCACCATCGTCGTCCCCGCGGAAGAGGCGGAGCACCCGGGCGCTCCGCCGGCCGGGTCGTCGTGGTGTACGTGCACTGGGGCGTGCCGGGCATGGCCGCGCTGGCCGACTACCAGGTGGAGCTCGGCCGGGCACTGGCCTGCGCCGGTGCTGCGGCCGTGCTGGGCACCCACGCCCACGTGCTGCAGGCGGTCGAGGTCCACGGCTCGACACCGATTCTCTACGGCATGAGCCACGTCGTGTTCGACCTCGACGGCATCCTGAGCCGCTGGCCGTTCGACGCCGAGACGTACGGCGCCCGCCTCCGCCTCGATGCCGGTGGCGTGAGCGAGGTCACGCTCGTGCCCTTCGACATGGTCGAGGCGGGCGGCCGCTCCACCATCACCCGCAGCCGGACGGACGGCGTGCATCGGCGGCTGGAGCGACTGTCCGCCGGCTTCGGCACGCGCCTCGCCTGGGATCCCGACCGCGCCGAGACCACGGTGGTGCTGCCATGAGGGAGCGACGGGCCCTGCACCTGGCGTTGATCACGTCGTTCAGCGCAGCGCCGCACACCATCGGGCAGTGGCGGCTGCCGCGCAGCTACCGGGGGTTCGACTTCCGGCGCCTCGACTACTGGGAGCACCTCGCCCGCACGCTCGAGCGGGGCCTGTTCGACATGATGTTCTTCGCCGACGCCTACACCTTGCACGAGGCGTACGGCGCCAGTCCCGACGCCGCCATCCGGGGCGCCGTGCAGTACCCCCGCATGGACCCCTTCACGCTGATCCCGGCGCTGTCCCGGGTCACCAGGCGCCTCGGCTTCGGGGTGACCGCTTCGACCACGTTCCTGCCGCCGTACTGGGTGGCCCGCCACTTCGCCAGCCTCGACCACGTGACTGAGGGGCGCATCGCCTGGAACGTCGTCACATCGTACTCCGACGCCGAGGCCCGCCAGTTCGGCCTCGACGCCATCCCCGACCACGACGCCCGCTACGACCGGGCCGACGAGTACGTCGAGCTGTGCCGCAAGCTGTGGGCGTCGTGGGAGCCCGACGCGATGGTGTTCGACCGGGAGGCCGGCATCTTCGCCGACCCGGTCAAGGTCCACCGGGTCGACCACGACGGGAAGTGGTTCCGCTGCGCCGGGCCGTTGCACGTGCCACCGAGCCCCCAGGGCCATCCCGTGATCATCCAGGCCGGCTCCTCGCCCCGGGGGATGCAATTCGCAGCCCGCCACGCCGAGGTGGTGTTCGCCGTGCCGGGGGCGACGGCCCGGATGTCTGAGCAGCGCGACCGGCTCGATGAGGCGCTGGCGGCCGAGGGCCGGGGCCCAGGGGAGATCAAGGTGCTGTGGGGCGTGACCCCGATCCTCGGCACGACCGATGCCGAGGCTGAGGCCCGGCGGCAGGAGATCATCGACCACGCCAGCGCGGAGGGCGCCCTCGTCCAGCTGTCGGGCCACCTCAACGCCGACCTGTCGAGGTGGCCGGCCGACCGCCCGTTGGAGGAGATGGAGGTGAGCGGTGTCCGCGGCTACATCGGCAGCCGCTTCGCGCCGGGCGAGACTCTGGCTGGTCTCGCGAAACGGCTCGGCACCGGGGTGGGCCAGCACATCACGGGCTCGGCCGCCACCGTGGCCGATCGTCTCGAGGAGATGGACGAGGCGGGCCGGGGCGACGGCTTCATGTTTGTGACCACCACCCTGCCGGGTTCGGTCGAGGACCTGGTCGACCTGCTGGTCCCCGAGTTGCAGCGCCGGGGCCGGTTCCGCACCGCCTACCCGACGACGTTGCTGCGCGAGCGGTTCCGCGCATGACCGCCGGTTCGCCCCGGCGTGTGCCCATCGCCCCACCGGCCGACCCGCCGGAGCCGCCGCCGGGGGTGCTCGAGTCCGCGGAGCAGTCGTTGCTCGTGGCCATCCTGGCGCAGCTCAGCGGCGACCGGCGCTGGCTCGGCGAACCGTTCCGCTCGGCGCTGGCGGCGCAGGAGGGCGCCTCGGGCGGGCTGGTGGAGATCGCCGGCAGCGGCGACGGTCCCGCCGCGGCGGAGCGCGCCGGGCTGGCGGCCGAGGTGCACCGGGCGTTGCTGGCCGAGCTGGACCAGTACGACCCGGCGGCGACGCCGCTGCCGGGCGACGATGTGTTGGAGGACGCGGTCCGCTTCGTGACCGGCGCCGAGCTCGCCCCCGGCTACACCCGCTACCTGCGGGCGACGCTCACCCCGGACCCGCCGCTGACCGAGGCGGTGCTCGCCCGCCGGGCGAAGGCGCCCCGGGTGGTGATCGTCGGCGCCGGGTTGTGCGGGTTGACCATGGCCATCCG
>WHTX01000196.1 GCA_009377505.1 Acidimicrobiia bacterium
AACCCGCGCGATACTTGCCGCATCTGACGAGTGCCCTCCACCTCGGGGAACAGCAGGCTTCAACAACCGCTATTCTCCCAGGTCAGAGGGCACTTGTCGCGGACCCAACCCCACACCGACCCCAACCGCGGCGGTGGATCCAGGCTTAGACCGAGACCGCCTACCCGCATGGCGGCGGGCGCTCCGCCAGCAGGCGCTCGATGGCCACCGCCACCCCGTCCTCGTCGTTGGGCGCGGTGACGCTGGTGGCCGCCGCCTTCACCCCAGGCCCGGCCTGGCCCATGGCCACGCTCACCCCGGCCACGCGGAACATCTCGACGTCGTTGGGGGCGTCGCCGATAGCCATGACCTCGCCCGGGTCGAGGCCCAGCTCACGGCAGGCGACGAGCAGGGCCGCCCCCTTGTCGGCGCCCGTCGCCGTGAGGGTCAGGATGCGCTTGCCCGCGCTCGACGTGGAGTCCACGAATCGCACCCGGTCCCCGAAGGGCCCCCCGAGGGTGGACTCGATCACGTCGTTCACGGCCGAGCCCTGGATGAGCGCGATGCGGGGGGCCACGCCGCCGGTCGCCTCGGACAGGCTGGGCACGGCCAGCAGGCCCGGGGGCAGCAGGGCGGGGTCGACCACGCCGTCCATCTTCACCACCACCTCCTCGTCGACGGCCACGGTGGCCACGCAGCGGTGGTGGTCGCAGATGTCGTAGAGGGCGGCGGCGAAGTCCGACGGCAGCCGTACGTCCATGAGGTCGCGCCGGTCGGAGATGCGGCGCACCTGCGCCCCCGAACAGGCGATGACGGGCCCGGCGCAGCCGAAGCTCGAGGCGACCTCCTCGGCCAGCGGGTACCAGCGGGCGGTGGCCACGACGAGGCTGAAGCCCGCTTCGATGGCGCGGGACACGGCGGCCCGGTTGCGCTCGCTCACCTCCTCCGAGCTGGTCAGCAAGGTCCCGTCGAGGTCGATGGCCAGGGCACGCAGCGCCATCGGCCGCAGCGTAGCCGGGCTGGCCAGCCGCCCGATCACGACCGGGAATGGATGATCTATGCTCCCGATATGACCGATGACACCCCCGGGTGGAAGCGGGTCTTCGACCAGATGGAGAGCCAGCTCGGGCCCCAGCTCGAGCAGTACGTGCGCACCGAGCAGTTCGCCGACCTCGCCGCCGGGCTCGCCCGGGCCCAGGCGGAGGTGCAGCGGCGGGTGGCCGACGCGATGCGCCAGACGTGGCACTTCTGGAACCTCCCCGCAGCGAGTGACGTCAGCCGGCTCTCCGAGCAGGTCGCCTCGCTCGAGCGCCGGGTGCGCGAGCTCACCAAGCAACTCGAGGACAAGGAGGGGTCGGGAGATGGCCAACCCGTTCGACCCAGCCGAGCTCATCGCCCGCGTTCAGCGTGACCTCGAGCGCTCCGTCCTTCGTGCCCGCAACGGGATCCGGCTGGCCAGCGGCGAGCGCCCCAAGGTCGCCCAGACTCCGAAGGACCTGGTCTGGCAGCGCGACAAGATCAGGCTCTACCGCTTCCGCAGCGACGAGCGACGCTACCGCCCGCCCGTCCTGCTGGTGATGAGCCTGGTCAGCAAGGCGTACATCTTCGACCTGCGCCCGGGCAGCAGCTTCGTGGAGGTGCTGCTGGGCCGGGGCCTCGACGTGTACATGCTGGACTGGGGCATCCCCGACGAGCTCGAGTCGGGCAACACGCTCGAGACGTACTGCGACGAGTACCTGCCCCGGGCGGCCGACGCCGTCTGCGCCGAGTCCGGCGTCGAGGAGCTGACCGTCTTCGGCTACTGCTTCGGCGGGGTGCTCGCCCTGCTCTACGCCGCCGGCAACCCCGGCCCGCCCATCCGCAACCTTGCCGTCATGGCCACCCCCATCGACTTCTCCAAGACCGGCCCGATGGGCGCGATGGTGCAGGAGGGCAGGCTCGACGCCGACGACCTCATCGACGAGACGGGCAACGTGCCCGCCGCGGCCATGCTCCAGTCCTTCAAGATGCTCAAGCCGACCCAGGACCTCGTGGGCTACGCCAACCTGTGGGAGAAGCTCTGGAACGACGAGTACGTCGAGTCATACCAGACCATGACGCAGTGGGGGAACGACCAGATCCCGTTCCCCGGTGCCACCATGCGCCAGACCGTCCAGATGCTCAACCGCGAGAACGCCATCCTCAACGACACGGTGCGCCTCGGCGGGCGCCACGTCAGCCTCACGGACATCACCTGCCCCTTCTTGAGCGTGCTGGCCGAGAAGGACCACATCACGCCGCCGGCGGCCATCGGGCCCCTCATCGAGCTCGTCGGCTCCGAGGACCGCACCGAGATGCGCCTCGAGGCGGGCCATGTGGGCATCATCGTCGGGCGCAACGCAGCCAAGGTCACCATGCCCGCCATGGCCGACTGGATCGTGCAGCACAGCGGCGACAACGCCGGGACCGCCGGCGGTGGTGAGGTCGACGTGCGGGCCCCGAAGGCCAAGCCGACGAGGGCCAGCGCGGCGAAGGGCAGCACGGCGAAGGGCAAGGGCGCCAAGAAGGGGGCCGCCGCCGACACCTCGGTGGCCACCGCGGCCCGGGGGGAGCAGTGACGGACGTCCGCCGACTCGAGCCCAGCCTCATCCCCGCTGCCCAGGCCTTCTTCCGCCGCATCCCCGAAGCCGACCGCACGTTCTTCAAGGAGGACGTGCTCGACGGGGCCACCGTGTCCTCGTGGGCGCACGACGAGCGCAGCCGGCGGTTGGTGGGCGTGGAGGAGGACGGCACCGTCGTCGGCTACGCCGCGGTGATCCCTTTGCACGGCTGGTCGAGCCACGTCGGCGAGCTCCGCGTCGTGACCGACCCGGGCCGGCGCCGCCAGGGCCTCGGCCGAGACCTGGCCCGCCGGGGCCTCATCACCGCCATCGAGCTCGGCCTCGACAAGGTGGTGGTGGAGGTCGTCGCCGACCAGACGGCAGCGGTGGCCATGTTCCAGGCCCTCGGGTTCGAGGGCGAGGCGCTGCTGCGGGACCACGTCCGCGACCGCGACGGCAAGGTGCGCGACCTGCTGGTGCTGGCCCATGGAGTGCAGGACACCCACGCCATCCTCGCCGCGACCGGCATCGAGGACGCCGTCGCCGGGAGCTGAGGACGGCGTGGCCGGCCGGCCGCCCACAGGGCAGCGGGCAGGCCCTCAGCTCTTGGGCTGGGGCGGTGTGAGCGCCTCGATCAGCTTCATGGCGAACTCGTGCTGGCGACTCAGCACCTCTTCGGCGAACTTGAAGTAGCCGTCGGCCACCTGCGCAGGCGTCGGGAGCTGGCTGAAGGCCTTGCTCGCCGCCTCGGCGCCCTCCGAGGCGTTGCTCGGCGTGAAGGCCTCCTGCCAAGTCCTCATCGTCTCGGTGACCGACTCCTGGAACTGCTTCATGGCGTCGAGCTGGCGCTGCTGCAGGTCGCTCCAGAGATCCCCCGTCGACGACATGTGCATCCCTCCCGGCACGGCAGCCTCTTGGCGCGATCGTAGCCGCGCCCCCCGCTCCCCCGCCGTGGCGCCCACGGCTCGAGCTGGGACCTAAGGTCGCGGCCACTGCGGCCCGGCCGGTGCCGCGCGGCCGGCGAGCCAGCTGGGAGGTGCAGGAGCCGTGGAATGGGAGGTCCTGTGGCGCGTGGCCGTCGCTGCCGGCCTGGCGACCGCCGTCGGCGTCGAACGCGAGGCTGCCGGGCAGCCGGCGGGCCTGCGCACCCATGTGAGCGTCGCCCTCGGCGCCTGCTTGTTCGGGGTGGTCTCGACGCTCGGGTTCGACGAGTTCACCACCCGCCGGGAGCTGACGAACGTGCAGGTGGACGTCACCCGCGTCGCCTCCAACGTCGTGGTCGGCATCGGCTTCATGGGCGCAGGGCTGATCTTCCGGGAGGGCGGCAGGGTCCGCAACCTCACGACCGCGGCCAGCGTGTGGTCGACGGCGGCCATCGGCCTCGCCGCCGGCGTCGGCAGCTTCGGCGCCGCGCTGATCACGACCATCGCCCTCGTCGGGACGCTGCTGCTCCTACGCCCGGTGCGCGCCGTCATCATCCGGACCTTCGTGCACGACCGGCGGCACCTGACCATCCTCGTGAACCCCGGCGCCGATCCTGGCGCCGTGCTCGACGCCCTCCGCGACGCGCCCGGGGTCTCGTTGGGCTCGCCGACCGTGGGCAAGGACCGTGGCGCCCCGCTCATCCGGGTGCGGGTGACCGCCCGACCGGGCCTCGATCTCGGCTCGGTGGTGTCCGAGCTGTCGGCACGCTCGGACGTCGAGAGCCTCAGCGACCAGCCCGACGAGTGACCCAGCAGCCGGCCACGTACGCGGGCCACGGGGGCTGGGGTCACGGGAGCTGGTCGATGCGCACCGCCTCCCACGCCTTGCCGTTGTGGTGCAGCTCGTTCCAGCAGCCGGTGCGCTGGGGCGTCGTGGCGGGGTCGAGGCCGAAGAGCGCCTCGAGGATGGCCCGGTTCACGGCGTCGTGGCCCACCACCAGCCCTGGGCCCGCCGGCTCTTCCAGCACCAGCGCCCCGAAGCTCTCGGCGACCCGGTCGCGGAACGCCCCCCAGGGCTCCACGCCTGGCGCGGCGTCGACCGAGCCGAAGCGCCCCACCACCTCGCTCGTGAGCTCTCCCGCCCAGCGCCCGTAGTCGCGGTCCTGGAACTGGGCGTCGACGTCGGCCTCGAGGCGGTGCCGTGTGGCGATGGCCCCCGCCGTCTGGCGGGCGCGGCGCAGCGGGCTCGAGGTGACCCAGTCGAGGGCCGCGGTGGCGAAGTGCTCACCGAGGGCCGCCGCCTGGCCCAGCCCGACCTCATCGAGCTCGGGGTCCTCGTGGCCCCGGATGCGGCCCTCGGCGTTGAGCGGGGTACGGCCGTGGCGGACGAGGTAGATGACCTGGGCGCTCATGGCCGAGGAGCCTCCCACGGCGGGCGTCACCTCGTCACGGCCGAGCCCCTGGACGTGGACATCGCATGTCGTGGCGCCGAACGGATGGCGAAGCGGCCCGCGATCCTTGCCTTCGACCTGCTCGCTCCATAGCGTGCCCCGTTGTCGCTCGACGCGACAAAGGGGGAGGAGCACGATGCCGCAGAGCAACTTACGAATGTTCGCCGCGGAGCTCGTCGGCACCGCGGTGCTGATGATCGTGGGGCCGGGGAGCGCGATCCTTGCGGTGGACGTGATCGGCGTCTACGGCGTGGCCTTCGCCTTCGGGCTCGCGCTGCTGGCCATGGCCTATACGATCGGCCACGTCTCCGGCTGCCACATCAACCCCGCCGTGACCCTCGGCTTCCTCCTGAGCCGGAAGCTGACCGTCGAGAAGGCCATCTACTACTGGGTGGCGCAGTTCGTCGGCGCGGCGCTCGGTGGACTGCTGATCTACATCATCACCGAGGCTGGTGATATCGACCAGACGGGCGGCATCTTCGCCGCCAACGGGTGGGGAGACAAGATCAACAGCGAGTTCGGGCTCGGCTCGGCGATCGTCGTCGAGATCGTGTTCACCGCCGTCTTCGTCTTCGTCGTGCTTTCGACCACGACGGTCGGCTACCCGACGGGCTTCGGCGGCCTCGCCGCCGGCCTCGCCCTGGCCATGGTCCACCTGGCGACGATCCCCGTCGACAACACGTCGGTGAACCCCGCCCGCAGCTTCGGGGCCGCCATCTTCTCGGGTAGCGACGCCCTCAGCCAGCTGTGGGCCTTCATCGTCTGGCCACTCGTCGGCGCCGTCGTCGGCGTGCTGTTGTGGCTGCTGGTGCACGATGCCCGGCTCGAGGACACGATGCTCGACAGCGACGCGGTGACGGGCGTCCGCGACCGGGCGCACGGGGGCGCCGGCGACGTCGAAGAGCGCTTCTGACCAGGACGGCCCCGGTAGCCCACGAGGCGTGCCCGTGGGCCGCCCGGGGCTCCCGTCAGCGATCGTCAGCCAGCTCCCAAGGGGTGTCCCACGGGCGGTCGGCGTCGTCGTCGGGGCGCTCGCCTCGGGTCCACCACTTGGCCACGTAGGCGGCGCCGTCCGAGGTCACCCGGTCGCCCTTCCCGTAGACCTCGTCGGGCGACCACGCCGGGTAGTCCCCCGTCGCCACCGGCTCGACCGTCCTCGGCACGTCCGAGGGCAGCACCGGCCCGACGTAGCGCCATGGGGTGTCCCAGACGTTGACGACGGGCTCGTCGGGCAGGTCGCCCTGCGTCCACCACTTGGCCACGTACACGTTGCCGTGCCAGACGACCTTCTTGCCCTCCTCGTACACGCGCTGGGCCCGCCACACGGGGTAGGGGCTGGTGGCCGGGTCGTCCACGGCGACGGGCGAGGTGTCGGGGACGGTGCGGACGTCGGCCGCGGCCTGCGCCCGGCCGCCGAGCTCCCCGAAGGCGGCGGTGAACTCGAGGGGCTGCTGGTCGACCCCGCTGCACGTGTTCGAGACCCGCTCCACCGCCCACTGCGCCCCACAGGGGCCGTCGCGGTTCGCCGACCACATCGAGACCCGACCGAGGCCATGGCGGCTGGCGAAGGAGCGGAGCTTGCTGGCGTCGTCGAGGCTGAACCGGTCGGCCAGCGCGTCGTTCTGGCCGATCATGGGCGTGGCGCCCACCTTGCGCCAGACGTAGCCGTCGGCGAGGGGGACGCCGGCGCGCCGGTAGGCACTGGAGAGCTGCCGCCACGTGGACTCGAGCGCCTCGACGGTGGCATCGAACATGGTCGTCCCCGCCGGGCGCGAGCCGGCGTAGTTCATGGTCATGACGTTGACGCCGGCGAGGTCGACCCCAGCGGCGAGCATGGCGTCGACGACGCCGACCGCCTCTGCCGGCAGGCCCTGGGGGGCCACGGGCAGGGTCAGCCACACAGCCAGGGGGCGGCCCGCCTCGTGGGCCTCGTCCTGGAGCTGCTTGGCCGCCTCGGCCCGACGACGGTTGGCGGCCGTGTCCGACATGGCCGCGCCCTCGATGTCGAAGTCGACGGTGGTGAGCTCGTAGCGCTCGACCACCTCGCGGTAGGCGCCGGCCAGGTCGGCGACGTCCTCGCAGCGCAGGGCGAGCTCGTTGTTGATGGCGCCGCCGAAGGAGACCACCACGTCGCCGGAGCGCTGCCGCAGCCGAGCGATGCGCCGGTCGAGGTCCAACGTCGTGGCCGCCTCGTCGAGGTCGTAATGGGTGCCCCAGGTGGGCGTGCACGCCCCGTCGTCCCCGGCCACGACGAAGCCGAGGACGGCGTCGCTCGAGGGGCTGTCCGTCGGGTCCTCGAAGTGGAACTGGGGGGTCAGGGTGACGTCCACATAGGGGGCGAACCACGGGTCCCCGGGGCTGGGCTCGAGCGCCTGGATGGCGTCGCCGACGACCGTCGTCGCCCCCACGGCGAGGCCTGCGGTGGCCACGAGCGCCGTCCCGACGCGCAGCAGGGAGAGCCGCCGCCGACCACGAGGGCGGCGCGGCGCGGCGCCGCCAACGGGCGCCTGCTCGAGCGACGCCCCCATGAACTGCTCGGTCGATCGTCCGCGCTGGGCAGCAGCGGCCGCGCGCTCGTCTCCACGTCTACGTCGTCGCATCGGGGGTGACGCTGCCATTCATCACGCTGCGCGCGCAACGGGACCCACGTCCTGCTGCGCAGAGTGGTCGAGCTTCGTAGGGTCCCCGACGTCCGGCAACCGCCGGGTAGAGCACCGAGGCCGAGGCGGGTTCGAGTGGCACGAACGAAGGACGGCGCGGCGACGCGCCCGGAGCGGAGACGCAAGCGCAACGCCGGGCCCGGCGGGCGCCGGCGCCAGTGGGGCGCCGACTCACGGCGAGCCCTGCCGGCCGTCGCCCCCGCGCCCACCCGTCGGGCGCTGAGCTCGGCCCGCGTGGCCATCTTCGTCACCGTCGCTGCCTGGGTGGCGTTCAGCGCTGACCAGGTCGGCCGCCTCGTCGACTCGGGCCTCGGGCCCCGCTTCGTGGTCGACGCGTCCATCTACGTCGCCATCGTCACGCTCCTCACCCTCTCGGCCGGCGCCCACCTCATCGCCCGGCTGGGGGCGCTCTACCGGGCACGGGACCACGAGCGGGTGCCGCGAGCCGTCATCGACGACCACTTCGCTGTGCCCATGCCCGCCCTCACGGTGCTCGTGCCCTCCTACAGGGAGGACGTCCGGGTCATCCGCCAGACCCTGCTCTCGGCGGCCCTCCAGGAGTACGCCCCGCTCCGCATCGTGCTCCTCGTCGACGACCGGCCGAACCCGACCGATCCCGAGCACGTCCGCATGCTCGTCGACGCCCGCGAGCTGCCCGGCGAGCTCGAGCGCCTCCTCGCCGAGCCCCACGGCCGCTTCGAGGCGGCCCGGCAGGCCTTCGAGGCGAAGGCCCGGGCCTGCGGCGAGGTCCAGGTGGTGGACATGTTGGAGCTCGCCTCGCTCTACCGGGAGGCAGCCGGCTGGTTGGTCGAGCTGGGCGAGGGCCAGGAGCGAGTCGACAACAGCGACGACTTCCTCGTCGACTCCGTGCTCGGCAAGCTGGCCGAGGACTTCGAATCGGTGGCGCAGGCCCTCCAGGCGGCCATGCACGACGGGGCCAGGTTGAGCACCCGCCGCATGGGCCAGCTGCACCGGCGGCTGAGCGCCACGTTCCAGGCCGAGCTGACCAGCTTCGAGCGCAAGAGCTACGCCTCGCTCTCCCACGAGCTGAACAAGGCCATGAACCTCAACAGCTACCTGGGCCTGATGGGCGGCCGCTACCGGGTGCAGCAGTCGCCCCAGGGCCGGGTCCTGCTCGCCGTCGGGACGGGCCCGTGCGACCTGGCCATCCCCGACACGCCCTACGTCCTCACCCTCGACGCCGACAGCACCCTGCTGCCCGAGTACTGCCTGCGGCTGGTGCACTTCCTCGAACAGCCCGAGAACGCGTCCGTCGCCGTGGCCCAGACCCCCTACAGCGCCTACCCGGGGGCGCGGACCCGGATCGAGCGCATCTCGGGGGCCACCACCGACCTCCAGCACATCGTCCACCAGGGGCTCACCCGCCACGGGGCGACGTTCTGGGTCGGGGCCAACGCCGTGCTGCGCAAGCGTGCCCTCGACGACATCGTGGAGCTCGAGGACCGGGCGGGGTTCACCATCAAGCGCTACATCCAGGACCGCACGGTCATCGAGGACACCGAGTCGAGCATCGGACATCCGGGCCAACGGCTGGGAGCTGTACAACTACCCCGAGCGGCTGAGCTACAGCGCCACCCCGCCGGACTTCGGGTCGCTCTGCACCCAGCGGCAGCGGTGGGCCAACGGCGGGCTCGTGATCCTGCCCAAACTCGGCAAGCTGCTCGGCGCCCGGCGCCGCCAGGGCAGCCGGTTCCCCATCCTCGAGGCCTACCTGCGGGCCAACTACCTCGCCTCCATCTGTTGGGCGAGCGTCGGCCTCATCGTCCTGCTGGCGTACCCCTTCAACGACCGCCTGCTCAGCCCGTTCGCCCTGCTCACCGCAGTTCCGTACTTCGCGGCCATGGCGACGGACCTGCGGAGGTGCGGCTACCGGCGCCTCGACGCCCTGCGCGTCTACGGCTTCAACCTGTTGCTCCTGCCCGTCAACGTCTCGGGCGTGGCCAAGTCGATCGGCCAGGCCATCGGCGGCCAGAAGATCGCCTTCGCCCGCACGCCGAAGGTGCGCAACCGCACCGTCGCCCCGTTGGCCTTCGTCTTCTTCCCCTACGTCATCGTCGCCTTCTCGCTCTTCACGGTGTGGCGCGACCTCAGCCACGGCCACGAGGCCCACGCCCTGTTCGCCACGGTGAACGCCGCGCTCGCCTCCTATGCCATCGTCGCCTTCGTAGGCCTGCGGCATTCCGTGGTCGACGT
>WHTX01000197.1 GCA_009377505.1 Acidimicrobiia bacterium
CTCGACATCACCGAGCAGGTCGAGGTCGGCGGGGTTGAGCCGGGCCACGGCCGCGCCGCCGTCGGGGGCGGCCCGGAGCGCCCGGGCCAGGGCGTCTCGGCCGGGCGAGGTGGCGAGCTCGAGCTCCCGGCCCAGCAGCACCTCGACCACGGCGAAGCTGACCTCGGTGGCGGCGGCCGCCAACTCGGCGAATGCCCGCTCCTCCCGCTCGACCAGCTCGGAGCGCTCGGCGTCGATCTGGCAGAGGAGGGCGACGACGCGCCGACGGGCCTCCTCGAGGCCCTCGGCCCGGCCGGCGGCGTAGCCCTCGACGTGGCCCGCGGCCGCCGCCTCCCGCCGGGCGGCCTCGAGCTCGACCGCGGGGTCGAGGGCGGGCCCGCCGATGTCGGCGGCGCGGGGGCGGACGGCCTCGACGACGGGGAAGGCGAGCGGGGCGGCGGAGCGCACCCGGTGGCCCCGGAGCACCCGCACACCACGGTCACGAGACGTATTCATCGCTCGACCTCCGCACCACGATCTGGCCGGTCTCCTCGAGCGCCCGCAGCGAGCGCACGATGTTGGCCTGGGCTTCCTCGACGGACTTGAGGCGCACGGCGCCGAGCTGCTCGATGTCGTCGAGCAAGGTCTCCTGGGCCCGGGCGGACACGTTGGAGAGGATCTTCGTCCGCACCTCGACCCTGACCCCCTTGAGCGCCATGGCCAGGTCCTTCTGGTCGACCTGGCGCAGCAGCAGCTGCACGGAGCGGTCCTCGAGGGCGGCGATGTCCTCGAAGACGAACATCTGGTTGCGCACCTCCTCGGCGAGGTCTTCCTCGTAGGTCTCGAGGCTCTCGAAGATGAGGCGCTCGGTGGCCCGGTCGGAGCGGTTGAGGATCTCCACGAGGGACTTGACCCCGCCGGCGCTCGACAGGTCGCCCTGCTGGAGCACCGAGGCGAGCCGCTTCTCGAGGGAGGCCTCGACGGCCTCGATCACCGCCGGCGAGGTGCGGTCCATGGTCGCCACCCGCACGGCCACGTCCGACTGGAGCTGCTCAGCCAGCCCGCCGAGGACGAGGGCGGCGGCGTCGGCGTTCATGTGCGCCAGCACCAGGGCGATGGTCTGGGGGTGCTCGTCCTGGATGAAGCGCAGCACCTGGCGGGGGTCGGCCCGGCGGAGGAACTCGAACGGGGCGGCCACGAAGGGCAGGCTGAGGCTCTCGAAGATCTCCGCCGCCTTGGCCCGGCCGACGCTCTCCTCGAGCAGCTCCCGGGCGACGTCCACTCCCCCCTGGGCCAGGTGGGTGCGGGCCTCGGCGATGACGGAGAACTCGGTGAGCACGTCGGCGAGCACGTCCTGGTCCACGTTCTGGAGCCGGGCGACCTCGACCATGATCTCGGTGACCTCGGCCTCGCGCAGGTTGCGCAGGATCCTGGCGGCCTGCTCCTTGCCCACGGACAGGATCAGCACGGCCGCCTTCTGCGCCCCCGTGATGGCATCGATGGTCACGCTCACCGCTTCACCGCCCGTCGGTCGCCGAGCCAGCTTCGGAGCAACAGGGCGACCTCTTCAGGCTGCTCCTCCACCATCGACGCCACCCGGGCCTGGACGCTGCTCGGGCCGATCTCACGCTGGGCCGGGACCGCCGACTCGATGGCCGTCAGGTCGACCGGCCCGAGCGCCTCGGCGGCGAGCTGCTGCTCGAGCAGCGTGGACGCCACCGACTGCTGCGCCGAAGCCAGGTCGGCGGCCAGCTTGCGCTTGCGCCGGCTGCCGCGGACGCTGCGGTAGGCGAGGGCGAGCACCACGAGCACCACGAGAGCGGTGGCGATGGTCGTCAACTGCCGTTGGCGGGCCTCGGCGCGCTGGGCGGCCTCGGCCGCGGCCAGCTCCGTCTCGGCCGCCAGCGCCTGGGAGTCGTCGAAGGACATGCGGGTGACGACGACCTGGTCGCCCCGCTCGGCGGAGATGCCCGCCGCCGCGTTCACGAGGGCCTCGACATCGGCCACCCGCTCGGCCCCGATCGCCGCCTCGTCGACCAGCACGGCCACCGACAGGCGCCGCACCTGGCCGGGGGCGGTCTCGGTCGTGGCCACCTCCCGGTTCACGGCGTAGGAGGTGCGCTCCTCGTTGGAGGTGTAGGAGGAGCCGTCCGCTGCCGCGCCCGCGCCCGCAGCCGCCTGCTCGGCTCCGAGCACGCCGGCGTCCTGGGGCACGGCCCCGGCGTACTCCTCGGTGCGGGTCGACTGTTCCCGCGGGGCCCGCTCCCCGTCGGCCGTGACCGGTTCGGTGAAGGTCTCGCTCGTGGCCTGGCGCTTGTCGAAGTCGAGGTCGGCGTTCACCGTGACGGTGGCCTTGCCGCCCCCCACGACGGACACGAGCATGGCTCGGATCTCGCTGGCCAGGTTCACCTCGAAGGCGTCCGTCTGCTGCTGCTGGCTGCTGCCCGCCACCCCTTCGGCCATGCCGCTGCCCGGGGCGACGAGCACCGACCCGCTGGTGTCGGCCACGCTCACCGCCTCGGGGTCGAGGCCCTGCACGCTCGAGGAGACGAGGTTGACGATGGCCTGCACCTGCTGGGGCTCGAGCGTCCTGCCCGGGCGGGTGCGGATCAGCACCGAGGCGCTCGACTTGGAGTCCGAGAGGGCGAAGGCGTCGTCGCGGGGCAGCACCAGGCGGACCGTCGCCGTCTCCACCGCGTCGAGGGAGGACACCATCTTGGAGAGCTCGCCCTCGAGCGCCCGTTGGTAGCCCACCCGTTGGCTGAACTCCGAGGCGGTGATGCCCTGGTCGTCGAGGACGGACCAGCCGCTCGTCCCGCCGCTCGGCAGGCCCGAGGCGGCCAGGTTGATGCGCAGCTCGTAGAGCTGGTCGCGGGGCACGAGCACCGTGCGGCCGCCGTCTCCGAGCTCGTAGGGGACGCCGTCGCTGGTGAGGCGCTCGGTGACCGCGGCGGCGTCGGAGGCCTCGAGGTCGGTGAAGAGGGGGGCGAGGTCGGGCTTGCCGGAGAAGCGGCCGGCCACGAGCACGCCCAGGATGACCGCCACCGCGGCCACCGCCATGCCGATCTTCTGCGTGCGGCTGAAGCCCCGCAGCTGGTGCGCCAGCTTCTGGCGCAGGTCCTGCACTCCAGCCATCAGAGCTGCATCCTCATGATGTCGTTGAAGGCCTCTATCGCCTTGTTGCGCACGGCCACGGTCAGCTGCGTGGCGAGCTGGGCCTCGGTCATGGCGATCATGTGGTTCTCGACCGAGGCCAGGTCACCGGTGGCCGCGGCCTTGGACATCTCGTCCACCGCGGTCTGGCTCTGCTGGAGCTGCTCGATCGAGCCGGCGATGGCCTGGCCGAAGTCGGACTTGGCGGCCGCGCTGACGCCGGTCGTGCCGGCGATGGGCGCCGGCGCGACGATCGGGGCGATGCCCGCGGAGATGGGGTCGATGGGCAAGGTCGTCTACTTCCCGAGCTCGAGCGCGCGGGAGTAGGCGTCGCGGACCCGTTCGAAGGTCGTCACGTTCGCCTGGTAGGCGCGCTGGGCGATGATGAGGTGGGTCATCTGGTCGGACAGGTCCATGTCCGGGGCGCGGACCATGCCGTTGGCGTCCGCCAGGGGGTTCATGGGGTCGTGCACCAGGCGGCCGTTCGGGTCGCCGAAGCGGACGGCGCCCACGGTCACGCCGCCGCCCTCGACGGCCTGGGCCTCGACGAAGCGCTCCTGGAAGGCGGGCTCGTCGGTGGGGCGGACGGTGCTCACGTTGGCGACGTTGTCGGCGATGGCGTCGAGCCAGACCTTGTGGGTCCGCATGCCCGAGGCCGAGATGCCGAGGATGGCGAAGGGGGCGCTCATTGGCCGGTGATCGCGGTCCGCAGCAGGCGGTACCGGGCGTTGAGGGACTCGACGACGAGCTGCTGGCGCAGGCCGTTGTCCGTCATGCTGAGCAGCTCCTCGTCGACGGCCACGTTGTTGCCGTTCAGGCGCGTGGGGGCGGTCGAGCGGGTCTCCGTCGCCTCCAGCCCGGGGGCGTCGCTGCCGCTCTGCGCGGCACGGCGCAGGGAGGACTCGAAGTCGACCCGGGCAGCGCGGTAGCCGGGGGTCTCGACGTTGGCGAGGTTGTCGACGAAGGCCTGGCGCTGGGCGCTGAGCCCGGCGAGCGCGACCTTCAGGTACTGGCCGGTGACGTCTCCGATCACGACGGCCGGTTCACTGCCACGTCCCCGGCGCGCGACGGCGCGGGGGAGCCCAGGGGATGCATTGGACGGGACACCTCGACGGTTGGTCCGAGTGGTTCTCTGTGTCGTCGCCGTCCGTGGCGTGGTCGCGAGCGGTCCGTGCTCGCAGGAGAGGCTTCGGCGGTCTTCCGGCCGAGCCTGAGCGGGCGGGGCGGAATCCGCACGGCGTCCAGGCCGCCGGACGGAATGCCGTGAGCACGGCTACCCGGCCCAGACGCGCCGGAGCGCAGCGATCCGCCGCGTCGTCGCGTCGAATCGCTGCGCTCGAGGCGCGCGGTGGACGTGCCCGCCCTTGGCAGGGTGGCCGGCCGTCAGAGGCCGGTGTCGAGGCGGTGGGAGCGCTCAGCCGGAGCAGCGCGACCGAAGCGGGGCGCGACCACGGTCGGTGGCCGGTCGGCGAGCCGGCGGGCCAGGCCCGCCTCGAGCTCGCGGGCCCGGGCCAACAAGGCCTGGGCACGGGGCGCCAGCTCGGCCGGCAGGCCGTCGAGGCCCACCGGCTCCTCGAAGGGGGCGACCGCTTCGGTGCGCCCGCCGGCGAGGACGGCCTCGCCGTCGAGGACGCCGCGCTCGAAGGCGTCGAGCGCCTGGCCCCAGGCCGAGGCGCTCATGCCGACCGCGCCCCGACGGGGGCGGCGCCACACTGGTGCTCGTACGCCTCGCCCCAGGCCTCGGCCAAGGGCTCCAGCACCGAGCGGCAGCTGGCCACGAGGGCGGCGTCCTTGCGCAGGTTCGCCTCGACGAGCCGGGCCGAGACCCAGTCGTAGACGCCGGCCAGGTCGGCGGCCCCGGCCCAGGCCGCCGGGTCGAGGGCGAGGCGCAGCTCGTCCACGATGGCCTGGGCGTGGGTCAGCGCCTCGTGCGCCGCCGAGATGGGCCCGGCGCCGATGGCCGCAGCGGCGTCGTCGAGGTCCCGGAGCAGGCGCTCGTAGAGCATCAGCAGCAGCCGGGCGGGGGGGATCGTGGACAGCCCGTCCTGCACGAAGCGCTTGCGGGCGTTGGCGGGGTACATCGGGGGTTCGCTCCTGTCACCCGGAGTTGGCGTAGAGGCCGGCGATCTGGCTCGACAGCCAGCTGCTCTGCGATTGCATGCTGGAGAGGGCCGTCTCCATGGCGGTGAACTGCTTGCGCATGCGGTTGGCGGACAGCTCCAGCCGGCGCTCGATGTCCTCGATCTGGGTCGTGAAGGACTTCACCCGGTCGCGCTGGCTCTCCTGCGCGGTGAGCAGGTAGCCCGTGCCGGTCTCGACGGCCCCCTTGGCGACCTCGGCCAGCCGGGTGATCATGTTGTCCGGTGCGCCCTCGGCCTGCACGAACAGGCCCTGGACCGCTTCGGGGTTGTCGGCCAACGCCTCCTCGAACTTGACCCTGTCGAAGGCGATGGTGCCGTCCCGGTCGACGGTGATCCCCAGGGTGGCGGGGATCAGGTCCGTACCGTCGACGGGGCCCACGAGCCCCCGGGTGAGCTCCTGGGAGAGCCGCTGGACCGAGTGGTCGCCGGTGAGGGCCGAGGACCGCTTCGCCGTCGCGTCGTAGGCCGTGAGCGTCTTCACACTCGACAAGGTGCCGTTGACGGCGTTCACCAGCGCTTGGGCCCGGTTGGCGATGGCGTCGGTATCGGTCGTGACCGACACCGTGATCGGCTCCGTGCTCTCGGCCTTGACGGTGACGTCGACGTTGGGCAGCAGGTCGTCGAACGTGTTGGTGGGCGAGGTGGCCGTGTACAGGCCCCCCGCCATCTCGATCTCGGCGTCGTTGCCCTCGACGGCCATGTCGTAGCCGTCGGCGAGGCCGCTCACCACGCTGAAGCGGGACGCCTCACCGGACTCCTGAGCGGTGATCTGCAGGCGGAACTGGCCGGGGCTGACCTGGACGGCCTGCGCCGAGAGCCCGAGGCCGGCGCCGTTGACCGCCTCGGCGACCTGGTGCAGGGACCGGACGCCGTCCTCGTCAGGCTCCACGGTGATGGCCTCGTCGACGCCGTCGACGTTCAGCACGACCTCGGCGTCTGACCAGGTGGCGTCGGCGGCCTTGGCGAGACCGCCCGAGACGACGCTGTGGGCGGCGGCCAGGCGGGTCACGGTGAAGCTCAACGTGGCCGGCCTGGCCCCGGCGGAGGCGCTGACCGAGACGGCGTCGGCATCGGAGCTCGTGGCCTTGGCGGGGAACCAGTCCGTCGTGCTGTCGAGCGCCTCGAAGGCGCTCTTGACGGTGTCGACCTTGGACTTGAGCACGCCGTACGCCGCGGCCCGGGCGTCGGCGACCGACTTGCGAGCGGCCAGCCGGTCGGCGGGGGCACGCTCGAGGGCGATCAGCTGGTTGACGATCGTCGTGGTGTCGAGCCCGGAGACGAGCCCGTCGATGCTGCTGGTGGCCATGGCTCGCTCCCCGAGTCGACGTGCAGATGTGGGTGGGAGGCGGCCTCAGGGGTCGAGGCCGGGTACGCAACCGGGCCGGGGGTGTGTGCCCCCGGCCCGGTCAACGCACTACTGGTAGAGGCCCGGGGATCAGCCGAGGAGGCGGAGGACGCCCTGGGGCAGCTGGTTGGCCTGCCCCAGCATCGCCGTGCCGGCCTGCTGGAGGATCTGGTTCCGGGTGAAGTTGGTCATCTCGAGCGCCATGTCGGTGTCACGGATCCGGGACTCGGAAGCCGACAGGTTCTCGGTCGCCACCTGCAGGTTGCTGATGGCGGACTCGAACCGGTTCTGCTTCGCACCGAGGGTGGCCCGCAGGTCGGAGACCGTCTTGATGGCCTCGTCGAGGGTCGTGATGGCCGACGAGTCGCCCGAGCGGACCTTGTCGACGAAGTTCGACGCGTCGGAGCCGGTGACGTTGGTGTCGGTGATCCCCGACGTGTTGCCCGAGCCACCGTCGTCGACGTTGTTGATGACGATCGAGCCCGCTGCGCCAGCCAACGTGCTGCCGACGACGAGCTTGCCGGCATCGGCGCCGGTGCCCTCGGAGAAGACCGCTGCCCCAGCCGCGGTGTTCAGCGCGCCGACGAGGCCGGTGATGTCGGTGACGTCGGTGCTGACCGTGACCGTCTGGGATGCGGCACCGTCGATGGAGATGTCGAAGCTCAGCGTGTTGCCGCCGGAGAAGTCGAACCCGGCCGCAGCCACGTCGAACGTCTGGCTGGCATTGGTGACCGTGCCGTTGTTCGAGAGGTTCAGGCCGGTGGCGCCGGCCGCGGTGCCGGTGACCAGCTTGGCGAACTCGACGCCGATCTGCTCGCCGGCGTTGGCGCCCACCTGGAACGCGCCCTCGAAGTTGCCGTCGAAGAGGTTCGTGCTGCCGAACTTGGTCTGCTCGAAGATGCGGCCGATCTCGGCCAGGTCCTCGGACGCCTCGTTGGCGGCCGCGTCCCGGGCACCCTCACCGGCCGAGCCCTTGTTGGACGCCTGCACGGCGAGGTCACGCATCCGGCCGAGGAGGTTGTGGACCTCGCTCAGCGCGCCTTCAGCGGTCTGCACGACCGAGATACCGTCCTGGGCGTTGCGGGTGGCGACCTTGAGGCCGGACACCTGCGCACGCAGGCCCTGGGACACGACGAGGCCGGCGGCATCGTCGGCCGCACGGTTGATACGCAGGCCGGAGGAGAGCTTCTCGAGGCTCTTGCTCATCTGCGAGTTGGTGGTCGACACGTTGCGGTACGAGTTGTACGCGGCGATGTTCTGGTTGATGCGCATTTCGGTGTTCCTCCGTGATGTATCCGGGGCCCACTCCTTTGAGCCCCTCCCGCTTTCCTGCGGGCACCACTAGTTCGGCCTTCCTGGCGGGCGCCTGAGCGCTTCGATGGTCTTTTTGTCCCAGGTGCCCGCGATCCCTGGGATGGGGGAAGGCGGGCGCGACCGGTTCGGAACGGGCCCACGGTGCCGGACGCGACGAGGCCCGGGCCGGTGGTCCGGCCCGGGCCTCGGGATCACGCACGAGGGCGAATCAGCGCAGGAAGTCGATCAGCGTGGGCTGGATCACCTTCGCCGTCACGCTCAGCGCCGCCTGGTAGGCCATCTCCTCGGTCTTGACCTCGATGATGGCCTGGGCGTAGTCGATGTCCTCGACCTCGGACAGGCCCGCCTTCAGGTCGATGGTCGTCGAGGAGTTCCGCGACGCCTGGGCCTCGAGCTGGCGCGCCCGCGTCCCCAGGGTGGCCTGGGACACGCCGATGCGGTCCATGGCGGCGTCGATGCGCTCGAGGCCCTGGCCGGCCGCGGCCACGTCGCCGGCCCGCAGGTCGGCCACGGCTTGCTCGAGCACCTGGAACAGGTCCCCGTTGGCCGGGTCGCCAGGGTCGCGCACACCGAAGACCGTCTCCCCGGACACGTTGACCTGCACCTCGGACCCCGGGCCGATGGCGCGGGTGATGGGAGCGCCGTCGCCCTGGTACTCGCCGGCATCGGTGTAGGCGGTCGGGGTGGAGGCCGAGCCGGCGAAGAGCGGCCGGCCCAGGTAGGAGGTGTTCGCCATGTCGATGAGCTCGGAGCGGATCGACTCCACCTCGGCGGCGGAGGCGTCGCGCGAACGCTGGTCGGCAGCACCGTTCACCGCGCCGACCAGGAGGTCACGCGCCCGTGTGAGCCGCTCGACGGAGGTCATGAGCGTGGCGTCGGCCATGTTGAGCCAGCCCTCGGCGTCGGTGGCGTTGCGCTCGTACTGGGCCTGGCGCCGCAGCTCTGCCCGGGTGTCGAGCGCTCGAAGGGTGGCGGCCGGCCCGTCGGAAGGCCGCTGGATGGCCTTGCCCGACGAGATGCGCCCCTGGGAGTCGGCCATGCGGCGAGCGGCGCGCTGCAGGTCGGTCAGGAGCGTGTTGGAGATCGTCGTGCTGGTGACGCGCTGGACCATCAGGAGAGCCCCTCCACGGAGCCGTGCCCCGTCATCGGCCGACCATCCCGGTGCGGGACAGCAGGATGTCCATCATCTCGTCGACCGCGGTCAGCACCCGGGCCGAGGCGGCGTAGGCGTGCTGGGCGGAGACCATGCCCGCCAGCTCCTCATCGATGCTCACGCCGCTCACGGCCAGGCGCTCGGCGCCGACCTGGGTCGTCACCACCTCTTGCATGTCGAGGCGGCGGTTCGCCGACTGGGCCTCGACGCCGAGGGACCCGATCATGGCGCGGTAGGTGGCGTCGGCGCCGGCGGGCGCCTCGGAGAGCTTGGCGATGGCCTGGGCGACGGAGCCGTCGAGCGTCCCCGTCCCCGTGCCCGAGGGCATGCCCGCGGCGACCTGCTCGGGCTGTCCGGCCACGTCGGCCGACAGCCTGATCGTGGAGGCGCGCACGGCGCCGGGGTCGAAGAAGTCGAGCCCCGTCTCGGTCCCGGCGAGGTTGTAGCCGGTGCTGTGGACGGCGTTGACGGTGCTCACCAGCGCCGCGGCCACGTCGTCGAGCCGGCTCACGTAGCGGGGGATGATGTCGTTGACGCCCTTGAGCACGCCGGCGACCTCCCCCGAGGAGATGGCGGCATCGGTGCCGCCGGGCTGCCAGACCACGCTCATGCTGGCGAGGCCGACGTCGGGCGTGGTCGGGCCGCCGGACTGCACGGCGAGCTGCTGGGCTGTGTCCCCCCGCACGAAGGCGCTGCCG
>WHTX01000198.1 GCA_009377505.1 Acidimicrobiia bacterium
CCGGGCCCGTCGCCGCCGCTCGGGGCGCTCGCGTCAGGCTGCCAGGGACCGCCGGGGCGTCAGGCCGAGCGCGGCTTGCGCAGCCCGGGGATCGCTCGCCCCGTGAGCAGGGGGTCGCTGGTGCCGAGCGTGCCGGCGACCCGGGCGGCGAGGATGTCGGTGGCTTCGGCCCGGGCCGCGCCGGTCAGCCGGTCGACGAAGAGGACGCCGTCGAGGTGGTCGTTCTCGTGCTGGAGGACCCGGGCCAGCAGCTCGTCAGCCTCGATCTCGACCTCCTCGCCCTCGATCGTCCAGGCCCGCAGGTGCACGGTGCCCGGCCGGACGAGCTCGTAATGCATGCCGGGGATGGACAGGCACCCCTCGCTGTAGGACCACTCGCCGTGCAGGTCGACGATCTCGGGGTTGATCAGCACGGGCGGGGCGAGGTCGGGGAGGGCGTGGGTGAAGATCCGCAGCGTGCGCCCGACCTGGGGGCCGGCCAGGCCGACACCCTCTTCGACCTGCATGGTCACGAGCATGCGCTCGGCGAGCTCGATGATGTCGCCGGTGATGTCGGTGACCGGCTCGCACACCCGTCGGAGCATCTGGTCGCCGAAGAACCGCAGCGGGATGGGCTCGGCGGTGGCCTCGACGGGGGCGGCACTCATAGGCGTCTCAGCCATGGTGGCAGCATAGCGACGGGGCCCGTCCTGGCCGGTCCAGGACGAGCCGTCAGCTGACGTGCACGTGGTCGTAGTCGCGCCCGTCTTGGCCTCTCGCGGTGGTCCGGGGCGCCTCGGCGAGGGGCGGGGAGGCCGTCGTGGTCGGGGTGCCAGGCGTCGGGCCGGTCCCGCCGCCGGACGGTGGGCTCGGCAGGGGGCCGGCGGGAGGGCTGGCCGGGGGGGCCGCCGGCGGGCTGGCCGGCGACCCTGGGCCGAGCGGCAGCCGGACGGTGAAGGTCGTGCCCACGTCGACCTCGCTGGCCACGCCGATGGTGCCGCCGTGGGCGTGGACGAGCTCGCGCGTGATGGCCAGGCCGAGCCCGGTCCCGCCCGTCGAGCGATTGCGTGACGCGTCGGCCCGGTAGAACCGCTCGAACAGGTGGGGGAGGTGCTCGGGGGCGATGCCGCGACCGGTGTCTGCCACTTCGAGGACGGCGTCGGTGCCGTCGCGGCGGCAGCGCACGGTGATCATGCCGCCGGCGGGTGTGTGGCGCAGCCCGTTCTCCACCAGGTTGGTCAGCACCTGGCGGGCCCGGCGCTGGTCGACCTCGGCCTCGGTGCGGGCGCTGGCGTCCACCTCGACCACGATCCCCGCCGCCCGGGCCCGGGGCTGGTGGGCGGCCACCACGCTCTCGGCGAGCTCGTCGAGGTCGGTGGGGGAGCGGTGCAGGGCGAGGCCGCCCGACTCGGCCACCGTGAGCTCCTGCAGGTCGTCGACCAGGGTCTGGAGCAGCAACGCGTCCTCGTGGAGCGAGTCGATGAGGGCGGGGGTGATGGGGGCCACCCCGTCCTGGGCCGCTTCGAGGTAGCCGCGGATGTTGGACAGGGGCGTGCGCAGCTCGTGGGCGATGTCGGTGGTCATGCGCCGGCGCTGGCCGTCGGCCACCTCGAGGGAGGAGGCCATCGAGTTGAAAGCCCGGGACAGGTCGCCCAGCTCGTCGCCCCGGTCGTCGGGGACCCGCTCGTCGAGGTGCCCCCCAGCCATGCGGCGCGACGCCCGCGTCAGCCGGGTGATCGGCCGGAGCAGGTGCCGGGCGCCGAGCGTCGTGGTCAGCACGGCGAGGAGCACCACGCCGAGCACGGTCAGCACGAGCTGGGTGTTGAAGCTGTCCCCGATCGTGCTGGTCGAGTCGAGCTTGGGGTTGACGACGTAGAGGAGCAGGTCGCCGACGTAGAGGGGCCTGCCCTCGGCGTCCGTCGGCCGGGCGGCGTCGGCCACGGCGACCTTGCGGTTGTTGCAGGTCGTCACGGCCTGGGAGGTGGCGCCGGCCAGACCGGCCGGGCCCTCGGGCTCGAAGCGCTCGACCCCGGTCGGGTCCTGGTTCCGCTCCACCGGGATGCCTGCCTCGACGAGGCAGTCACGGTACACCTCCTCCGCGGCCTGGTCGATGAGCAGGTCCTGGTCGGGCGCAGGGAGCGTGATGGCGACCGCGGCTGGGCGCCCGGGGTCCTCGCCCACCTCGCGGCTGGCGGTGTCCCAGATGAGCCCACCGTCGACGGCGTCCTCGAGGCGGACCCGTACCTCGTACTGGGACGCCACCTGGACGGCGGTCTCGGCCAGCTCGAGGCGGTCGGCCCACGTGGCCGGGCGCTCCTGCGCCAGCAGCACGTAGAAGTTGTAGACCTGCTGCGGCTTGTTGATCTCGGTGCGCAGGGCGCCGCGCAGCTCCGACTCGGTCTGGCGGTTCACCGCCCAGGCGGTGAGCACGATGGCTACGACGGCCACGAGCAGGGTGATGGCGAGCAACCGCTCGCGCAGCCCCAGCCTCCAGCGGGCCGAGCCCTCAGCCATCGCCGTGCTCGGCCATCTTGTAGCCGACGCCGTAGACGGTGCTGAGGTAGGTGGGGCTCGTCGGGTCGGGCTCGAGCTTCTTGCGCAGGTTGAGCACGTGCACGTCGACCGTGCGCTCGAGGCCGTCGTAGTCGAAGCCGAACGCCTGCTGGAGGAGCTGTGTGCGGGTGAAGGCCCGGCCCGGGTGGCGGGCCAGGGCCTCGAGGATGGCGAACTCCTTGGGCGTCACCTCGACCTCGGCGCCGTGCATGCGCACCTGGTGGCGCACGGGGTCGACCTCGAGCTCGCCGATGCGCAGGGCGTCCTCGGCGGGCTGGGGCGCACGGCGGCGCATCACCGTGCGGACCCGGGCCGTGAGCTCACGAGGGCTGAAGGGCTTGGTGATGTAGTCGTCGGCGCCGAGCTCGAGGCCGAGGAGCAGGTCCTCCTCGGTGGAGCGCGCCGTCAGCATGATGATGGGCACGTCGGACTCCTGGCGGAGCACCCGGGTGACGTCGAGCCCGTCCATGGCCGGCATCATCCAGTCGAGCACGACCAGGTCGGGCTGGCGCGCCCGGATCTGGTCGAGGGCGTCGCGGCCGTCGTAGGCGACGACCACCGAGTAGCCCTCGCGCTCGAGGTACAGGCGGATCAGCTCCGCCTGCTTCTCGTCGTCCTCGGCGATCAGGATCCTGCCGTTCACATCCGCCATCCTCGTCTGTGGCGGACCAGGTGGCGCCCGGGCCGCGCTCCCCTCCGCTGCCCAACGATAGGCCCGCCACCCTCCCCCACATGCCCATCCCCGCCTCCCGTGTGACGTCAGTCACGTCCGGCGGCGACGGGGTAGGGTGCGGCCTCATGGAGGCCTCCCTCGGCGCACCACGTCCGTTCGGCCTGGGCTTCTGGCCCCTCCCCGAGGACGACCCCGGGGTCGAGGTCGGCCGGGAGCCGGTGCGGCTGGTCAGCGAGGACGGCGCCCTCGTGCGGGGGACCCTGTGGACGCCCCCGCACGGCCGCCCATGGCGCACGGCCGTCATCCTCTCCCACCCCCGGGGCGACTTCTCGGTGCACTACGCCTGCCCGCTCCTCGCCGCCGCCGGCTACGGCGTGCTCGGCTTCGGCACGAGGTACCAGGGCAACGACACCGACTGCCTGCACGAGAAGTGCGTGCTCGACGTGGCCAGCGCCGCCGCGTTCGTGCGCGAACGGGGGGCCGAGGCGGTGGTGCTCTTCGGCAACTCGGGGGGCGGGTCGCTCATGGCGCTGTCCCAGGCCGAGCGGTCACTCGGCGACGGCTGGGTCGGCATCGCCGCCCACCCCGGCGAGGGGGTGTTCATGCTCCAGGTGATCGACCCCTCGCTGGCCGACGAGCACGAGCCGTTCTCGGTGGTGCGCGAGCTGGACATGTACGACCCCGACAACGGGTGGCGGCCCTGGCCCGAGCCATGCGCCTACGACCGTGGCTGGCTGGCCACCTACCGGGAGGCGCAGCGGGCCCGGGTGGCCCGCATCGACGCCGTGGCCAAGGCGGCCCTCGAGGACCAGGCCGACGCCCGGGAGGCGGCCCGTTCGTTGGAGCGGGGCTCGCGCGCCTGGCGGGAGGCCCGGGCCCGGGCCGTCTCCACCCGCTACCTGACCATCTACCGCACGTTGGCCGACCCCGCCTACCTCGACCTGTCCATCGACCCGGACGAGCGGCCCCTCGGCTCGCTCTTCGCCTTCCCCGACCCCTTCGAGGCGAACTACGGGCGGGGTGGGCTGGCCCGCACGATGACCGACCGGGGCTGGCTCTCGACGTGGTCGGGGCTGTCCTCGCCGGCCCGCCTGGCGGACACGGTGCCCCAGGTGTCGGTGCCCTCCCTGGTGCTGCACGCCACGGCGGACACGGAGATCCGTGTGCACCAGGCCCGCGAGATCTTCGAGCAGTGCGGCGCGGCGGACAAGACGTACCACGAGCTGAAGGGTGCGCCCCACTACCTCGAGGGCCATCGCAAGCCGGCCATGGAGGTCACCGTGGAGTGGTTGCGCTCGCGCTTCCCGTAGGGGCCGACGGGGGGCGAGCGGCCACTGCCACTGCCCTGGTCAGGGGATGAGCTAGCGTGCCGTGTCGACAGGCAGGGGCCAGACAGCGGGCCTGACCGTCACCCAGCGCGCTCATGGTCCTCCCTCACCGCCGCACCCCCACACGTTCGCCGAACGCTCGCCGTCGCCGTGTGCTCGCCCCGCTGGTCGCCGGCTGGGGCCTCTCGGCGCTCTGCGCCGGCCTGCTGCCGGCCGCGGCGCAGGCCCAGGACGTGGCCGAGGCCCGTGCCCAGCGCGAGGCCACCCTGGCGGAGCGGGCGGCGGCGGCCGAGCAGCTGAGGGTGCTCGAGGCCCAGGAGGGCGAGCTGCGGGCGGCCCTCGCCAGCCTGGACGAGGCTCTGGCCTACCAGAGCTCCAAGCTGTCCGCCGCCGAGCAGGGGCTGGCCTCGGCCGAGGCGACGGCCGTCCGCCGCCAGGAGGAAGCGGCCGCGACCGGGGTGCGGATCGACGGGCTGCGCCAACAGGCGGCAGCGACGGTGGTGAAGGCCTACATCGGCGCCACCGGCGGCCAGGGAGACGAGCTGCTGGCGGCGAACGACGCCAACGAGTACGTGCAGCGCCAGCACCTACTGGGCATGGTCGAGGGCAACTACCACGACGACCTCGACCAGCTCCGGGCCCTCATCGAGGACCAGCAGCGCCTGGAGGCCGAGGCGGCCGCCGCCCTCGTCGAGGCGGCCCGGCTGCGCGACGAGGTGGCCGTCACCCAGGCCGAGCTGCAGCGCCAACGTGACGCGCAGGGCCGGGTGGAGGTGGAGCTGCGCAGCCGCATCGAGGACTGGGCGGGCAAGGTCGCCCAGCTCGACGCAGCCGAGGCGCAGCTGGACGCGGTGATCAGCAGCCGCCGGGCCGAGTCGAGCTCGTCGGGCTCGTCGGGCTCGTCGGAACCCTCGGCGACGCGGTCGGTGGCCGTGGCCGGCGGGGCGGGCTACGTGTACCCGGCGAACGGGCCTGTGACCTCGAGCTTCGGCTACCGCCGCCACCCCGTGCTCGGCACGTCGCGGCTGCACGCCGGGCTCGACATCGGGGCCAGCTACGGCACCGACGTCTGGGCGGCCAAGAGTGGCGTCGTCATCCTCGCCAGCTGGAACGGCGGGTACGGCAACTGCGTCATGATCGAGCACGACGACGGCGTGGTGACGCTCTACGGGCACATGTCCACCCTCCTCGTGTCCGAGGGCCAGAGCGTCGCCCAGGGCACCGTGGTGGGCCTCGTCGGCTCGACGGGGCTGTCCACCGGGCCCCACCTGCACTTCGAGACCCGGGTCGGTGGGTCCCCGGAGGACCCCCTCAACTTCGTGGGCTGAGGGTCTCTGCCCAGCGCGGCGCTGCCCGACCAGCGCGACCAGGTCAACCCGCGAACGTGAGCCCGTAGGTGTCCTCGAGGCCGATGAGGCAGAAGGGCCGCTCGGGGCACTCGGGCGGGCCGCCGAGCTTGAGCGCCTCGGACACCCCGGCGAGGTCGGACACGGCGGCCAACCCGAACTCGTCGGCCGTCTCCTGGGTCACGACGAAGCCGTTCTTGTCCTCCGCCTCGGCGGGGGCGAGCACGGTCACGCCGCTGGCCTCGAGCAGTGTGCGCAGCTGGTCGGCGGCCTCCTCCGAGTCGTTCGGGACGGTGGCGGAGTCGTCGAGGAACGCCGTGTAGGAGCCGATGTACTCGGGGTAGAGGTCGATCTCGCCGCTCCCCAACGCCGGCGCCACGATCTCGCGCGCGCCGAGCTGGAACTTCTTGGTGACGCTGGCGCCGGCCGCTTCGAGCACCTGGGCGTAGAGCTCGGCGACGATCTCCTGCTCGGCGAAGTTCGTGGACCCGACGGTCAGGCTCCCGGTCACCGCCTCGCCCTCGTAGGGGACGATGCCCTTCTCCTCGAGCCAGGCCTTGGCCACGTCCGCCGGCGAGTCGCCGTCCACGGTGTTCTGGCGGTTCATCTCCGTGAGCTCGGCCGTGGTGAGCTCGGAGGAGACGGCGTCGAGCGCGGCCTCGGTGGCCGGGGTGATCTTGTCCTCGCGGATGGCGGGGATGAGGTTCTCCGCCGGCTGGAGGGCCTTGTCGTCCTCGAGCAGCACCCACTCCTCGGCGGCGATGTCGGCGTCCGACGTGAACAGCACGGCGATGTCGATGTCGCCCGATCGCAGCGCGCCCTTCGTCAGGGGGCCGCTGGAGTCGAGGGGGACGAACTCGAAGGTCGCCGAGCCGGCGCCGGCCTCGGTCGTCCCTGCGCCACCGGTCGTCGTGGACGAGGCGTCGTCGCTGTCGTCGTCGCCGCACGCCGACGCGACGAGCGCGAAGGCCAGGGCTGCCGCAGCCGCCGCCCGGAACTTGATCATGGATCACACCCTCCTACCTGCACAAACAGCAGGAACGGAGGCAAGCTAGCCGCCGGCTCGCCGCAACGTGGAGCGCGTGGCCAGGGAGAACACGCTGTCGGTGGCGAGCGCCAGGGCGGAGATGAGAGCCGCGCCCCCGAAGACCTGCGCGTAGTCCCGCACGGCGAACCCGTCCACGCGCCCGAGCCCGCCCCCGCCCACCCAGGCGGCGAGGGTCGCGGTGGCGATGATCTGCACGGCCGCCGTGCGCAGCCCCGCCAGCACGAGCGGGGCGGCCAGGGGCAGCTCCACCCTGCCGGCCTGCTGGAAGCCGGTCATCCCCATGGCCGCCGCCGACTCGCGGATGGGCTCGGCGACGTCGCGCATGCCCACGTAGCTGTTGATGAGCATGGGAGCGAGGCCGAGCAGCGCCAAGGTCAGCCAGGCGCTGACCGAGCCCACGAGGGGCCACTCCTCGAGGCCGAGCCACTGTGCGCAGAGCAGCAGGATCGACAGCGAGGGGACGGCCCGCCCGATGCCCGCCAGGTTGAGGGCGACGAAGCCGCCCCGTCGCACGTGGCCGAGCCACAGCCCGAGGGGCAGGGCCACGGCCCCGGCCGCGAGCATGGCCGCCGCGGAGAGCAGCACGTGCTCCAGTACCCGGTTGGGTATGCCGGTGCGGCCCGACCACTGCTCGGCGTCGGTGAACCAGGACAGGACGTCGGACAGGAACCCCACCTCAGGCCTCCGCCCTCGCCTCGCTCAGGTCGGCGGCGACCTCGCCCTCGACGTCCCTGCCCTCGGGGCGGCGCCAGGGCATGGCCAGCCGCTCGAGGGCGACGAGGGCCAGGTCGGCCAGCACGGCCACGGCCACGATCAGCACCGTGCCCACCACGATGGCCGTGCGCCGGCCGTCCCGGAAGCCCCGCAGGTAGATGAACTGGCCGAGGTTGTCGAAGCCGACGAGCCCGGCCACGGTCACGAGGCCCACCGTGGACACGGTGGCCAGGCGCACCCCGGCGAGGATGGCGGGTAGGGCGAGGGGCGCCTCCACCCGCCACAGCCGCTGGCGGCCGTTGTAGCCCATGGCCTCGGCTGACTCGCGGGCCGCGGCGGGCACGCCGTCGAGGCCGGTCACGATGTTCCGCACGAGGATGAGCAGGGTGTAGGTGACGAGCGGGATGAGCGCTGTCGTGCGGCCCAGGCCGGTGTAGGGGATGAGCAGGGCGTACGCCGCCAGCGACGGGATGGTGTAGAGGATCCCGCCGACGGAGAGCACCGGGGGGTAGAGCCAGCGCCACCGCCGTGAGCCCAGGGCCAGGGGGACAGAGATGGCCAGGCCCCACCCGACGGCGAGGACCGTGAGCACCAGGTGCTCGCGCAACGACGCCCAGATGAGGTCGGTGTTGTCGGCCACCCAGCCCCAGTCGAGCCAGGAGGACCGGGCGTCGGCGGCGAGCATCGGGCGGAAGGATAGGGAACTCGGTCGGCGTTGTCGCCGGTGGTGCGGCCCGGCCGTCGACGGCTACTCCCGGGACCTGCCCTTCGCTCGGCCCCGAACGTCGTCGCCGTCGAGACCGGGCCGCCCCGGGTGTGGGCGGGCCGGGCGTGGGGGTGACTCGCAGCGGAGGTGGCGGTTCTCCGCAGCCTGGGCTGCACGTCGACCCGAGACATCCCGGCCCGCCTCGCCCCAGGCCTTCGACCTGCGTCGGCCCATGCCGAGTAGCGTCCCTCGGGGATGATCGAACTGGATCGGGTCACCAAGCGGTACCCGGACGGCACCGTGGCTGTCTCCGACCTCTCCCTCAAGGTGGCCGAGGGGGAGACGTGCGTCCTGCTCGGCCCGTCGGGCTGTGGCAAGACGACGACCATGCGGATGATCAACCGGATGGTCGAGCCGACCTCGGGCCGGATCGTGCTCGACGGCGAGGATGTCACCCACAAGGACCCTGTCGAGCTGCGCCGGGGCATCGGCTACGTGATCCAGCAGGTCGGCCTGTTCCCCCACCAGACCGTCGCCGCCAACATCGCCACCGTCCCCCGCCTCCTGGGCTGGGACCGCGCCAGGGCGCGGGCGCGGGTGGACGAGCTGCTCGAGATGGTGGACCTCGAGCCGGGCCGCTACCGCGCCCGCTATCCCCACGAGCTCTCCGGCGGCCAGCAGCAGCGGGTGGGCGTCGCCCGGGCGCTCGCCGCCGACCCCCCCGTGCTGCTCATGGACGAGCCCTTCGGCGCGCTCGACCCCGTCACCCGCGCCCTGTTGCAGGACGAGTTCCAGCGCCTGCAGGCCGAGCTGGGCAAGACGGTGGTGTTCGTCACCCACGACCTCGACGAGGCGGTCAAGCTCGGCGACCGCATCGCCGTCATGGCCGTGGGCGGCCTGCTTGAACAAGTGGACACCCCCGACGCCCTCCTCGCCCGGCCCGCCAGCCCTTTCGTGGAGGCGTTCGTGGGCCGGGACCGTGCCGTGAAGCGCCTCGCCGTGGTCGGGCTGGGGCGCAGCGACCTGGTGCAGACGCCCACGGTGGCCCACGACGCCTCCCTCGGGGAGAAGGTGGCCGTGTTCGAGAGCGCTCCCTTCGGCCGCGTCGCCGTGCTCGAGGAGGGGCGCCTCGTGGGCTGGGTGCTCGGCGGCGAGGAGCCCCGGACGGGCCAGTTCGGGGCACGGGTCGAGCCCGCCACGGCGCGCGCCAGTCTCGGCATGCGCCTGCGCGAGGCCCTGGCCCTGCTCCTCGAGGGGGAGGACTGGCTCGCCGTGGCCGACCCGGACGGCACCTTCGTGGGCATTGTCGGCGCCGCCGAGCTCGTCGCGGCCGCACGTCGCGACGCGCCCATGGCCGGCTGAGCCGGGCCCGGCGCGGGTCGCCCGCCGGGGCGCGGGACGGTACCAGCGGTTGGGCGGCGGCGCC
>WHTX01000199.1 GCA_009377505.1 Acidimicrobiia bacterium
TTCAACACCACCAGCACGAGGACGAGCCCAATCTGTGGCAGCACTCCGCTCACGGTCTCCTCATTCGGTCACGTCGTCACAGGCCCCGTACCCCACGGGCTACTCGACGTCCCGCGGGCGCGGGGCGTCGACGTCGGCCTAGCGCGCCGCTGGGGGACCGCGTCGCGGGGGTGGTGCGACCGGCGTCGAGTCCGAGGGGGGACCGTCGGGGGGCACGCGCCTCGTCGACGAGCGGGGGCGGGGCCGCGCACTGGCGCGGCGCAACGCGGCCCGGAGCCGGTCGAGGGAGCGCAGGCGGCGCCGGGGGCGCGACGCACGTGTGGGGGTGCGGGTGCCCGGGGGAACGGCCTCGCTCGCCGCGCCTTGGAGCGCCTCGTGGGCGGTGGGGCCGTGCTCGATGCTGGTCCCGAGGGCGGGCACGCCCGGCCCGAAGGGGAGGAGGGCGGCGACCAGCGCGCTCCACAGGACGAGCGCTCGGGGCCATGTGCGGCCAGGACTGTCGGCGTCGTCTTGCATCAGGACCGGGGCCAGGTTAGTCGTGGGCTGGGCGTCGCGCCTCTACGCTGGCGGGGTCCTGCAGCCACGGGAGGGTAGCGCCCTGTGTTCGACCAGCTGACCGAGTGGGTGACCGACGTGGTCGCTTCCCTGGGCTACGGCGGCGTTGCGTTCCTGGTGGCGCTCGAGAGCGTCTTCCCCCCGATCCCTTCCGAGGTCGTGCTGCCCCTCGCCGGCTTCGTCGCCGGGCGGGGCGAGGCCTCGGTGGTGGGGATGGTCATCGCCGCCACGATCGGCTCGGTCGTCGGCGCGTGGGCGCTGTACCTCATCGCCGCCGCCATCGGGCCTGTGCGCCTCCGCCGAATGGTGGCCCGCTACGGCCGCTGGTTCCGCATCGACGAGGACGACGTCGCCCGGGCCGAGGGCTGGTTCGACCGGCGGGGCGGGACGGCGGTGCTCATCTGCCGCTGCATCCCCCTCGTCCGCTCGCTCGTGTCGATCCCCGCGGGCTTCCGGCGCATGGAGGCAGTCCGGTTCACCCTGCTCACCACGCTCGGCAGCGCGGTGTGGAACATCGCCCTCATCAGCGCCGGGTACGCCCTCGGCGAGCGCTGGGAGGAGGTGGGCGACTACGTCAGCTACCTCCAGTACGCCCTCTACGTGGCCGTCGCCGGCGGCGTCGGCTGGTTCGTCTGGCGGCGTTTCGTCTCACCCCGGGCCCGTAGCGACGTTCCCAGCTGAGGCGGCGCTGCGGAGTGGGGCCTGGCCGCGCCACCCATGGGCGTTTCCCCGGTGACGAATCAGGGAGGTCCGTCGCGACGTCTCGTTTCGTCACCTGAGCCATGCCCATGGCGCGCTGGTGCGTGCCATGGGCAGTTGGCGCGTCAGTCGTTGGCGTGCAGGGCCACGTTGAGGCCCGACCACTGGGCGCTGTCCCGGGGCACCGCCTCGATGCGCCCGGTGACGCCGTTGCGGCGGAACAACAGGCCGTCCCGGCCGGAGAGCTCGCGGCCCTTGACCACGAGCTCGTCGGGCACGAGGGTCACCGGGCTGCCGGCGGTGACGTAGAGACCGGCCTCGACGATGCAGTCGTCGCCCAGTGAGATGCCGATGCCGGCGTTGGCGCCGATGAGGCAACGCTGGCCCACCCGGATGACCTCGGTCCCCCCGCCTGACAGGGAGCCCATGACCGATGCCGAGCCGCCGAGGTCGGAGTCGGCGCCGACGACCACCCCGGCGGAGATGCGGCCCTCCACCATCGAGGGCCCGAGCGTGCCGGCGTTGAAGTTCACGAAGCCCTCGTGCATGACCGTCGTGCCCTCGGCCAGGTGCGCTCCCAGGCGGACCCGGTCGGCGTCGGCGATGCGCACGCCGGAGGGGATGACGTAGTCGACCATGCGGGGGAACTTGTCTACCCCGAGCACGGTCACCGGCACCCCGGCGGCCAACAGGTCGAGCCGCACCGCGCCGAACGTCTCGACGTCGCAAGGGCCGAGCGTCGTCCACACGACGTTCTCCAACAGCCCGAACACGCCGTCGAGGTTGAGCCCGTGGGGGGCGACGACGCGGTGCGAGAGCAGGTGGAGGCGCAGGTAGACGTCGGCGGCATCGGCCGGCGGTGCGTCGAGGTCGACGACGACGGAGACGGCCTCGACCCGCACCCGGCGGCGAGCGTCCTCCCCGACGAGGCCGGCGACGTCGGCGTAGCTGGCCGCTTCGGCCGCCTCGGCGGGGGTCAGCACGTGCGTGCCGAGGTCGGTGAAGGCGGCGCTCGGCGCCGGCCCGGCGGGCGCGGCCGCGGCCCTCGACCAGGGCTCGATACCGAGCCACGGGAAGCGCGCGTCGAGGAGGCGCCCGCCGGGCGGGGCTCCACGCGAGGTGGAGCGGGAGGCGATGCCGATGCCGACTGCGGTGCGGGCCACGAGCCGCCGACCTTAGCCCTGGCCCGGGCCCTCATCGCCTCACCCCGATGCAGCCCGGCGGGGGCCCTTCGGTTACCCTTGACAGCGGCGTCAAGAGCAGCGGCCCCGGGGCCGAGAGCGGAGGATGACGGCATGGGCCGCTTGCGCTTCGGGGTGTTCATCGCCCCCCACCACCCCGTCGGGGAGCACCCGACGCTGCAGTTCGAGCGGGACCTGCAGCTGATCGAGCACTTCGACCAGCTCGGCTACGACGAGGCGTGGGTCGGCGAGCACCACTCGGGCGGGTGGGAGACCATCGGCCACCCCGAGCAGTTCCTCGCCGCCGCCGCCCAGCGCACCCACCGCATCAAGCTCGCCACCGGTGTCGTGAGCCTGCCCTACCACCACCCCTACAACGTGGCCGGTCGCATCACGCTGCTCGACCACCTCTCCCGGGGGCGGGCCATCCTCGGCACGGGCCCCGGCGCCCTGCCCTCGGACGCCCGCACCTACGGCGTCGACCCCGTGCAGCTTCGCGAGCGCCAGGACGAGGCCCTCGACGTCATCCTCCAGCTCCTGCGCAGCGATGAGCCCATCTCGGCCAAGAGCGACTGGTTCGAGCTGCACGAGGCGTTCCTCCAGGTCAAGCCGGTACAGGAGGACCTCGAGGTGGTGGCGGCCGTGTCCATCAGCCCCTCGGGCATGAAGCTCGCCGGCAAGTACGGCATCGGCGTCATCTCGGTGGCGTCCTTCTCGGAGGAGGGGCTCACCGCCCTGCCCACGCAGTGGGGCTGGGCCGAGACCTACGCCCAGGAGCACGGCCAGCAGGTCTCGCGTGACCGGTGGCGGGTGATGATGCCCTTCCACGTCCACGAGGACCGCCAGCGGGCCTTCGACGAGGTCTACGAGGGCGTGGCCCACTGGCACAACGAGTACAACGTCGAGACGCTGGCCCGGCCGGGGTCCGAGCGTACCGACAACCCCAAGAAGCTGACCCACAAGATGGTCGACCGGGGCGGCGCCATCGTCGGCACCCCCGACGACGCCGTCGAGGCCATCGCCCACCTGTCCGAGGTCTCGGGCGGTTTCGGCACGCTCGTCGGCTTCATGCACGACTGGGCCCCCCAGGACGCCATGCTCCGTAGCTACGACCTGTTCGCCCGCTACGTCATCCCCCGGGTGCAGGGCCTGTTGCGCCCCGTGCAGACCTCCCGCGACCTGCTCCGCCAGGACAACGCCACGCTCATGGCCGGCGCCTCCCAGGGGGTGCTCAAGGCCATCCGCGAGCACAACGCCACCCACCCCCGGAGCTGAGCGCCGCGCCGCCGCGTCGGCGTAGCCTTCGGGAGATGCGCCGCGCGGTGGCCCTCGCCGCCTTGTCCCTGCCGGTCATGGCCCTGGCCGCGGCCTGCGGCGGCACGGGCTCGGGCGTGATCCACGAGCGGTCTGTCGTCGGCATCGACAGCCCCGTCCCCACGGCCGAGCCCGCCAGCGAGGGCGCCGCCGGCCCCGCGCCGACGACCACGACGACCCTGCCCCCTCCCCGCGCGCCGAGTGAGGAGGTGGTCTCGGACGAGGCGGGGCTGCGGGCCAGCGAGCCGTTCACCATCGCCGTCGCCCACCAGCAGCAGGTGCGCGACGGTGGCTACCGGGCCCGCTTCGTCGGGCATTTCGCCGGCGGGGACCGCACCGTCGTCGTGCAGGTGAGCGGCGACCGCTTCCGCGTCGAGATCGAGGGCGAGGGCGAGGTCTGGGTCTACGACGGGGGGACGGCCGCACCGGGCGCGCTGCGCTGCGCCGCCGGCAGCTGCGCGCGCGAGGAGGGCGACCCGCCCGTCGCCGCCGTGCACGAGGCCCTCCAGCCCCTCGTGGAGCCCCTGCTCATGCCCGAGGCCGTGCTTCGGGCCGTGAACGAAGGGGGCGCCGTCACCATCAGCCACCGAACCGACGGCCCCGAGCCGCTCACCTGCGCCGTCGTCGAGCAGTTCGCGCACTACGTGGGCTTCAGCTACTGCGTGAACGAGGAGGGCCTCGTCACCTCCTTCGAGCAGGGCGGCGATTACGCGATGACGCTCTCGGAGTGGACCGCCGGGGCCACCGACGCCGACTTCGTGCCCCCTTTCCCCATCCGCTGACCGAGCGCGCGAAGCTCCGCCCGTGGATTTCGAGCTGAGCGAGACCGAGGCCGCGTTCCGTGACACCCTGCGACGCTTCGTGGAGCGCGACATCATGCCGGTGGCGCGTGAGTGGGAGCATTCGGGCCGGTACCCGACCGAGATCGTGGCCGGGATGCGCGACCTGGGCCTCTTCGGCATCACCATCCCCGAGGAGCACGGCGGGCTTGGCCTCGGCCTCGTGTCCCTGGCCATCGTCTTCGAGGAGATCTCCCGGGGTTGGATGGGCATCGCCGGCATCCTCGGGAGCCACACGCTCGCCTGCGCCATGATCGCCCGGCACGGCACCGAGGACCAGAAGCGCCGATGGCTGCCCGAGCTCGCCACGGGGGCACGGCGCACGGGCATCGCCCTCACCGAAGCCGGTGCCGGCTCGGACCTACAGGGCATCCAGACGCGGGCGTGGCGCGACGGGGACGAGTGGGTGATCCGGGGCACGAAGTACTGGATCACCAACGCCCGTTACGCCGACCCCCTCCCGGTGCTGGTCAAGACCGATCCCGACGCCGAGCCCCGCCACCGGGGGATGAGCGTCCTCCTCGTGCCCGCCACCTCGCCCGGCTTCTCCGTCGAGCGTGACCTCGACAAGCTGGGCTACAAGGGCACGGAGAGCTGCGAGGTCGTGCTCGACGACGTGCGCGTACCCCACGAGAACCTGCTCGGCGGCGAGGTGGGGCGAGGCCTCCAGCAGGTGCTCGGCGCCCTGCAGGTGGGCCGGGTCAACATCGCCGCCCGGTCCGTCGGGGTCTCCCAGCGGGCCTACGAGGAGGCGCTCGCCTACAGCCAGCAGCGCCAGGCCTTCGGCCAGCCCATCAGCGGTTTCCAGGCCATCCAGCTCAAGCTGGCCGACATGGCCACCGAGGTCCAAGCCGCTCGCCTGCTGACCTGGTGGGCAGCCGACCAGGCCGACCGCCTGCCCCGCTCCGACGTGCAGACCGGCATGGCCAAGCTCTTCGCCTCCGAGGTGGCGCTGCGCACCACGCTCGAGTCGATGCGGGTGCACGGTGGGGCCGGTTACTCGACCGAGCTCGAGGTGGAGCGGCTCTACCGCGACGCCCCACTACTGGCCATCGGCGAAGGCACGAACGACATCCTGCGCACGGTCATCGCCAAGGGCCTCATCGCCGGCTAGCCGCCGGGAGCCAGTCCTCGCAGGTCGTGGGCCAGGACTGACACCGGCGCCACCGTAGGCCAGACTGTCGCCCGCTCGACCGTGCGTGGGGGGGACCGATGCGAGAGATCTGCCGGGGCCTGCGGTTTCCCGAGGGCCCGATCGCCATGGCTGATGGCACCGTGCTGCTGGTCGAGATCGCTCGCCGCACGCTGTCCCGGTGCCACCCCGACGGACGCGTCGAGGTCGTGGCCGAGTTGGGCGGCGGGCCGAACGGCGCCGCCATCGGCCCCGACGGGCGGGTCTACATCTGCAACAACGGCGGGTTCACCTGGCACGACGCCGGCGGCCTGCTGATCCCCGGGTTCCAGCCCGAGGACTACGTGGGCGGCTCCATCCAGGCGGTCGACCTCGACAGCGGCAAGGTCGAGACCTTGTACACGGCGTGCGGTGACCGGCCGCTGCGCGGCCCGAACGACCTCGTCTTCGACGGCGTGGGCGGCTTCTACTTCACCGACCTGGGCAAGGGCCGTCCCGGGGACATGGACCGTGGCGCCGTCTACTACGCGCGGGCTGACGGCTCGGGCATCCAGCTGGTGGCCGCGCCGCTGCTCACCCCGAACGGCATCGGCCTCTCGCCGGGCGACGACCGGCTCTACTATGCCGAGACATCGACGGGCAGGCTCATGTACTGGGACGTCGACGCTCCCGGCGTGATCAAGCCGGCGGCGCCACAGCTCAGCCCTGCGGCCGTGCCCGCCCACCTGCTGGCCAACCTCGGGGGCGCGCACCGGGTCGACTCCCTGGCCGTGGACAGTGAGGGCAACGTCTGCGTGGCGACGCTCGGTGCCGGGGCGGTCACTGCCGTGGCCCCCGACGGGTACATCCGGGCGTTGGTCCCCGTTCCCGGAGGCGACCCCATGGTCACCAACGTCTGCTTCGGCGGGCCCGACCTGGCCACGGCCTACATCACGGTCTCGGGGACGGGCCGTCTCATGGCCCACGAGTGGCATTGCCCGGGCCACCCCCTCGCCCACCTGAACCGCTGAGCCGCGCGCTGGCCGCGCTGGTTGGTCACGGCGGCCGGAGGGCCGGGGCCGCCCGTCGCCCGGCCGATTGGCAGCTGGGGGAGCGGTTTCCCGCGGTGTGGCCTGCCAGCGGGGGTGGTGCCCGGGCCGATTGGCAGCTGGGACCGCGGCTTCCCGCGGCCGCGGCTGCCAGTCGGGTGGAGCCGGGCCTCGGCGGGAGACCGCAGAGCGGTCAGGCCCGTTCGGGTCGTAGGTCGGCGGGCCCGAAGGCGCCGGGCAGCAGCTCGGCCGCCGAGGTGAGTCGCCGCTCGCCCGCCGTGTTGGCCAGCACGACCACGATCTGGGGGCCGAGCTCGGCCAGGACCTGGCGGCAGAGCCCGCAGGGCGGCACAGGCTCGGGAGCGGCGGCGATGACGGCGAGGGCGACGAGGTCGCGCGCCCCGGCGGCGAGGGCGGTGGCCACGGCGGCGCGCTCGGCGCAGATGGTCGCTGGGTAGGCGGCGTTCTCGATGTTGCACCCGGCGAAGACCCGGCCGTCGCCGACGAGCAGCGCGGCGCCGACGGGGTAGTCGGAGTAGGGGGCGTAGGCGCGTTCGCGGGCAGCCAGGGCTGCGGCCACGAGGTCCTCGAGGTCGGCGGGCGCCGGGGTGGGCAGGACCATCAGCCGGCCTGGTCGGGCCCGGCGTGCTCCACGGCGAAGCGCACGAGGCACCGCTTGTCCGTGACCATGGCGGCGCGGTACTCGTCCCAGTTCGGGTGCTCGCCGCGGAGCTGGCGGTAGTAGTCGACGAGGCCGTCCATGGCATCGGGCAGGGACGTGATCTCGGCCCGGCAGGTGAGCTGCGCCCAGCGCCCGAGCCACCGCTCGGGGAACACGCACAGCCATGCCCGAGGGTCGCGGCGCAGGTTCTTCACCTTGAAGGCCGTCTCCCGGGTCGACAGCACGACGGCCCCGTCAGCGACTGCCACCGTGACCGGCGACTGCTGGGGCGAGCCGTCCCGGCGCAGGGTGGCCAGCACGGCCCGGTCGTTGGCGGCGACGTACTCGAGTGCCTCGGCGATCTCCACGGCCGAAGCGTAGGCGTGGCCCGCGCTGGCGGCCTGCTCAGCTGTGGGCGACGACGAGCATCTGTCGGCCGAGCAGGCGCCAGGCCAGCGGGGCCCTCAGGTAGAGGCGGATGAGCTCGGGCCGTATCGGGAGGCGTGAGCCCTTGACCGTGTAGGGCAGGAAGCGCGGGACGACGCGGTCCACCCCGAAGCCCGAGAGCTCGAGCGCTTCGACCAGGCTCAGGTGGGTGAGGGGGAGGTGGTGGTCGAAGTAGTCCCAGTACTTGCCGGCGAGGTAGCGCAGGTTGGGCATGAGCACGACGAGCCGGCCACCCGGGCGCAGCACCCGGTGCACCTCGCCCAACGTGGTCAGCAGGGACTTCTTGTCGGGGAGGTGCTCGAAGAAGTTCGAGGTGAACACCACGTCGACCGTGCCGTCGGCCACGGCGGAGAGGTCCTCGCTCGAGGCCTGGAGCACCTCGGCGCCGCGGGCGTGCTCGACCGTGTCGGGGTTGAGGTCGACGGCGATCTTGCGCCTGGCCTGGATGTTGTTGACGAACTCACAGGAGCCGGCGCCCAGGTCGAGAACGGTGTCCGTGGGCTCCACGTACTGCTGGAAGAAGGACCGGCACAGGGTGTCCCACAGCAGTTCCTTCGCTTCGAGGTCCTCGTCGTCGAAGCGGTGACGGTACATGCGGGCGAGCTCGTAGGGGTCAGCCGACGTCGACGGTTCCATTGGGACCGGTCCTCCGCTCGGGGGTGCCCGGGCCGGGCGCCCGGCTGGCGCACCGGCGGGACCGGCGGCCGCTGGGCCGTGCCTGGGAGGGGCGTGGGGCAGCGTCGGACGCTACCACGTGCCACCTCGCGCCATCGACTAGAAAGCAGCGGACCGCCAGCCGACCGCCAGCTGGTCGTCCGCACCCATGACCGAGGACCCCGCCGCCCGAACGACCACCCGCGAGAGCGGCACGCCTCCGGCCGTCGGGACGGGGGGCGGCCCTGTCTCGACGTGGGACGAGCCCGCCGCCGAGGTCGCCGCCGCGCCAGCAGAGGCCGCCGGGGCGTCCGAGGGCCCGCCCGCCGAGGGCCCAGCCGCACAGCCACCAGAGACCGCCGAGGTCGCGGAAGAGCCAGGCGACGAGGCCGCGGAGGGCCCGGCCGACGCGCCAGCGGCCGCCGAGGACCGTGGTGCCGACGGAGACGCCGCCGGGAACGCCGCGGCCGACGCCGAGAACGCTGTCGTGGCATCGGCGGAGCAGGTCGAGGGCTCTCGGGCGCGGCTGCTCCGTTTGGCGGTCGGCGCAGCGCAGGTGCTCGCCCTGTGGGTCTTGACCTGGCCATCGGCGGCGCTGTCCGCCGCCCCCAGCCTCGACCCGTCCTTCCGATGGGGCCTGCAGCAGGCCTTCGTCGAGGGCCGCCGGTTCGGCACCGAGATCGTGTTCACCTACGGACCGCTCGGCTTCCTGAGCTTCCCCGAGCTCTACTTCACCCTGCCGACGTTCCTGTCCATCGCCGCCCGTTCCGTCTTGATGTTCGCCGGCTGCGGCTTCGTGCTGTGGGCCGTGCGGCGCGTGGTGCCCAACCGCGTCGTCGCCTTCCTCGTCGCCTACGGGCTCGTGGCGCTCACCCTCACCCCTCTCGTGGCCTACCTGCCCGAGACCATCTGCGCGCTGCTGGTCAGCGGCAGTCTCGCCGTCGTCCTCGGCGGGGAGCTGGGGAGCCGGCGTCGGGTGACGGTGCTCGTGGGGATCGGGGCGACGGCGGCGCTGCTGGCCCTGATGAAGCTGAACACGGGGGTCACGGCCGGGCTCGTGGGCTCGCTGGCCGCCGTGTCCCTCGCCTCGGGGAGGGCCTGGCGCCCGCTCGCCCGCCTCCGGGACCTCGCCACGTTCCTCCTCGCCGGCCTCGCCACCTTCCTGCTCGGATGGCTGGTCAGCCGGTGTTGCAAAAGCT
>WHTX01000200.1 GCA_009377505.1 Acidimicrobiia bacterium
CGAGGCCGCGGCCGCGCCAGCCGCTCTCACCGCCGCCCAGGCGACGGACGCCACCGCCGCGGCGACGGACGCGGCGCCCGGAGACGCGTCGCCGCTGGACGCCGACCTCGCCGCCGCCCCCGAGGCGGCGCCCGCGGTCGCGGCCGGCAACGCCTCGACCGCGCCGGCCCCGGCGTCGGGCGACGCCGCCGCGGCCGAGGTGGCCGCCCCGCCGCCGCCCTGGTCCCAGGTCGCCGACCTCGTGCGCAGCGCCCGCCGCGCCGTCGACGGCTCCCACCAGCTCTCGGTGCGACTCGAGCCGGACCAGCTCGGCCGGGTGCAGGTGGACTTCACCGTGCGCGACGGGCGGCTCAGCATGGTCCTCACCGCCGACAGCGCCGCGGCGCGCGAGCAGCTCCAGCGCTCCTTGCCCGAGCTCCGGGCCTCGCTCGCGTCCGACGGCGTGCAGATCGCGTCACTCGAGGTCGGCTCCCAGGCTGCCGACAGTCACGGTGCGGCCCCCCACCCCGAAGACCACTCGGCCCAGGCCGCCCGCCGCCTGGCTGGCCCCGGCACGGCGGGAGGCTCCGAGGGCCCCGCCGCCCATCTCTCCGGGCCGGCGCCTACCACGCCCGGCGCCGGCCGGCTCGACATCCGCCTCTAAGGAGGAACCCACCCATGCCGACCTCAGTCCCGGGCGTGCCCGTCACCGGCGCCACCACGTCGATGGCGCCACCGGCAAAGCCGACCAACCAACTGGACAAGGACGCCTTCCTCAAGCTCATGGTCGCCCAGCTCAGGTACCAGAACCCGATGTCGCCGGCCGACCCCGAGTCGATGCTGGCCCAGACGGCGCAGTTCTCCACGGTGGAGAAGCTCGAGGAGCTCACCTCGCTGATCGCCGAGAGCGGCCGCGCCCAGCGCCTGCAGGCCGGCGCCGCCCTCATCGGCAAGGAGGTGGTGGCCGCGGCCGGCACCGAGAACGAGACCGTCCGCGGCGTCGTCACCAGCGCCACGCGCACCGTCGACGACGTGGTGCTGCTGCGCGTCGGCGAGCTCGAGATCCCCCTCGACGACGTCCAACAGGTCTTCTGACGATTCCCACGGGCCCGGCGCCCGCCGCCGGGCACGTCCCCCCGAACGAACCCCGACCCACAGGAGCATCCGACACGTGATCCGCTCGATGTACTCGGCCATCTCCGGCCTCCGGAACCACCAGACGATGATGGACGTCGTCGGCGACAACATCGCCAACGTCAACAGCACCGGCTTCAAGGGAAGCGCCGTCGTGTTCCAGGACGTGCTCAGCCAGACCCTGCGCGGCGGCGGTGCCGCCACCGGGGCGCTCGGCGGCACCAACCCGGCCCAGGTCGGCCTCGGCGCCCGCCTCGCCGGGGTGACCGGGAACTTCAGCCAGGGCGCCCTCCAGCGCACGGGCCGCACCATGGACATCGCCATCCAGGGCGACGGGTTCTTCGTGGTGGAACAGGGCGGCCAGATGCTCTACAGCCGGGCCGGCTCCTTCTCCGTCGACGCGCTCGGCCGCATCGTCACCCAGGAGGGCGCCATGGTCCAGGGCTGGCAGGCGGGCCCGAACGGGGCGGTCGACGCCGGCGCCCCCGTCACCGCGCTCACCGTCCCCGTCGGCGACCTCGTCCCCCCGGTCATGACCAGCGAGATCCGCCTCGGCGGCAGCCTGCCCGCGGACGCCGCCGACGGCACGGCCCTGGTGAGCACGGTCACCGTGTACGACGGCCAGGGCAACCCCGCCGACCTCACGGTCACGTTCACCAAGACCGCGACCAACCAGTGGACCGCCACCGCCACCCAGGGCGACCCGGCTGTGGCCGTGGCCCTCACCGACAGCGTCCTCACCTTCGACGCCAACGGCGAGCTCACCTCGCCGGCCGCGTTCCAGATGGGCATCGCCGCCGGCCAGGTCCCCGGCCTCGGCGCCATCGCCGTGAGCCTGGGCCAGGCCGGGGCCACCGAGCGCATCACCCAGCTCGGCGGCAAGTCCACCATCAAGGTCCTCGACCAGGACGGCTCGGCCGCGGGCTCGCTCCAGTCCTTCAACGTCTCCCAGGACGGCCAGCTCGTCGGCTCGTACTCGAACGGGCGGACCCGGGTGATCGGTCAGATCGCCCTGGCCTCCTTCGCCAACCCCGAGGGCCTCGAGAAGATCGGCTCCTCCAGCTACCGGGCCACGCCGAACTCGGGCCTCGCCGCCCTCGGCGCGGCCGGTGCCGGCGGGCGGGGCCTGCTGTCCACGGGGACCCTCGAGATGTCCAACGTCGACCTTGCCCAGGAGTTCACCAACCTGATCGTCGCCCAGCGCGGCTTCCAGGCCAACTCCCGGGTCATCACCGCCGCTGACGAGCTGCTCAGCGACGTCGTCAACCTCAAGCGCTAACGGCCTCGGCCGGTGGTGGGGGCGGGCTCTGCCGAGCCCTCACCACCGGTCCTCGGCTGCCGAACTAGTAGGTGCCGGCACGGACGTCGGCGCCGCAGAACCAGGAACGGATTCCGAATGATCGTCCTCACCCGCCTCAACGGCACCCCGTTGGGCGTCAACGCAGACCTGATCGAGCGGATCGACGTCACCCCCGACACGGTGGTCACGTTGGTCGACGGCAAGAAGTTCGTCGTCACCGAGCCCATGGGCACCGTGATCGCCCGGGTCGTCGCCTTCCGGGCCAGCGTGCTCGCCGCCACCGAGGCCCAGGTCCTCGCGGGCGCCACGCCCGCCGGGCCGCCCTACGGTGGCGCTCCCCACGTGGCCGGCGCCCCCGCCGCCCGGCCGCTGCGCCTGCTGACCGGCGCCCCGAGCGACCTCGAGGGCGAGGCCTGACATGGACCCCATCTCCATCGTCGGCGTCATCTTCGTGCTGGTCGGCGTGTTCGCCGGCTCGCTCCTCAAGGGCGTCTCCCCGGTCGCGTTCTTCCAGGTACCCGCGGCCTTCCTCATCGTCATCGTGGCCTCCCTCGGCGCCGGCATGGTCAGCGCCGGCGCTACCGAGGTGAAGTCCCTCGTCAAGCTCTTGCTGAAGTCCCTCAAGAAGGCCCCCCACCCCCAGCCCGGGGAGGTGATCGGCCAGATCGTCAGCTTCGCCGAGCAGGCCAGGCGCGAGGGCCTGCTGGCCCTCGAGAGCCAGCTCGGCGAGGTCAAGGACCCGTTCCTGCAGCGGGGCCTGCAGCTCGCCGTGGACGGCGTGGACTCCGAGACGGTGCGGGACATGATGGAGACCGAGGTCCGGGCCATGAAGGAGCGCCACAAGGCCGGCGCCAAGTTCATGACCTCCATCGGCGTCTTCGCGCCGACCTTCGGCATCATCGGCGCCGTCATCGGCCTCATCGCCACCCTCTCCCACCTCGACGACCCCTCCAAGCTGGGCCACGGCATCGCCGCCGCCTTCATCGCCACGTTCTGGGGCGTGTTCGTGGCCAACGGCATCTTCCTGCCCGCGGCGAACAAGCTCGCCCGGCTCTCGGCCGACGAGGCCGCCTACAAGGCGCTGATCATCGAGGGCGTGCTGTCCATCCAGGGCGGCGCCAACCCCCGCACCGTCGGCGACCTGCTCCGCGCCTACTTGCCGCCCGCCCAGGTGCGCAAGCTCGACGAGGAGCTGAAGAGTGCGTAAGCACCACCACGACGAGGAGCACGAGGAGCACGTGAACCACGAGGCGTGGGTCATCCCCTACGCCGACCTGCTCACGCTCCTCATGGGGCTCTTCATCGTGCTCTGGTCGATCAGCAGCACCGACCTGGCCAAGCTCAAGGCCGTGGGCGCCTCCCTGGCCGAGGGCTTCGGGGGCTCGCCCGCCGAGGCCCAGAGCCAGGCCGGGGCGGGCGCGGCCGCGGAGGGGGCAGCCGCCCCAGCCGCCGACGGCCACCCCGAGGCCGCCGAGCATGGCGAGGTCGGGGCGCCTCCCGAGGTCGCCGCCCGCACGGAGGACCCTGCCCAGGTGGCCGAGGCCTTCGCCGCCCTCGACGAGGCGGCGGCCGCGGAGGTAGCCAGGGCCGTGGCCACGCGCCAGCTCGACGAGGTCGAGCGGGTGCTCACCGAGCAGGTGGGCCTGGCCGGCCTCGGGGGAGAGGTCAGCTTCCGGCGGGAGGCACGCGGCCTCGTCGTCACCATCGTCACCGACGACGTGCTGTTCACCCCCGGTTCGGCGCAGCTCCAGGGCGGCGGCGCCCACGTGCTCGACACCGTCGTCACCGCCCTGCGCTGGGTCGCCAACCCGGTCTCCATCGAGGGCCACACCGACAGCCGGCCCATCGCCACCTCGCAGTTCCCCTCCAACTGGGAGCTGTCGACCACCCGGGCGACCAGCGTGTTGCGCTACCTCGTGGACCACCACGGCTTCGACCCCGCCCGGCTCACGGCCGCGGGCTTCGCCGACCAGCACCCCCTGGGCGACAACGCCACCGACGCCGGGCGGGCGCTGAACCGCCGGGTGGACGTGGTGGTGCTCCCCGAGCCCGTCGACGTGCCCGTCCACTGAGACGCGTTGCGCCGAGGGGCCCGGGAGGTTTGTAGCGGTCCGAGACCGGAGGGACGGCCGGCCCGGCGCTCGCTGCGGCGGGGGCCCGGGCTCCGCCGGGCCCGACCGCGTGGCTGGGTGCGCTCCGGCCGGTGGCTCGGGTGCGCCCAGAGGGCGGCCGGTGCCGGTGCTCCAGGCTCCGGGTGCGCTGCCGCCCGCCAGCCGGCAACGAGCGCACCCAGAGCGGATCTTCGAGGTTGCCCGCCAGCAGGGCCAGCAGGGCCAGCTAGGCCAGCGAGGGCCCGGCCGCCCGATGACCGCCCAGCCCGCCCCCGACCCCTTGGGACCACCCATCTGAGGCCCCGCGGCGCGGCCCCGGGGCGCGGCACCGCATTTCACCCACGCCGCTTCAGAGGTGCCCCGGACACGCCGAAGTATGGGCCGTGAGATCGGCTGCACACCACAGGGGCGGGCCGTCCGGCAAGGGGCGGAGCGTCCGCCTCTTCGACTTCCGCAAGCCGAACAAGCTCGGCCGTGACGAAGCGCGCAACCTGCAGATCGGCCTGGAGAGCTTCGCCCGGTCGCTCTCGACGGTGTTCTCGATCAGCCTCCGGGCCGCCTCGTCGGTCACGGTCGGCTCGATCGACCAGCTGAGCTACGACGACTACATCCGAGAGCGAGACCTCCCCGACCGTGGTGGAGGAACTGCAGGCCCAACAGGTGAGCACGGGCGAGGTGCAGCGCGTCCTCCAGGAGCTGCTGGCCGAGGGCGTGGCCGTGCGCGACCTGGTGCGGATCCTCGAGGCCATCGGCGAGCGGGCCCGGCACAGCCGCGACCCCGACACGCTCGTCGAGGCGGTGCGGACCTCCCTCGGCCCCGCCATCTCCTCGGGCTTCGCCACCGGCGGGCACCTGCCGGCCGTCACGCTCGAGCCCCTCGCCGAGCAGGCGCTGCACGCGGCGCTGCGGGTGGGGGAGCAGGGCCCATTCCTGGCCCTCGGGCCTGACGCGGTGCGCACGCTCGTGGAGCAGACGACCCAGGCCGTCGACCGGGTGCGCAACACCGGGGTCGAGCCCGTGCTCGTGTGCGGCGCGGCGATCCGGCGCAGCCTGCGGCGGCTACTGGTATCGGCCATGGCGAACCCCCCGGCGGTGATCTCCTACACCGAGATCGGCAGCCACCTAGAGGTGGACGCCGTCGGGATCGTGAGCGCGGATGACTTGGTCACGGCGTAGGCGCCGGGCCGAGGTCAGCACCCCGTGGGGGCGCCCGGACTACGACGTTGCCCTGGGCGGGCTCGTGGCCTCGGTCGAGGACAGGGCCCAGCGTGCCGACGCGACCTTCGAGGACTACCTGCAGTGGGCGAACAGCCGGCTGCCGAACGAGGAAGAGGCGGATGAAGCGCAAGAAGAAGGCTGACGCGGGCGCAGTCCCAGACCAGGCGGCCGCAGTCGGGCCGCAGTCGGGCGCCGTCGGGCCGCAGGCGGGCACGGCGACGAGGACGGCGGCCCCGCCCTCCGCCGTGGTCGCCGCCGCTCTGGCCCGGGTGCCGACGAACGAGGGGGCCTCCGTGCGCTTCGGCCTGTCGCTACTGGTGGCGCTGGCCGCCACACTGCCGGCGTTCGTGAACGTGATGAGCGGGCGCACGGCGCTCGCGGCCGCTGCGGCCCGGTTCCTGGCCGCCCTCGCCGTCGCCTGGGTGGGCTCGGCGGTCGTGTCCAACCTGTTCGCTCGCCGCTCCAACGGTGCGCCGGGCGACCTGTCCGTCGCCGGCGCGCCGGCCGACCTGGTGCCGGGCGACGCGCCCGGCGCTCGCTAGGATCACGCCGTGCTCGTGGCCTCGACCCGTTTGGGCGACCTCGACATCGACGAGAACACCGTGCTCGAGTTCGCCGACGGGCTCCTCGGGTTCGGGTCGGCTCGCCGCTTCGCGCTCGTCGACACGCACGACACCGGCACCTACTACTGGCTCCAGTCCCTCGACGACTCGGGGCTGGCCTTCCTCACGGTGAGGCCGTGGGCCTTCTTCCCGGACTACGAGCCCGAGCTGCCCGAGGCCGACCGCGTCGCCCTCGGGCTCGAGGACGCGGCTGACGCCCTGGTGCTGTGCCTGCTCACCGTGGACCGGGCCACCTCGAGCATCACCGCCAACCTGCTCGGCCCCCTCGTGGTGAACGCGGCGGCCAAGGTCGGCCGCCAGGTGGTGCTGACCGACAGCGGGCTGTCGACACGAGCCCCCTTGGCGGTGCCTTGATGCTGGTGCTCAGCCGGCGCGCCAACCAGTCGATCGTGATCGGCGACGACATCGTCGTGACCGTGCTCGACGTCCGGGGCGACCAGGTGCGCCTCGGGATCAGCGCGCCGCGGCACCTAGCCGTGCACCGTGAAGAGGTGTACGCGCAGATCCAGCAGGAGAACCAGGCGGCGGCGACCGTCGCGGCGGGCGACGCCGCCCTCCTGCCCCGCCCTCCCGCTCACTGAGCTGCCCCAGGAGCTGCTCGGCGGCCTCGGCGCGCCCACGGACGGGCAGGCCAGCACCCATGCCCTCGCCGAGTTCCTCGACCGACCAACCCCCCAGGGCATTAGACGGTACGTCGGTTCGGGGACCTGGGTGGCACCACCGTTCAAGGGGCCCGTCTCTTCCGTCGATCACTGGTCGACAGGAAGGAGCGGACATGTCGCCAGCACGTCGGGAGCATCGGCGCAACGACCGCGTCGATGAGCTGATCGAACAGCATCTCCCTCTGGTGGAGCACCAGGTGCTCCGCCTCTCCGGCGGCTTTCCCCGCTTCGTCGACCGCAGCGAGCTGGTCTCCGCCGGCACCCTCGGCCTCGTCGAGGCGGCCCGCCGCTACGACCCCGACACCGGGGTGCCCTTCGCCAGCTACGCGAGCCGCCGCATCCGGGGCGCCATCTTGGACCTCGTACGGTCCCAGGACTGGGCGCCTCGCTCGGTGCGGTCCCTCACCCGGCGGGTGGAGGCAGCCGAGCAGGCGGTGGCCGTGCGCCACGGACGCCACCCCGACGACGACGAGCTGGCCCGCGAGGCCGGCATCGGCGTGGACAAGCTGGTCGAGCTCCGGGGCCGCATCCGCCGCAGCGTGCTCGTCGCCCTCAACCAGGGGACCGACGGCATCGACTCACCGTCGGTGGCGGCGAAGCTGACCGACCGGGCGGCCACGACGCCCGAGGAGGTCGTGGAGTCCGCCGAGCTGCGCGGCTACGTGCGCGACGCGCTCCGGCACCTGCCCGATCGGCACCGCACCGTGGCCGTCGGCCTCTACCTCGAGAGCCGCTCCTTCGAGGAGCTGGCCGAACTGCTGGGGGTGACGCCCTCGCGCGTGTCCCAGCTGCGGGCCGAGGCCGTCGAGATGATGCGCGAGGGCGTCACCGCCCAGTACCGACCGGCGCCGGCGAAGGAGCCGGTCGGCCGGGTCGCCCGGCGCAAGGCCCAGTACGCGTCGGCCATCGCCGACTCGTCGACGTGGCGTGGCCGCATCGACGACGGCGCGGTCGGCTCGGCCGCCGGGCCCTCGCCGGTCGAGGCCCGCACGGCATGACGTCACCCTCGAGGCAGTAGCGCCGCGGCGCGGGCGAGTCGCCCGGCCTCGCGCCGGCTGGGCACGTCGAGCTTGCGCAGCAGGTTCGAGACGTGGACGCTCGCCGTCTTGGCCGAGATGAACAGGCGCTCGGCGATCTCCGCATTGGTGCGCCCGTCCGCCAGCAACGCCAGGACCTCGAGCTCGCGGGCGGTCAGGCCGTAGGCGTCCCCGCCCCTAGCCTGCTCGCCGGTACTGCCGAGGCGGAGGCGCGCCCGGCGAGCCATGTCGTCGATCACCGCCACGAGGGGCCGGGCTCCGGCGTCGGTCGCCGGGGGCCGGGCCGAGTCGAGGGCGGCGGCGGCACCGTCGCGGTCCCCGAGGCCGAGCAGGGCCTCGGCCAGACGTGTCCGGGCGCGCGCCGCTTCCACCGCCATGCCGGCGGTGTCGAGCGCGGCCACCGCCCGACGGTGTGCCTCGACGGCTGGTCCCGCCGCTGTCGCCGCCCACGCCTCGGCCACGGCGAGCCAGGCCCGAGACGTCGGAGGTAGCCCCTGGCGGTGGCCTCGCCCCACACCGGCGCCAGCGGCGCCAGCCGCCTCAGCCGGCACAGCGGCGCCAGCCGCCTCAGCCGGCACAGCGGCGCCAGCCGCCTCAGCCGGCACAGCGGCGCCTGCCGCGCTGGCGAGCACGGCCGCGGCGTGGCCCTCGCCCCGCCCGCCGGCCTTGGCGGCCTCCATCGCCACCGCCGCGGCCTCGGGGCCGTGGAGGCTGCGGGCGATGGGCGGCGCGTTCCGCATGGTCTCGGCCACCAGGTCGAGCGCCATGTCCGGGCGGCCGCTGGCGATGGCGACGCGAGCCTGGAGGACCGCGGCTCGCAGCACCGTGGGCGGGTGGTCGGCGGCCCGAGCCACGTCTTCGGACGCGGCGATGCGCCGGGCCGCCTCGAGGTCGCCCCGCCCGAGGTGCAAAGACGCCCACACGAGGGCGAGCTCGATGCCGCCGCGCCAGCCGACCCCCCGGGGTGCACCTTGCAGGGCGTCCTCCGCCTCGCGCCATCGGCCCAGGGCGAAGAGCGTCTCGGCCGTCACGGCATGGAGCAGCCCGACCCGGTCGCGGCTGGCCCGCTTGGCCTCCACCACGCTGAGGCCCTCCCGAGCCCCGGCCAGCATGTCGTGGAGGTCGCCGAACCCCTGGAGCACGAGGTGGCGGTTGGCCACGGCATGGCAGTAGCGGTCGGGGTCGCCGGCGTCGAGGGCCAACCGGGCCGCCTCGTCGAGCCGGTCGAGGCCTTCGTCGAACCGGCCCCGGGCGGCCAGGGACGACCCCTGGTAGATGAGGACCTCGGCCAGGAGCCGCTGGTCGCCGACCGACCGGGCGAGGTCGAGCACCGCCGGCACGCGCTCGAGCACGAGATCGTAGGCGGCCGCGGTGGTGTTCATGCCCGTCCAGGTGGTCATCACCAAGAGGGCGGCGAGTGACCGGTCCTCCTCGGCGACCCGCGCCGCGGCCACCTCGATCACCGCCCTCGCCTCGGCCAGGGCACCGTCGGCCACGAGCGCCCGGGCGAGCCGATCAGCGGCGAGGAGGTGGGCCTGTGCCTCGCTCCCGGCGTGGGCGACAGCCTGTCTCGCCAGGGCGACGGCGTCCTCTCGTCGCCCGGTCAGCTCCGCCGCCGCCGACGCCCGG
>WHTX01000201.1:0-4170 GCA_009377505.1 Acidimicrobiia bacterium
GTTTCGGCCTGTCACATCGCCATCCCGGCGGCTGCTGGTGGGCGCGGCCTTCATCATGGGGGCGGGCCTGGTGGCGACGTCCCTCGTGACGTCCCTGTGGATGGGCTACCTCACCTACGGGGTAGGGGTCGGCTTCGGCGCCGGGCTCTACATCACGCCGGGCTTCGCCGTGGTCGGCGGGTGGTTCGACCGCGACCGCGCCTTGGCGCTGGGCGTGGCGTCCGCGGGCAGCGGCTTGGGCACCCTCCTCCTCGTGCCCGTGGCCAGCGCCCTCATCGAGTCCTTCGGGTGGCGGACGACGTACGTCATCCTCGGCGCCGTCGCCTTCGTCGTCCTGCTCGGGGCCTCGTTCCTGGTGGCGCCACCGCCCGTGCCCACGGAGCCGGCCGCGGGGCCCGGGCCCGGGTCGGCGACGGCCTCGGGGCCCTTCCGGCTGCTGTTCATGTCCAACGTGCTCATGTCCCTGGCCCTCTTCGCCGCCTTCGCCTTCGTCGTCCCCTTCGCCACCGACGAAGGGATCAGCAGCCGGTCGGCGTCGCTGCTGATCAGCATCGTGGGCGCGGCCAGCCTCACCGGCCGGCTCGCCCTGTCGAGCCTCGTGCGCCGCCTCGGCCCGCTGCGCCTCTACCAGGCTTGCCTGTGCGTGCAGCCGGTCGCCTACCTGGTGTGGCTCGTGGCCGGGGGCAGCTACGGCCTGCTCGCCGTCTTCGCCGTGATGCTCGGCCTTTCATACGGGGGCTACGTCGCCCTCGCCCCGACCGTGGCCGCGCACCTGTTCGGCGTGGCCGGGCTGGGCGGGCTGCTGGGCACGTTGTTCTTCGGCTCGGCGCTCGGGGGCCTGTTCGGGCCGCCCGTGGCCGGGTTCCTGGCCGACCGCAGCGGAGGCCATGCCCTGCCCATCGCCCTGTCCCTCGTGGTGACGGTGGGCGCCTGCCTCCTCACGCTCGCCGTGCCCGACCGGACGGTCCCCGAGGCCGGCGCCCTCGAGGCGGCCAGCGCGCCGCCGGCGCCCGTATCGGCACGGGCGAGCGGGCGGCTGTCAGGCGACGGCCCCGCGGCCTCGCTCGCCCACCGGCGCCGCGGCGCGTAGGGCGAGTTTGGTCGCGGCCGCCGCCGTGAGGGGCCGGGCGAGGAAGAAGCCCTGGCCGACCTCGCAGCCCACCGAGCGGAGCCGGGAGAGCTGGGCATCGGTCTCGACGCCTTGGGCCACGGTGTCCACCTCGAGGGTCCGGCCCAGCTCGAGCACGCCCCGCACCACCGGGGCGATCTCGCCCCCCGGGCGGGGCCGCACCAGGGAGCGGTCGAGCTTGAGCACGTCGACGGGGCTGCGGTGCAGGGCGCCGAGGAGCGAGCGGCTGGCGCCGACGTCGTCCACGCCGACCCGCACGCCGAGGTCCCGGAGCGTGGCGATGCGGTCGGCCACGAAGCCCTCGTCGTCGAGCAGCACCGACTCGGCCAGCTCGAGGAGGAGCAGCCTGGCGTGCAGGTCCGACCAGCGCAGCGCGGCGCGGACGTCCTCCACCAGGGCGGGGCTGCGGAACTGGCCGGGGGAGACGTTGACCGACACCCACAGCCCACTGTCCCTGCCGTCGGCGCGCTGCCAGGTGGCGGCGGTGGTGCACGCCTCGTCGAGGACCCAGCGACCGATGGCGTCGATCTGGCCGGACTCCTCGGCGATGGTGAGGAAGGCGTCGGGGCCGAGCGGGCCACGAGCGGGGTGGTTCCAGCGCAGCAGCGCCTCGAACCCGACCAGCTCGCCCCCGGTGAGGCGGACGAGGGGCTGGAACTCCAGCTCGAGCTGGCCGCGGTCGACGGCGTGGCGGAGCTCGGCCTCGAGCTGGAGGCGGTCGAGCACGGCGACTTCCATGGCCGGCTCGAAGAGCTCGAAGCGCTCCCGGCCCCGGCCCTTGGCCGCGTACATGGCCAGGTCGGCACGGCGCAGGAGGTCGGGGGAGGGGTCGCTGCCCTCCTCGGCGAGGGCGATGCCGACGCTGGCGCCGACCCGAACGGTGGTGCCGGCCGATCTCGAGCGGCTCCCCGACGTGGGCGAGGATGCGCCGGGCGAGGGCTTCGAGCTCGGCCTGGTCGGCGAGAGGCCCTTCCACGAGCACGGCGAACTCGTCGCCACCGAGGCGCGCGACCGTGTCCCCGGCCCGAACGGTGGAGGACAGCCGGGCGGCGACGACGCGAAGCAGCTGGTCACCAGCCTCGTGGCCGAGGCTGTCGTTGACGAGCTTGAACCGGTCGAGGTCGATGTAGAGCACGGCCAGTGCACGCCGGTCCTCGGAGCGCGCCCGCAGGGCGTGGTCGAGGCGGTCGTGGAGGAGGGCCCGGTTGGCCAAGCCCGTGAGGCGGTCGTGGAACGCCTGGTGGGCGAGCTCGCGCTCGGCGGCCTTGCGGTCGGTGACGTCATGCAGGTTCACGACCACGCCGCCGGCGACGGGCTCGCCCTCGAGGCTCACGACGCGGGCCTCCACCCACCGCTCCCCGGCGCTCGAGCGCTGCACGCGCAGCTCCATGGAGAAGGTCGTGCCCGGCGCGTCGACGGCCATGCCGAAGAGCCGCTGCGCCCGCTCGACGTCGACGGCCTCGATGAGGCTGAGGGCAGGGCGGCCGATGATGAGGGCGGGAGCCACGCCCAGCGCCGAGGTGGCCGCGGCGGACACGTCGCGGATCACGCCTCGGGCGTCGACGACGACCACCATGTCGCTCGAGCTCTGCGCCAGTGCCCGAAAGTACGCCTCCTGGGCGACGAGCTGCACGCGGTCCTGCTCGCCGGTGCGGGCGATGGCGCCGAGGCGCACCAGCACAGCGGCGGTCGTCAGCACCGAGACCGCCACCAGGAGAGGCTGGTCGACGTCCTCGCCTCGGGCCTGCGCCACGAGGCCGAGGACGGGCGCCCCGACCAGCGCCACAGCCGAGAGCACCAGCCGGGCGGCGCCGATGTGGTCCTCGGCCCCCTCCAGCCTGGCGGTCGAGCGGCGGGCGCTCGGGTGCAACAGGGCGGCGCAGACCAGGCAGGCGGCCAGGAGCCGGCACGCCGCCACCCAGGGCAGGTCACCGGCGCCGCCGAGCACGCCCGCCCGGTCCGGCACGAGCTGGAGGACCGTCGCCGCCCCGAGCAGCACCACAGCCGTCGTCGCCGCCCGGGGAACGAAGGCGAGGGACCCGGCAACGGCGACGAGCGCCACCGCGAAGAGGCTGCAGGCCACGGCGAGCAGGCGGGCGGCGAGCGAGGTGCCGATGGACGACGTCGTCGCCTCGACCGGCCCCCACATGACCAGCACCAGCACGGCGGCCAGGGTGCTCACATCGAGGGCGGCCTCGAGGTTGCGCCCCCCGAAGCGGGCGAGCACGAGCCGGTAGGTGCCCACGAGCAGGAGAGCGAGCCCGACGAGGTGGACGGCGTCACCCATCGTGGCTGCAGCGGCGGGGGTGAGGCCGGCGGCAGCGGCGAGCCCCCCGAGGGTGGCGAGGTTCGTGACCGTGAGGCCGAGGGCGAGCACGGCCCACACGTCGCGCCGCAGGCGCAGAGCGTGCACGGCCCACCACGCGACGGCGGTGGTGGTCACCAGGATGAGGCTGTGGATGAGCGGCGCGAACCGGGTGTCGCTGGCCACGAGGGGCGAGGCGAGCGAGCCTGCCAGCACCAGAGCGCCAAACGCCCGAGCCCGTCCTTGGGTCGCGTGTCCGGCGGTGACGGCAGCCGTATCGGGCCTGGTCGGGAGACCGGAGGCCATCGACGACGTCCTTGTCGTATGCGAGGGGTGCGACGGGCGTGCGCCCGTCGCTCGCCTGGCTGATCGGCGCGGGCAGCCCGTCCATGAGGCATTGGGCACGACGGGCGGCCCCAGGACGGCTGGGGGGCGAGCCCTGGCTAGCTTCGCGGCGAGGGACGACGACGAGGGAGGGGCCATGGTCGATCGTGAGCGGCCGCCGTTCCGGGCGGACCACGTCGGGAGCCTGCTGCGGCCGCCCGAGCTGCTCGCCGCCCGGTCCGAGCACGCCGCAGGCCGCCTTTCCGCCGAGGACCTCGAAGCGATCGAGGACGCGGCCATCCTCGGCGCCGTGCGGATGCAGGAGGAACTGGGCCTGCGCTCGGCCACCGACGGCGAGTTCCGCCGGGGCTCGTGGCACATGGACTTCATCTACCAGCTCGGCGGCATCACC
>WHTX01000201.1:4180-9640 GCA_009377505.1 Acidimicrobiia bacterium
CGTCGTCGACCGCGTCCACCTCGAGCACACGATCTTCGGCGACGCGTTCACCAAGCTCGAGGCCGCGGTGACCACGGCGACGCCGAAGCTGACCGTCCCGTCCCCGAGCATGGTCCACTACCGGGGCGGTCGGGCCGCCGTGGACGAGCGGGTGTACCCCGCGCTCGACGCCTTCTGGGACGACCTGGCCGCGGCCTACGCCGAGGAGGTCGCCCGGCTCGGCGAGCTGGGCTGCACCTACCTGCAGTTCGACGACACCAGCCTCGCCTACCTGAACGACCCCTCCCAGCGGGCCGAGATCGCCGGGCGAGGCGACGACGCCGAGCACCTCCACCTGCGCTACATCCGCACGGTCAACGCCGCGCTGGCGGCGAAGCCGGCCGGGATGACGGTGACGACCCACCTGTGCCGGGGCAACTTCCGCTCGTCGTGGGTCGCGGTGGGGAGCTACGACTTCGTGGCCGAGGCGCTCTTCGGGGAGCTGGCCGTGGACGGGTTCTTCCTCGAGTTCGACGACGAGCGCTCGGGCGGCTTCGAGCCTTTGCGCTTCGTGCCCCCGGGCAAGCAGGTCGTGCTGGGGCTCGTCACCACCAAGCGGGGCGCCCTCGAGTCCCAGGACGCACTGGCCCGCCGCATCGAGGAGGCGAGCCGGTTCGTGCCCCTCGAGCAACTGTGCCTGTCGCCCCAGTGCGGCTTCTCCTCGACCGTGGACGGCAACTCGCTCACCTTCGACGAGCAGGTCGCAAAGCTTCGGCTCGTGGTGGACACCGCCCGCCTCGTCTGGGGCTGAGCGGCCCAGCCCCGAAGCCGCTCTCGGGGGCGTCGCCGTACCTCATCGTGGGGATTCTCCCGGCGTCCGTTCAGTTCCGCCGGGCCTCGCGCCGATACCTCTGGTGGCCGCGAGGAACCGCCCTCCGAGCGAGCCAACACCGCCCGGGCCACCACCCGGGACGACAAACCAGTCGGAGGGAACCCCCCTCCCTCCGGCCGCCGTCGAGCCCCGCCACTGGCGGGGCTCCGGACGTTTTGGCGCCGGTCGGGGGTGCTGACGCGCGTCTCGCGGTGGGGTGCGGCCCGCGCGTGCCGTTGGGATGCCGGAGAGCCGGGGGACGTCGCGAGGTCGGCCACCCCGCTGATCGCCCAGACCGCCCCTCGGCTGGGGGACGCATGACGCGCCCGACCCCTCGGGCCTGGGCCGGGTCAGACGGGGGCCAGCGGTACGTGAGGGAGCGGAGGCAGCTCCGCCGTGACGGGGTCGCCAGGGCGGACAGCGCCGTCGGCGCGCACGACGGCCATCACCCCGGCCTTGCGCACCAGGCCACCGGCCTCGTCGCGGTCGAGGGTGGCGGCCATGAGCCCGGCGGCGACGCCCTCGAGCTGGCGGCAGGGGTTGCGCAGGCCCGTCACCTCGACGACGGCACTGGCCCCGAGGCGCAGACGGGCCCCAGCCGGCAGGGACAACAGGTCGAGGCCACGGGTGGTCACGTTCTCGCCCATCTGGCCGGGGCCGACCTCGTACCCGAGGGCCGTGAGCTCGTCGTGCAGCTCGGCGTGCACGAGGTGGAGCTGACGGAGGTTGGGCTGGCTGGGGTCGCGTGCGACCCGGGAGCGGTGCTGCACGGTCCGGCCCCGGTGAGCGTCGCCCCCGACGCCGAGCCCGCTCAGTAGCCGGATCTCGGGCTGGGAGACCTTGGCCATGCTGTGCGCCGGGCTCAGGCTCACCGCCATGACCACGCCGGCGGGAACGTCACTCGTCGGCATGGGGCGCCAAGGTACGGCACGCGTGGCGAACAGGTCGCCGGGTTCAGGTGGTGCGGCCTTCCCGGGCGCGGATCCAGGCGATGAGCCCCTCCGCCGTGGTGGCCTCGCCCACGTCGGCCAGGTAGGCCCGCGCCCAGTCCACCACCTCCTCCTCGGACAAGCCTGCGGCGAGCGAACGGCGCCCGCCTCAGCCGGCCTGGCGGAGCAGCGCGCCGTAGAGGGTCAGGCCCGGCCCGAACGCCAACGCAACCACGTGCTCCCCCGGGGCGAGAGGCCGGGTGCGGCGCAATTCCTCGAGCACCAGCAGGACGGTGGCCGACGAGCAGTTGCCGTGGTCACGCAGCGTGGCGAGAGACGCGGCGACGTCTGCGTCGTCGAGGCCGAGCCGGTCGGCGCAGACCTCGACGATGCGGGGCCCGCCCGGGTGGATGGCCCACCCGGCGACGTCAGATGCCCGCAATCCGTGGCGACCCAGCAGCTCGTCGACGAGGGGCCGCACATGTCGGGCCAGCACCTGGGGCACACGGGGCGACAGGCCCATGCGGAACCCGAGGTCGGTCACGTCCCAGGTCATGTCGCGGTGGTGCTCGACATCGGTGCGCGCCGCGAGGTCGAGGACCTCGAGCCCCGCGCCCTCGGCGTCGACCACCACCGCGGTCGCGGCGTCGCTGAAGAGGGCGTGGGCCACCACCTGCTGCACCTCGGGGCAGGGTGCCTGCACGTGCAGGCTCGGCAGCTCCACGCAGACCAGCAGGCTGACCAGGCCCCGGGCCGTCACCGCGTCGGCCACGGCCCCGAGCGCGGGGACGGCGGCATAGCAACCCATGTGGCCGACCAGGAGGCGCTGCAGCCCGTCCGGCAGGCCCAGCTCGCGGGCGGCGAGGATGTCGAGGCCGGGCGTGGCGTAGCCCGTGCAGGAGGCGAGGGCGAGCAGGCCCACGTCCTCGGCCCGCACGCCGGCCGCGGCCAGCGCCCCCGCCGCCGCGTCGGTGGCGAGGGGGAGGGCCTCGGCCACGTAGCGCTGCATGCGGGCGCCGGTGCCCCAGCTGCTGACGTCCTCGAGGCGGGGGTCTATGGCGGCGTGGCGGGTCTCGACGCCCACCGCCGACCAGATGGCCTCGGCCCGGGCGCTGCCCCCGTAACGGTGGGCGAACACGTCCCGCCACAGCGCCGCTTGGGAGACGGGGGCGGGCAACGCGCTCGCCGCCCCCGTGACGCGGGCGCGGCGGCCGAGGCCGGCCAGGTCGTGCTGGCTCGGGCTCATGGCCACGTCACCGCCGGTTCACGCCGACTCTCTTCGTTCGTGGCTGTGTACGTCAATAGATGGGGCCGGGGATTCACCATCGAGGCACCGCCGCATCGCGCTCGGGGTCGAGGCCGAGGCCGGCGGTGCCCAACCAGTCGGCGCAGACGTCGCTCGTGGCCGGCTGGAGCGAGCCGCAGCGGGCGTCCCGGAAGAGTCGTTCGAGGGGGTGGCCGCGACGGGTGGCGGAGGTGCCGCACGCCTCGACCATCGAGGCGGCCACGTCCATGGCCACATCGCCGGCGAGCAGCTTGGCCCGGTAGACCCACCGGTTCGTGCCCAGCGTGCCCGGGGCCTCGTCGACGCAGCGGGCGGCTTCGGTGGTGGCGAGCCAGGCGGAGGACACGGCGGCGTCGGCCCGCCCGACGCGGGCACGGACGGCGGGGAGGTGCTCGAGGCCCCGCTCGCGCACGTGGTCGACGGCGGCGACCAGGGCGGCCGACGCCACCCCGACGTACACGGCGGCGTAGGAGGCCACGAGCCATTGGGGCATCACCTCGGCCAACAGCGGGGCCAGCCCCTCCACCCCGCCCAGGAGCGCCGAGGCGGGAACGGCCATGTCGACGACCAGGTCGTCGCTCGCCGTGGCCCGCATGCCCAGAGGGTCCCAGGTGCGCTCCACCTGCAGCCCTTCGCCTGCGGGGACCAGGAACTGGCTCGCCCTGGCCCCGTCCGTGGACCGGGCGACGAGGAGGTAGGCGTCGGCGTGGCCCGCACCGGTGCAGAAGGTCTTGCGCCCGCGCAGGCGCCAGCCGCCGGCCTCGGGCTCATAGGTGGTGGCCATGGCCGAGAAGCGTGAGCCCGCCCCCGCCTCGCTCATGGCCACCTGGAAGAGCGCGCCGGACGCGGCGGCGCGCAGCACGTCGTCCCGCTCCGCGAAGAACGCCTCGGGCGCGCCGAGGCCCCGGGCCAGGTCCTCGGGCACGGCGGCCAGGGCGCCGGTCACCGAGGCGTGCATGTTGAAGACGAGGGCGGTGGCCCCGTTGCCCTCGGCCAGTGCCCGGGCCACCCGGGCGTAGGTGGCGAAGCCGGCGCCGTGCCCGCCGAGGCGGGCGGGCACCATCAGGCCCAGCAGGCCGGCACGGCGCAGGTCGGCGACGTCGGCGGCGGGGAAGGAGGCGTCGCGGTCGTGCTCGGCGGCACGCGCCGGGAACGCGGCGGCGACCCGGCGCGCGACGCTCACCGCGTCGTCCATGCCGCCGCCTTTACCCCAATGCCCTGGTAGACGACACGCGTGGAGCGGGTCGGGCGCATGGTCACGGCGTCCCGCCGCCCCACCGCCCAGGCGAGGGCCTCAGGTATCGAGGGGCGCAGGCCCCGGACCTCGAGCGTGATCCCGTGGGCGGCGCAGGTCCTCCGCAGGCGCCCCGGGTCGACGAAGAGGGCGGGGTCGTGGATCCCGGCGGGCACGATCGGCAGGCGCTCGGCCAGCGTGACGAGCAGAAGGCGGCAGCGCCAGGTGTCAGCCAACGTGTCGCACACCAAGGTGCCGCCGGGCCGCAGCACCCTGGCGATCTCGGCCAGCGCCCCTTCGAGGTCGGCGAGGTGCTCGAAGATCTCACCGGCCACGACCACGTCGACCGCGCCCGAGGCGACGGGCAGGCGCGTGGCGTCGCCACGGGCGGGCTCGACGCCGTGGTCCCGAGCCACTCGAACGGCGCCGGCGCCGAGGTCGACGCCCACGTGGCGATAGCCGAGACCGGCCACGTGGGGCGCGAGCAGGCCGCCACCACAGGCCACGTCGAGCAGCACGGCGCCCGCCCGGGCCGGGGGCGGGACGAGCTGCGCCCGGGCAGCTGCCAGCCAGTGCAGGGCCACGAAGGCGCCGCCCGGCCGCCACCACTCCTCTTGGAGGTCGTCGTACTGGGCGGGGTCGTTGCGGGGCCGGGGGACCGGTCGAGCGTGGGCCACGGCCCTTGGCTATCGGATCGGCGGGCACCGGCGCGGCCAGAGTGGTGGCGATGCGGGCGCTGATCCGGGCGAGCCACCTCCAGCCGACCGTGGCAGTGACGCTCATCGCCGCCGGGCTGGCGGCCGCCGCCGGGCGGGGGCCGGGAGGGACGGCCTGGGTGGCCCTGGCCGTCGCCGCCGGCCAGCTCTCGGTCGGGTGGAGCAACGACTACCTCGACCGTCACCGTGACCGGGCGGCAGCCCGCCTCGACAAGCCCATCGCCGCCGGCCAGGTCGACGAGGGCACGGTGGGCAGGGCGGCGATCGCCGCCGCGGCGGCCTGCGTGGTGCTCTCCATGGCCTCGGGCTGGCGGGCGGGCCTCGTGCACATCGCCGAGGTGGCGGTGGCCTGGGGCTACAACCTCGGGCTCAAGTCCACCGCTCTCAGCCCCCTGCCCTACGCCCTGGCCTTCGGCGCCCTGCCCGCCTTCGTCACCCTCGGCCTG
>WHTX01000202.1:0-5931 GCA_009377505.1 Acidimicrobiia bacterium
CGGCCGTCGGCTCCTCCTCCCCCAGAGTGGGCCGGGGGAGGTGTCGGCGCAGGTCACCGGTGCAGCCGCGGAGGTCGAGTCGCTCGAGCATGTCGGCTGTCGAACATACCCGTCGACCTGGGCCGCCGCCCATCGCGTTCCCCGCCCGGCCGCACGGGCGGGTAGAAGGGGGACATGTCCGCGAGCCTCGAGGCGCAGTTGTCCGCCATCGCCGCGACCATCGAGGAGCACTCGCGCCGCGTCGCCGACCTCGCCGTCGACCAGCGCGCCGAGAAGCGGGACGAGCGGGTCCGGGCCCTCGAGGAGATCGAGCGCAACCTGCGGGCCGCGTCTCGCCGCCTCGATCGGCTCGTGCGCGACCTGCAGGTCGGCTGAGGGCTGGCGGCCGAACGAGCTCGCCGCCGGGCCGACCGGGCAGGCGCGTCGTCGAGGGAGGCGAGCAGCCGCGATGGTGACGATGGTGGCCACCGGACGGGGCGAAAACAGCGTGAGCGCCGCTCGTGGCGGCGCTCACGGGGCGACACTGGGCGGCGGATCCCTATGTCGCCTATACCAGGTGGCGGGAACCTGGTGAGGCCAGCATAGCCGCGGCGCAGATCGCGTGCACGCATCGAGGGGAAAAAGTGACGGTGCTCAGCCGCTGCTGGCCGAACGCGCCGCTGGTCGCACGGAGCGTGGCCGAGCCGTCACTACACCGGGAGTGCGCCGCGACGGGCAGATGTCACTCAGCACGCAGCGCTCGCACGCGGGGGTGCGGGCCAGGCAAACGCGGCGCCCGTGCAGGATCAGCCGCAGGCTGAACGTCCCCCGCTGCGCCGCGGGGATCATGTCGTTCAGCTCGAGCTCGATCTTGACGGCGTCTGTCTCGGTGGTGAGCCCGAGCCGCTGGGAGAGCCGGGTCACGTGGGTGTCGACCGGCAGGCCCGGCAGGCCGAGCCCGACGCTGCGGACGACGTTCGCGGTCTTGCGCCCCACGCCGGGCAAGGAGGTGAGGTCCGCCATCTTGCCGGGAACCTGGCCCCCGAAGGCCTCGGTGAGGCGCGTGGCCATGCCCACGAGGCTGCGCGCCTTGGCGTTGAAGAAGCCCGTCGTGTGGATGAGCTGCTGCAGCTCCTCGGGCTCGGCATGGGAGAGGTCCTCGGGCGCCGGGTAGCGGGCGAAGAGGGCGGGGGTCACCGAGTTCACCCGCACGTCGGTGGTCTGCGCCGAGAGGATCGTGGCCACGAGCAGCTCGTAGGCGTTGCGGTGGTCGAGCTCGCACGTCGCCTCGGGGTACAGCTCGGTCAGGCGACGGTTGACCTCGCGTGCTCGTCCCCTCGGTGTCCGCGGCCTGCCCACGGGCCGACAGGTTACCCCGCCGGCCCGGGCTGCCGACGGGCGCACCGAAGCCGAGCCGAGCGCGGTCCGTCGATTCGACGTCGATTCGCTGCGGTGACCCGCACGGCCTTCGGCCAGGGCTGTCACCTGGGCTTTCGCTTCGTCGGCCGGTGCCTCGTCGAATTCGCTGCGCGGTCTCCCGGTTCCCCCGAGCGAGGCTCGGCCGGCTCACTCGGCCGGCTCAGTAGTGTCGTCGCCATGGCCTTGTACGGTCCGGTCGACCGGCTCGACGACGCCCAGGCGGCCGATGTGGTCACTCTGGCGAGCCGGGCCGGCCTCGCCATCGGCCACACGCCCGTGGGGGACGAGGACTGGGCGCGGCGGAGCGGTTCGGGCGATGACGGCTTCGGCGCCGCGTGGGCCACGGGCGCCGACGGCAAGCTCGTCGCCTACGTGCAGGCCCTACGCTCGCCGGCCGACCCGAGCTGGTCGGCCGAGTTGCTCATCGACGCTGACGAGCGCTCCCGCACCGCCGACCTCGGCGCGCCGCTGTTGTCGGCCGTCCTGCGACTGGTGGGCCAGCACGGTGGGGGCACCGTGCACCTCTGGGCCGCGGGCGGCGGGCCGGCCCACGCCGAGGTGGCCGCCCGGGCCGGCCTCGAGCCCCACCGCACCCTGCACCAGATGTCGCGCCCCCTGCCCACGGGCCTGCACAGCTCGGTCCCACTGCGGGCGTTCGTGGTGGGACAGGACGAAGAGCAGGCCCTCGAGGTGAACCGGCGGGCCTTCGCCGACCACCCCGACCAGGGCGGGATGACCCTGGCCATGCTCGAGGAGCGGATGGCTGAGCCGTGGTTCGACCCGGCGGGCTTCCTCATCAGCGAGATCGACGGCAGGATCGCCGGCTTCTGCTGGACGAAGCTGTTCCTCGGCAGCGACCCCCTCGTGGGGGAGATCCACGTCATCTGCGTCGACCCCGACTTCGCCGGGCGCCGCCTCGGCCACGAGCTGGTCGTCGCCGGCCTCGACCACCTGGCCGGCCGGGGCGCCACCATCGGGATGCTCTTCGTCGAGGGCGACAACACGGCCGCGCTCGCGCTCTACGAGCGACTGGGCTTCGAGATCACCCGAACCGACCGGTCCTGGACGACGACCGTTGCCACCTCGACCTGAACCTCCGCCCGGGCTCTACGACCTCGACCACGACGCCCTCGCCGCCCTGCTCGAGGGCGAGCCGGGCTACCGCGTGTCCCAGCTGTGGCAGGGCCTGTACGCGCAGGCCCGCCGGCCCGACGAGATGACGAACCTCCCCAAGGCGCTGCGCGCCCGGCTGGCCGAGGCCGCCCGCCCGGGCCTCGGACCGCTCGGTGAGGTGCTCGCCGACGACGGCGAGACCATCAAGGCGCTCTGGGGCATCGAGGGTGGCGGGCGCATCGAGTCCGTGCTCATGCACTACCCGCGGCGGAGCACGGTCTGCGTCTCGACCCAAGCCGGCTGCGCCATGGCCTGCGGGTTCTGCGCCACCGGCCAGGCCGGGTTCGACCGGCACCTGCGCAGTGGCGAGATCGTCGAGCAGGTGCTCTGGGCCGTCGGCCGAACCAAGGAGCGCGACCGGCGGCTGGGCAACGTCGTCTTCATGGGCATGGGCGAGCCGCTCGCCAACTACGACAGGGTGTGGGCTGCCGTCGAGCGACTCCATACAGACGTCGGGATCTCCGCCCGCCACCTGACCCTCTCCACGGTGGGGATCGTGCCCGGCATCAACCGGCTGGCGGCCGAGGCCCTGCCCGTCAACCTCGCCGTCTCGCTGCACGCGGCCAACGACGCCCTGCGGGACGAGCTGGTACCCATCAACCGGCGCTACCCGCTCGACGCCCTGGTGGCTGCCTGCCGGGCGTACCTCACCGCCAAGGGCCGCCGCCTCTCCTTCGAGTGGGCGCTCATCGACGGGGTCAACGACCGGGACAGCGACGCGGCCGAGCTCGCCGCCATCGCCCGCCCCTTGCGGGCCCATGTCAACCTCATCCCGCTCAACCCGACGCCTGGCTACCCCACCCGGGGGACGCCCCCCGGTCGGGTCGCCCGCTTCCGTGACCGCCTCGAGGCTCTCGGGGCCAACGCCACCGTGCGCCGCAACCGCGGCACGGACATCGCCGCCGCCTGCGGCCAGCTCGCCGCCGCCTGCACCTCTGTCGACGCTGCCGCGGGCCCCGTCGAGCCAGCCGGCGCCGCTGCGCCGATCGCGCTCAGGGCACGACCACGGTGAGGGGGCCGGCGCGCACCGCGTCGCTGAGCACCTCGCCCGCCTCGACCCGCGAGTCCTCCCACACGACGCAGCGTCGGAGGTGCCCGGCCACCCGGGCGCCTGGGCCCACCACCACTCCCCTCCCGAGCACGGCCGTGCCCGAGATGGCGGCGTCGGCGGCGACAAGCTGGTCACGGCGGAGGGCAGCCAGGGCTTCGAGGTTCGCCCGCAGGTAGTCGGCCGGCCGGGCGCAATCGACGAAGGGGCCGCCCCAGTGGAGGGTCTCGAGGCGGCCCGCTGCGTGGCGTCCTGCCCACAGCACCTCGTAGAGGCCGGACGGGCGCGCCTCGAGCGCCGCGGCCTCCGCCCCGGGCAACAGGGAGGCCACGATGCGCGCCCGGGGCCCGAAGGGCTCAGGGCCGGCGACGAGCACCCGCACGCGCCGCCGGTCCCATCCCTCGAGCAGGGGGGACAGCGGGGCCGGGCACCAGGTGTCCCCGTTCACGACGAGGACGTCCCGCCCAAGGGCCCAGGGGCGCAGGTGGCCGATGGCCCCCGCCGTGCCGAGCCGCTCGGGCTCTTCGGAGGCCACGACGCCGGGGCGGGCCGCGCGGGTGAGGTGGTCGAGGAGGGCTCGCGCTGCGAGGTCGGGAGACGCCCGCCCGACGAACACGTTCACCGCGACGTCGCCGGTCACCGGGGCCACCCGGTCGAGGGCGTGGTCGAGCAGGGCCACGTTGGCCACGGGGCAGAGGACCTTGGGCCGAAGGGACGTCAGGGGCAGCAGCCGCGACCCCGCTCCTGCTGCGAGGACCACACCTGCCAGACTGGACGTCATGGAGACCCGCCGCTGGACCAACCCATCGCAGCCCCAGACGCTGCAGATCGCGGTCTTTCTGCTCTACCTGAACGCCGCGTTCGGCCTGCTGCTCCGCCAGTGGACACCGTACTACGAGCTGGCGCGGTGGGTCCCGGCCCTCGGCGACGTGGCCGGCGTGCTGTCCTACGTGGGCATGGCCATCGCCGGCTTCGGCATCGCCAACGAGAAGCGTTGGGGCTACCGGCTCGGTGTGGTCCTCACCAGCGGCGCGGTCGTCCTCCTGCTCGTGGCCATCGGCGACCTCTCCAACCTTTTGGTGGTGGGCAACCTGGTCTTCCTGCTCTTCACCGGGGCGCTCGCCGCCCTGCTGCTGCACCCGATGAGCCGCGACTACCAGCGGGTCTGGTTCAAATAGCCGCCCGCCGCGGCTGGCAGGCCCGGCCTCCCGGCCCGGCGGCCGGTACCCGGCGCCCAGCACCGGGCGATGGGTCAGGGGGCCAATGGCGCCGGCGCGGCGAGCACGCCGTCGAGGACCTGGATGAAGCCGTTCGGCGCCTGGATGTCCGCCTCCCCGACCTGCACGGTACGGGTGTCGTCGCGCACGGTCACCTGCTCTGAGGCCCCGCTGAGCAGCAGGTCCACCCCGGCGAGGCTGGTGACGAGGGAGACGTCGCTGACGATGACGAGCCCGGCCTTCTCGGGCTCGGTGCGGCCGTCGACGAGGCCGTCGATCACGTAGGGCGGCTCGGCGAAGCTCACGTCCCTGTCCACGACGTGGAGGGCGAGCAGGCTGGCCAGGCCCTCCGGGTCGGACTTGAGCTGTGCGGGCGTGCGCCCGAGGGCGTCGAACGCGTCGTTCGTGGGGGCGAAGAGGGTGACGGGCCCGGTGCCCGTGAGCGCGTCGACCACCTCGGCGTTGGCGTCGCGCACGGCGGCATTCGCCTGCACCTCCGCCTCGCTCGCCTCCTCGGGGTCCTCCGCGGTGAGGAGGGAGAGCAGGGTGGTGAAGCGACCATCCTCGTCCTGTTCGAGCACGTCGATGATGTCGGCGGGAGGCGGCTCGGGGCGGGGCTGGCCGGAGTACACGACCGGGCCGACCCTGCCGCCCGTGCACCCCGCGGCGAGCGCCGCGGCGAGGAGGGTCGAGACTGCCAGCCAGGAGCGACGTCGGCCACGCATGACCGAAGGTTCTACCATCGCCGGCGGCTCGGACGACACATCGCCAACCGGCGTGCACGGGCCCGGCCGGCTCGCCCCCCACGAGGGCGACAGGCGGGGGCGCGCCCGGGCACCTGTGGCATTCGCCACACACCCGCAGAGCTGGCTACGGTCCGTCGCCGCCATGGCGCTCAACCTCGCCGACCTCTTCGAAGCCGTCGCCGCCGCGGTGCCCGAACGCGCCGCGGTGACCGACGGCCGCACGGTCCGCTCCTTCGCCGACCTCGACCGGAACGCCGACCGCCTCGCCGCCGAGCTCCGTGAGCGGGGCGTGGAGCCCGGGGACCGCGTCGCCGTGGCGCTCGCCGACCGGCCCGCGTTCCTCGTGTCC
>WHTX01000202.1:5941-9614 GCA_009377505.1 Acidimicrobiia bacterium
AGGCCGGCCTCGGCCAGGCCCTCGCCGCCGCGGTCGGCCCGGCGACAGCCGTGGTCGAGTACGACGAAGGCCTCGACGCACGCCTGGCCGGCCGGCCGAGCGGGCGGGCAGCCGTCGGGGGGCGCTCGGGCGACGACCTCTACCTGCTCTACACGGGGGGTACCACCGGCCGTCCCAAGGGCGTCGTGTGGCGCCACGAGGACCTGTTCCTCGCCGCCCTCGGCGGCACCGTCGCCGGGGGCCCGATCGAGGGGCCGGAGGAGTTGCTGCGGCACCTGGCTCCGGCCGATGTGGGCACGTTCGTCGCCTCCCCCCTGAGCCATGGGACCGCCCAGTGGGCCGCGCTCGCGTCCCTGCTCATGGGCGGCAGCGTCCACCTGCCGCGCAACGGGCACTTCGACGCCGCCGCCGTCCTCGAGGGCGTCGCCGCCACCCGGGCCGCCCACCTGGTCGTCGTGGGCGACGCGTTCGCCGTGCCCATCGCCGACGCCCTCGATGCCGCGTCCGGCGCCGGCGAAGGCCCGGGGTGGAAGCTCGACGACCTGGTCGTGATCGCCTCCGGTGGGGCGCCGCTCTCCGCCCAGGTGGCCCAGCGCCTCCTCGCCCACCTCCCCGGGGCGGTGGTCGTGGACGGCTACGGCGCCACCGAGACGGGCGGCCAGGGGCGAAGGGTCATCAGCCCCGGCGTCGACGAGCCCGACCCACCCCGGTTCACGCCGGGCGCGGGCTCGGCCGTGCTCGGGGACGACCTGGCCCCGCTGACGAGTGGGTCTCCGAAGGTCGGCCGCCTGGCCCGGCGGGGGCCCATGCCCCTCGGCTACCGCAACGACCCCGAAGCCACGAGCCGGACGTTCCCCACGGTGGCCGGCGAGCGGTGGGCGCTCAGCGGCGACCTGGCCCGGGTGGAGGCTGACGGCAGGGTGACGCTGCTCGGGCGCAGCGAGCGGCTCATCAACTCGGGTGGCGAGAAGATCTACCCCGGCGAGGTGGAGGCCGCCATCCGCAGCCACCCCGACGTGGAGGACGTGCTGGTCGTGGCGCTCGCCCACCCGCGCTTCGGTGAGCAGGTCGGTGCGCTCGTGTGCCTGCGGGGCGGATCGACCATCAGCCTCGAACGCCTGCGGCGCCACTGCCACTCGACCCTCGCCCGTTTCAAGCTGCCCCGCCGCCTCGCCGTCGTGGGCGAACTGCCCCGCACGGCGGCCGGCAAGCCCGACTACCTCCGGGCCCGCACCCTGTTCGACGAGGCGTGACCCCCGCCCCTTACCCGGCAGACCGCCGCGCTCCGTGGTCTTCTCACGCAGCGTCGCTAGCCTGACGAGCGCACAGGACGCAGGCGATCGCCGCCGGCGTCGACCTCGGACGACGGGGGTGGATGCTCCTGCTGACGCCACGACCTCGCCCGGGGCAACGCTGCCGAGCTTGGCGAAGGACAACGTTTGCCCTAGTCACAGGGGCCATGCTCAGCGTCTCCCCGGCAGCGTCGGGCGAGGAGGCCTTGCCTCGCACGTGGCTCGTCGCCGCAGGGGGGACCGGCGACTGCGCATCGGCCCCGTGCGGCTCGCTGGCGGCCGCCTACCACCGAGCGTCACCGGGGGATCGGATCGAACTGGCAGCCGGGGCCTACCCCGACCAGGTCCTGCCCCGGCGCACCCCCGAGGCCACGGGCGCCGGCGACCCGACCGGCCCGGACGGCGAGGCTCCTGGCGACGAACGGGGCGTCGGGGTGGGCAACATCGTCGTGCTGCCGGCGCCCGGGGCGGACGTCGAGCTCGGTGCCGTCGACGTGCACGCGCCAGGGGTGACCATCTCCGGCGTGTCCCTCGACGCCGTCACGTTCCGGGCGACGGCGACGGGCTCGGGGGTCGACAGGGCCACGTTCCGGGCGCGGCGACGGCAGGCCGTGACCATGCTGCGGGGGGCGACGCGGGTCTTCGTCACCCGCTCCAGCATCACCGGGGGCGCCGACCACGACCGAGTCCAGGTCCAGGGCGCAGTGGACGCCCGCCTCGAGGGCAACCTCATCGGGGGCACGGTCCTCTCCCCCGGGTCGAGGTCGCACGTCGACTGCCTCCAGGTGCTGGCCGCGGACGGCCTCGTGGTGCGGCGCAACGTCATCTATGCCTGCGCCGGCCAGACGATCTTCATCCAGGACACCTTCGGCTGGGGCGTGCAGCGCCTGGTGTTCGAGCGCAACTGGGTCCAGGACTGCGGCTGGCGCGACGAGAGCTGCAACGCGCTGTTCGCCGTACAGGTCAACACGCCGGGCACGACCTGGCTGCACAACACCGTCGCCGGGGCGATGTACGTGCGGGCCACGGCGCCGACCACCCTGAGGGGCAATATCATCGGCGCACTGCTGTTCGACTGGTCGCGCCTGTCCGCCCTCTGCACCGGGTCGGCCTTCGCCTACAACCTGGTCACCACGAACTGCCCGACGGAGCGGCTCAACACCTTCCCGAACACGGGCAACGAGCTGGGCCTGGCCACCTTCGTGGGCAACGTCGGCGCCCGGCCGAACCCGACCACCGGGCCCGACCTGCACCTCGTGCCGGACAGTCGCGGCGTGGACGTCGGCAGCCCCTACGCCTCGGACCTCGACATCGACGGCGACTCCTGGTACAGCGCCCCCGACCTCGGTGCCGACGAGCACGTGCCCGCCGCCGTGCCCTGAGCAGCGCCGGTAGCAGGCTCTCCTCGGCCGGTGGGCCCCAGCCGGTCGGCGGCTCGAGGGCGCTCCTTCCGCCCGCCGTAGCATCGGCCCCCATGAGCCGCAGGCGCCACCTCGACGTCGCGCTGCCCCAGGGCGAGGACAAGGTCGTGGCGGTGCGGGACATGTTCGACCGCATCGCCCCGCGCTACGACCTCGTCAACCGGGTGATGACGTTCCGCATGGACGTCGGCTGGCGTCGGCGCCTCGTGCGCGACCTGTCCCTGCCGCCGGGCGCCCTCGTGCTCGACCTCGCCTGTGGCACCGGGGACCTGTGCCGCGAGCTCGCCGGCGCCGGCCTCGTGCCCACCGGCGTCGACCTTTCCTGGGGGATGCTGGCCCGGGCACGCACGAACGCCCCCCTGGTCCAGGCGGACATCCTCTGCCTGCCCGTGCCCGACGGCGCCGTCGACGGCATCTCCTGCGGGTTCGCCCTGCGCAACGTGGTGGACCTCGGCGCGTTCCTCGACGAGTGCGCCCGCGTGACCCGCCCCGGGGGCCGTCTCGGGCTGCTCGAGGTCGACGAACCGGGCAACCCCCTCGTCCGGCGCGGCCACGCCCTCTACTTCGGCCGGGTCGTGCCCTGGGTCGGCGCCCGCTTGTCCGACCCTGCCGCCTATCGCTACCTGCCCCGCTCTGCCGAGTACCTGCCGCCGAGGGAGGAGCTGCTGGGCCTGGTGCGCGCCGCCGGGTTCGAGGACGTCGAGCACCACGAGCTCCTCCTCGGGGCGGCGCAGCTCGTCCTCGCCACGCGGCGGCCCACGGGCCGTCCGGGATGACCAGCACGGACGAGACAGCGACGCCCGGCCCTAACCAGAGCGGGCGAGTGCCGAGGCTGCGGGCGCGGGCCGTGCGCCTCGACGCCAGCGTCGACCCGCTGGCCGTCGCCGGCCCGCACGGGGCCGTGTGGCTCAGCCCCACGGCCACGCTGGCGGGCCGGGGCGAGGCGGCCCGCATCTCGGT
>WHTX01000203.1 GCA_009377505.1 Acidimicrobiia bacterium
GCTTGCCCCGCGCCTTCCACTTGAAGTGCTTGACCGCGTTGGTGAGGTAGACGTCCTCCCGCCCGATGCCGGCGTCGCGCAAGGCGTCGTCGAGGACCCGTCCCGCCGGGCCGACGAAGGGGCGGCCGGCGCGATCCTCCTGCTCGCCGGGCTGCTCACCCACGAGCAGCAGGCGCGCCGACGGCGAGCCGGAGCCGAAGACGGTCTGGGTGGCGTTGCGCCACAGGTCGCACGCCCGGCAGCCGGCCGCCTCGGCGGCCAAGCCCGCCGTGCCCTCGGCGCTCACCCTGCCCTTCCCCTCGACCAGGTCACGTCCGCTGCACTACCCGCGCCGGCGCCCGCGGACACCAGGCCGGCGTTGAGGGCAGGACGGCTCGGGGTACGCACGTGGAGGGCGGGGACGAGAGGAGGCCGACGTGCCCCAGCGAACCTGGAACGACAAGCGAGAGCGCCAGTACGAGCACATCAAGGAGGGCCTCGAGGGTCGGGGCAGGGACGAGGAGACGGCCGAGGAGATCGCCGCCCGGACCGTCAACAAGGAGCGTGCCCGGTCCGGCGAGGCGAAGGCGGCGAGCCGCACGTCGACCAAGGACATCTCCTCGGGGCGCCGGGGCGGGCTGCGCTCGCACAAGGGCTCCGGCGGCCGCACCCGTGACCAGCTCTACAACGAGGCGAAGAAGAAGAACGTGCCCGGCCGCTCGAAGATGAACAAGGCCGAGCTCGAGCACGCTGTCGGCCGCTGAGCCGACGGCCGAGCCGGCCGCTGGGCGGCAAGTCACTCGCCCCGCCGTCGGGGGCCATGGCAACCTTGGCCGGTGCTCGCCGTCGACGGCCCCCTCGATGCCGAGGAGGTGCGCAGCTTCGTGGCCCGAGGCTTCGTCGCCCTGCGCGGCGCCTTCCCGGCCGAGCTGGCCGCCGAGTGCCGAGCGCACCTCTGGGACCGGCTCGACGCCGACCCCGACGACCCCGAGACGTGGGCCAGCCCGGTCCTCCGCCTACCCAGCCAACACGGCGAGCCCTTCCGCAGGGCGGCCAACACGGCGGGCCTGCACGCGGCGTTCGACCAGCTGGTCGGGCCGGGCCGGTGGGTGGCGCACCCGTTCCTGTCGGGCTCCATCGCCGTCCGCTTCCCCGTCGCCGGCGACCCCGGTGACGACGGCTGGCACGTCGACGGCAGCTTCGAGCTCGACGGTACCTACGGGCTCAACCTCCGCTCCGACGGCCGGTCGCTACTGATGCTCTTCCTGTTCTCCGACGTGGGCGCCGACGACGCGCCCACCCGGCTGCGCGTCGGGTCCCACCTCGACGTCCCCGCCGCCCTCGCCGGCGCTGGCGAGGGGGGCCGTCGGTTCGACGACGTCGTCGGCCGCCTGCCCAACGTGCACGAAGGGCGCTTGGCCCTCGCCACCGGCCGGGCCGGCGACGTCTACCTGTGCCACCCCTTCCTCGTTCACGCCGCGCAACGCCACCGGGGCCGCTCGCCTCGCCTCTTGGCCCAGCCCGGCCTGCTCTTCGACGGTCGCCTCGAGCTCGAGCGGGCCGACGGTGCGTACTCCCCCGTCGAAGAGGCCGTGCGGGTGGGCCTGGGCCACGGCTGAGCGCGGGGCCGGCAGGCGGGCGGGCCGCGCCCGTGTGGTTGACTGCGCCCGCACCACAGCGCAGGAGGTCGGGGATGGACCGCTTCGAGGGCAGGATCGCCGTCGTCACCGGCGGCGGGACGGGGATGGGCCGCGAGCTGGCCCGCCAGCTGAGCGCCGAGGGCTGCCACGTCGCCATCTGCGACGTGTCCGAGGAGAACATGGTCGAGACCCGGGCGCTGTGCCTCGACGGCGCGCCGGACGGGACCGAGATCACCACGCACGTCTGCGACGTGTCAGACGAGGCCCAGGTGCTGGCCTTCCGGGACGAGGTCGCCGAGGCGCACGAGACCGAGCACGTCCACCTGCTGTTCAACAACGCCGGCATCGGCGGCGGGGGAAGCTTCGTGAGCGGGCGACGGGAGGACTGGGATCGGACCTTCGCCGTGTGCTGGTACGGCGTCTACTACTGCAGCCGGGCGTTCCTTCCCCTGCTCGTGGCCTCGGAGGAAGCCCACCTGGTCAACACGAGCAGCGTCAACGGGTTCTGGGCCTCGCTCGGGCCGGGCCATCCGCACACCGCCTACAGCGCGGCGAAGTTCGCGGTGAAGGGCTTCAGCGAGGCGCTCATCACCGACCTGCGGCTCAACGCGCCCCATGTGAAGGTGTCGGTGGTGATGCCCGGCCACATCGGCACGTCAATCGCGCTGAACACCATGACCATCCTCGGCCGCCCGGTCGACGCCGCGGTGACCGAACGGGCGGCGACGTTCCGCAACACGGCGCCGACGACGGCCGGCCGGGCGGCGACCGTCATCCTCGACGGCGTCCGCGCCGACCGCTGGCGCATCCTCATCGGCGAGGACGCCCACATCGTCGACGCCACGGCACGTGACCACCCCGAAGAGGCGTACGAGCCCGCCTTCCTCGAACGGCTCCACGCACAGGGTGCCTTCCAGGGCGTCACCAGCTGACGTCGCCCCGGCCCCGGCGGGCTGGGTGGTCGCGTGGGCAGACCGGCAGCCTGGTGGCCCGAGCTGACGGCGACGACCAGAGCTCCGTTGTCGGGGCGCAGGTGGCCGGACGGGTCGGCTTCTTCCTCTGGGTCGACGACTTCGAGGCGGCCTACGAACGGATGGTCGCGGGCAACGTCGAGTTCCGGGCTGCGCCACGAACCGAGCCCTACGGCCGGGTCGCCGTCTTCGTCGACATCGCCGGCAATCGCTGGGACCTGCTCGGTCCTGCCTGGCGGGCGCGGCGGAGGTGGCCGAGGGGGCGCGGCGCGGACGCCGCGGGGTTGCCGCCACGGGCCGTACGCTGCGCAGAAGCGGCAACCCTGTGCTGCAGGGCGCCGCCCGCCGCGGGCCGCGAGGTGGGGAGGCGTGGTGCTCGAAGTCAGCTCGTCGCCGGGCGGCGCGGTGCTGCTGGCCGCCGTCTCCAGCGACGACGCCATCCCGCTCGCCGCCGCCGGCGCCCTGAGCCTCGTCGCCTGGCTGGCGCTCGCCGCCGTGGTGCTCGCCGCGACCCGGCCCAAGCTGCCGCCTGCCGGCCCGGCGACGATAGAGCTCGGCCCGGAGCCGCCCGCCGTGGCCAACCTGTTGGCCCACCGCTGCCATGTCACCGCCACCGCCGTCTCGGCCACGCTCCTGGACCTGGCCGCCCGCCGCCACCTGGCCATCGACCAGGTCGCCCCCGACACCTACCTGTGCCGCCTCCACGCCCACCGCAGCGGCACGGGCCAGCTCACGCCCTACGAGGCCAAGGTGCTGGACCTGGTACGGGCCAAGGCGACGAAGGAAGGGACCGTCGCCATCCGCGAGCTCAGCCTCGGGCGCGCCGAGCTGGCCGACTCGTGGTGGAAGTCCTTCGCCAAGTTGGTGGTCGACGACGCCCGCCACCGGGGCCTCGTCCGCCGCCGCTGGGGCAGGCTCCCCGCTCTACTGCTCAGCGCCACCCTGGTCATCCCCCTCGTCTTCGGCGGCGCCGCCGTCGAGGTGCTCGGCGCCGTCGCCCGGGCGGGAGGGTCGACCGCCGAGAGCGACGAGGCCGGGAGCGGGCTGGTCATGGCCGGGTTCCTCTGGGTGGCGGTGGTCGTCCTCGGCGCCGCCAAGCTTCGGGCCTGGCGGGAGACCGACGCGGGCCGGACGGCCGCCGCCCATTGGCTCGGCGTCCGGGAACACGTCCGGAGCACCGACCTGCTCATCTCGGCGCCCCCGGCCGCCGTGGCCGTGTGGGACCGCCACCTCGCCTACGGCGTCGCCCTCGGGGCCTGCCCGGCGGCCGCGCAGGCCGTGCCCATCGGGCCCCAACGGGACGACGAGGCGTGGAGCGCCTATGGCGGGCTGTGGCGCGAGGTCGCCATCGAGTACCCTCGCCGCTCCTACGAGGGCGAGGCGCCGGTGAAGGCCACCCTGCTCGGCGTGGGTTGGTCGGCGCTGGCGGGGCTGGTGGGCTTCGTCCTCGTCCGCGCCGCAGGGCCGATGCTCTTCGACATCATCGACACGGTCGTGACCGAGTCGGGCCCCGCCTGGCTGGGGCTCGTGGTGTTCGTCGGGGTCGCCTTCGGCCTCGGGGTGCCCTTCATCTGGTGCGGGGCCAAGCTGGCCAAGGGGCTGGTGACCCTGGCCCGTGCCGTGCCCGACCTCGCCAGCACACCGGTGAGCTTCGAGGGCCAGGTCCTGCGGGTGCCGTGGGGCTGGAAGAGCGTGGGCGACTCGCGGCGGTGGGAGCCGACGGGGTTCACGGCGGTGGACGACGGCCGCCGCGACGAGGTGCGGGCACTGCGCTTCTACCGGCCCGACGTGGCCGAGGGAAGCGTGGTGCGGGTGACGATCACCCCCCGGATGCGCCACGTGACCTCCTGCGAGGTGCTCGCCGAGGCCACGGCGGCCCGGCGCTGGCAGGCGCCCCGGCCGACCTCCCCGGTCGATTGAGCCCCGCCGGCCCAGGCGGCGGCCGATGGCCCGCGGCCGCGCAGCACGCCCGACTCGCAGCGCCCGACGCGCAGAACGGCACGCTCCGCTGCCAGATGGGCCGGGCCGGGGGGGCGGCGGCACCGACTGTGCCGGCGCCGCCCCGGCGCCAGCGGAGGCTATCGGCCGAGGTGGCGGCGCCAGAAGGTGCTGACCATGGCCACGGCCTCGATGCCTTCGACGGTGTCGGGGGTGAACACCGGCCAGACGTGGTGCAGCTCGGGGTACTCCTCGAGGATGACGGCAACCCCGGCGCCCTTCGCCAGCTGGGCGAGGGCCCGCGCATCGTCGAGCAGCACCTCGTGGTCGCCGACGAGGATCAGCAGCGGAGGCAGGCCGGAGAGCTCGGCGTGGATCGGGGAGGCGAGCGGAGTGCTCACCGGTTGGCCGGCGAGGTACGCCTTGGCCATGTCCGGGGCATTGTGTACCCCGACCAGGGGGTCGAGCTCGGCCCTCGACGTCCAGGTCGACGACGAGAGCGACAGGTCCGTCCACGGCGACAGCAACGCCGCCGCACCCGGCAAAGGCACGCCCCCGTCCCTCAGGGCCACCAGGGTGGCCACCGCCAGCCCGCCCCCGGCCGAGTCGCCCCCGACCACGATCCGCTCCGGGGCCAGGCCCCCGTCGAGCAGCCACCGGTACGTGGCCACCGCGTCCTCGACGGCGGCCGGGTGGGGGTGCTCGGGCGCCAAGCGGTAGTCGGGCACGAGGGCCTGTAGCCCGGTCGCCCTCCCGAGGTCGGCGGCCAGGCGCCGGTACCCGTGGGGCGAGCCGATGACGTACCCGCCGCCGTGGAACCACACCAGCGCCCCGTCGGTCGCCGCCTCGGGCGCCCGCACCCAAATCGAGGGCACCGGCGCGCCGACCGCGTCCTCGACGTTGACGTCGGCAGGGGGCGGGTACTGGTCACCGATGGCGTCGTAGTTCGCCCGCTGCTCGGCCAGGGAAACCCCGGGCGCCCGTTCCTGGGCCCACAACGTGTCCAGGATCGCTCGGTAGGCATCGCTCGGCATTGGCATCCCTCCAGATGGCTACAACGGGCCAGATGACTACAACAGGCCGTCGACTACAACAGGCCGTCGACTACAACAGGAACGTGAGGTTGGGCAGGGCGTCACCGCTGGTCACGAGCTCGACCGTCTTGCTGGCCAGTCGCCAGGCGCCCTCCACCCGGCGCAGCCGGTAGGTCACCCGCCCGGGCCACGCCCGCAGCTCGCCGGTGGACTGTGCGGCCACCTCGTAGACGACCTGGTTCGCCGCCACCAGGGCCTCGTCCACGGCGTGGTCGACGGCCAGTACCTCCACGTTGGCGAGCGTGCGCCGCATGGGCGACACCGGCGTCTGGGCGTGGCGCAGGCCGGTGCGGAGCTGGCGCAGCCGGGTCCCGAGCCGGGCCCGGTTGTCGTTCACGTAGGAGAGGCGCGTGGCCGGGTCGTAGTCGGCCCGCCCGTTGGGCACCCAGTAGTGCACGTCGTCGGTGACGAGCGCCTCCCACTCCTCGTAGCGGGACTCGTCGGCCAGGCGGGCCTCGAGGAACAGGAACACCTCGATCTCGCGGCGGAAGGCCTCGTCGACCGCCGGCAGCACGGCCGGCGACCCCCCGGGCGCGCCGGCGTCCCCGTTCGACCCACCTGTGGGGCTCACGCTCCACCGCCCATCACGGCCCGGTAGTGCTGCCAGAAGGCCCGGTTCGTCGTCTCGTCGGTGACGTGGCCGCGGCGCCGGCCGTCCTCGCCGACCTGCTCGCGCTCGAGGCCCCGGGACAGGTCGATCCACGCCCTGCCCCGGTCCCCCAGCCCCGCCCAATCGGCACGGGCCCCGGCGAAGCCGGCCTGCATGCGCTCGGCGGTGACGGCGTCGTCGGGCACGATGAACCCGGCGGGGCCCATGGCCGCCTCGGACTGGCGCAGCAGCCGCCGGTTGAAGGCGTCGTCGACCCCCTCGAGCTGCACGGCGGTGTGGCGGTGCACGGTCGCCCCGGGCGCCACCGGCTCCACGATGGCGAGGTTCATCTCCCCGAGGAACAGGTTGGGGAAGATCATGGCGTGGGGCGGGCCCTCCCACAGCAGCTGCTCGGCGCGCTCCGCCCCCCGGGCCTCGGCCAGGGCCTCGCAGTAGGCGGCCACCTTCTGGCGCGGCGCGCCCAGCCAGGCCAGCTCGGCCTTGTAGCTCGGGCGGAAGTCCAGCTCGAAGTGGCCGCCGCCGTGGTCGACAGCGAGGGAGCTGTTGCCGCCCTCCCCGCCGAGCACCGTGTCCTCGTAGTACGTGTCCGGCGCGGCCTTGACCATGGAGGCGTGCACCCAGCCCAGGTGGTAGCCGTCGTTGTCGCTCTCGGGCCACATCTTCCAGTTCGACGCCACCCGGTGCCCGATCCAGCCACCGCCGAGGGTGATCCGCCCGGTGGGCGAGAGGTCGCACAACCGGTCGAGCAGCTCGGCGCCGCCGGGCCCGAGGTGCTCGGCGAGGGGCGGCGCGTCGCCCGACACGTTCGCGAACACGAAGCCTCGGTAGCTGTCGACCTGGCCGGGCCGGTCGAGCCCGAGGCCGGCCTTGTCCCGGTTGAAGCCGCCCGGGTAGGGCACGCCCTTGAGCGAGCCGTCGAGGCCGAAGGTCCAGGCGTGGTAGGTGCACTGGAAGGACGAGCTCTTGCCGCCGGGCTCCCAGCACAGGGTGGTCCCCCGGTGGGCGCAGCGGTTGGCCAGCACGTTGACCTTGCCCGTGCGGTCCCGAACGAGGATCACCGGCTCCCGGCCCAGGCGACGGGTGACCCAGTCGCCCGGCGCGGGCACCTCGGAGTCGTGGCCGACGAAGGCCCAGCCGCGGGTGAAGATGCGCTCCATCTCGTCGGCGTAGACGTCCTCGTCGACGTACAGGCTGCCGTGCACCCGGTCGTCCGCGACCAGGGCGGCGTAGTCGGTGCTGGCCCCCATGTCCCTCCCGTCCTCGTCGCGTGCGCCGTGCCCGGGCGACCAGCCCGTGACCGGCGCCCCGAGCGTAGGCGCCCGACCGCCCGCCTTGAACCGAGCGTCGAACTGAATCTAGCTTAGAAAGAGCGAGCGCAGCGGACGACAGAGAGGACCACGTGGACGTTGGCATCCAGACCCTGTCCGCCAGCCACGGCTGGCCGGGCATCACCGACGCACAGGTGCGCTACGAGCTGATGGGCCGCTTCGAGGCCGCGCCCGCCTTCCGCTTCGGAGGCGTCCCCTTCGAGGAGGCCGAGGCGAGCATGCGCCTCTTCGCCGAAGAGGTCCTCCCCGAGCTCAAGACCTGGGCCTGAGCCGAGCGCGGGACCTGCGGGGGCGTGCCCGCTCGGCTCCGGGGATGCTCGGAATCGCCCTGGGGGCGACCCCGAAACGCGTCCCCGGTTCGGATCCGGTACGCCTACCACTAGGTTCACCCCCGTGACCGACAGGGCTGCGACCGACAGCACCGCGGTTGGCGCCACGACCGGGCGCCAACCGAGCCCCGAGGACGTCGTACGGCGCTACCTGGCCGTCCTCTACAACGAACGCCGCCTCGACCTCGTCCCCGAGCTGATCGCCCCGGACGAGGTCCGCCACGCCCCGGGGGACACCAATGTGCTCTCCCTCGCCGAGAACACCGAGCGGCTCGAGAAAATGCTGGCCGCCTGCCCGGTGCTCCGCTTCGAACCGGTGGTCGTGATCACCCAGGGCGACCTGGTCTCCGTGGCCTGGAACGGGTGGTCGACCCAGACCGACGGGCGCAGCTACGTGTTCGCCGGCGTCGAGCTGTTCCGTGTCCGCGATGGCAAGATCGTCGAGATCTGGAACTCGAAGGAGGCCAAGGGCCACTGGCCGATGCCATGACCGCCCTCGACGCCGGCGCCCTCGCCTCCTGGCTCGGCGTGGCCGAGGTGGTCCTCGAGGGCGCACCGACGGGCGGGGGCTGGTCCAACGACACCGTCTTCGTCAGCGCCGGTGGCCTGCAGCTGGTGGTGCGCCTCACGCCCACCGGCACCTCCATGTTCCCGAGCTACGACCTCGGCCACCAGGTGCGCTGCCTGGAGCTCGCCGCCGCGTCCGGTCTGGCGGTGCCCGAGCTCGTCGGCTACGAGCCGACAGGGGAGGCCCTCGGCCGGCCCTTTTTCGTCATGGCCAGGGTGGCCGGGCGAGTACCGGCCGACGACGACCCGCCCTTCACCAAGGCCGGGTTTTTGGTCGAGGCGACGCCCGGCCAGCACCGGGCCTTCCACGACGCCGCCGTGCGCTGCATCGCCGCCGTCCACGGCATCCCGGCGCCCGGCTTCGTCGAGGTCGGACCGGGGCTCGGGGACCACATGGCCTGGTGCCAGCAGCTGTGCCGCTGGTCGGCCACCGCCCACCCGGTGATCGACGCCGCCCACGACGCCCTGGCGGCGGCCCTGCCAGCACACAGCACCGGCGCCCCGCGCTTCCTGTGGGGTGACGCCCGGCCGGCGAACATGGTGCTCGACGAGGACTTCGAGGTGGTCGCCATGCTCGACTGGGAGCTGGCGTGCAGCGGCCCCGGCGAGCTCGACGTGGCCTGGTTCTGCGAGATGAACCGCATGCGGGCCACGGGCATGGGCCTTTCCGCGTTGGCCGGCTGGCCCGACGAGGCCACCACGTGGGCGCAGTGGGCCGCCGCCGTGGGCCGCGAGCCGGAGCACCGGGGCTGGCACCGCCGCTACGCCGCCTACAAGGTCGCCGTGCTCATGCAGCTCTACCTGCGGGCCATGGTGGAGCGCGGCCGCCTCCCGGCCAGGCACCGGCTCTTCGTGGACAACCCCGGCACCCGCCGCCTCGAGGAACTAGACGAGTAGTTCCAAGGGCGTGCGAGGCCGTAGCGGTCGGTGAGGTGAGGGACGGGCCGGCCGGGCCTGGGCTGCGGCGGGGCCTGACGTGGCCGGGTGCGTGCGAGCCCGCCTGCCGGCGGCGGTCTCAGGGGGCCGGCCGGCGCCTTTGCTCGGGGCTTCGGGTGCGCCCCGGCCCGCCTGCCGGCAACGAG
>WHTX01000204.1 GCA_009377505.1 Acidimicrobiia bacterium
GCCGCGCCTGATGACGGCACGCTCATCTCGCCGACCTCGATGGTCGACCGCTCCAACACCTCGGCCATGGTGATCCCCCTGTTCCCGCCGCACCGTAGGCCGACCGTGAACCCGGGTTCAACCGTCACGGCCGAGCACCAGCTCTTTCTGCCCGGTGGCGCCCCCGCGCCCCTTGCCCGCCGGGGCGGGCGGGGATAGGCTGCCCGAACAAGAGTTCGCCCCAGGGGGGCGATGCTGGACCGAGGAGGCGACATGGCTGCTGTCAAGCCCATCCCCGACGGATATCCGCAGGTCATCCCGTCGTTGGCCGTCGACGGCGCCGCTGCCGCCATCGACTTCTACTGCAGCGTGCTGGGCGCCACCGTGCGCATGCGAATGGACGAGCCCGGCGGCAAGGTCGGGCACGCCGAGCTGCAGCTCGGTGACTCGGTGATCATGTTGGCGGACGAGTTCCCCGACATCGGCCATCTCGGGCCGAAGTCCGTCGGTGGGACGCCGGTGACGCTGAACGTGTACGTGGAGGGCGTCGACGCCGTCTTCGCCAAGGCCCTCGCCGCCGGCGCGACCTCCCTGCGGCCGGTGGAGAACCAGTTCTACGGTGACCGGTCAGGCCAGTTCCAAGACCCCTTCGGCCACCGTTGGAACGTCGCCACCCACGTTGAGGACATCTCGGAGGAGGAGATGGCCACGCGCGCCGAAGCGGCCATGAGCGAGCAGTAGCCGCAGCAGGCGGCTGCTCAGCCGAGGCCCAGTTTCGGGCGCACCCAGCGGCCGATGGTGGCGATGGTCTGGTCGGCCTCGGGCGATCGCCCGGCCTGGAAGGTGAAGACGTGCTGCATGCCCGGCACGATCTCGAGCGTCGTGTCCACGCCGGCCGACCGTGCGATCGCCGCCATCCGGTCGGCGTTGTCCTGCAACGCCTCCCAGCTGCCGGCGGTCAGGAAGATGGGCGGCATCCCGGCCATGTCGGCGTAGAGCGGGTTGGCCAGCGGGTCGCTCATGGAGCCCGTCTCACCGAGGAACATGGCCGTCATGCCCTCGGCCAGGCCCGGCCGCACCAGCGCGTCGGTGGCGGCGTTGCTCACGAGCGTCTCGCCCTTGGCCTCCATGTCGTACCAGGGCGACAGGGCGACGATGGCCGCGGGCAGGGGAAGGCCCTCCGCCCGGGCCTTGAGGGGCAGGGTCGTGGCCAGGTTCCCGCCGGCCGAGTCCCCGGCCGTGAAGATGTGCCCCGCCTCGATGCCCTGGCCCAGGAGCCAGCGGTAGGCGGTGATCCCATCCTCGAGCTGCGCGGGGTAGGGGTGCTCCGGGGCGCGCCGGTACTCGATCACGAGGCCCCGCACGCCGGCCGCCTTGGCCAGGTGCCCGGCCATCTTGCGATGGCTGCACATCCCGTTGGTGACGAACCCGCCCCCATGGGCGAACAGCATCACCCGGTCCTGCGCCGCGCCCACCGGTAGGCACCACATCGCGGGCACACCGCCGGCGTCGACCTCCTCGTAGCAGACCTGGGTGGGCTCGGCCGCGAGGGTGTGGAACTCCTCGAACATCTCACGGATCGCCTGCAGCTCGAGCGGCGGGTCGGCGGTCAGGCGCTCGCCGAACTGGTGGAACAGGGCTCGCTGGGCCTCGGACTCGGTGCTGGGCGATTGGGTGCTGGTCATTGCGGTCCCCCCTCGGCTCGCTGCACCGGCGCTTTCGACGTCGCCGCCGGCGAGGCGAGGGTAACATCTCGTCAGCCGATGGCGCATCTGTGCCGAGAATGGGGGGCCGAGATGATCCCGAGCTACCAGATCCTGCTGGGCAACGACTTCGAGGGGATGTCCGACAAGGCGTTCTGGATGGAGGAGATGCGCCTCGCCGAGCTGACCGAGCCGCTCGGGTTCAGCTCCATCTGGTGCGTTGAGCACCACTTCGACAGCCCCTATTCGATGAGCCCCGACAACCTCCAGGTCCTCGCCTACCTGGCCGGGCGGACCCAGCGGATCAGCCTCACGACCGGGGCGATCATCCTTCCCTGGAACGACCCGCTGCGGGTGGCGGAGAAGATCGTCGTGCTCGACTACCTCTCCAACGGCCGGTTCCAGGTCGGGTTCGGGCGAGGGCTGGCGAAGATGGAGTACCAGCGCTTCGGCATCGACATGAACGAGGCTCGGGAGCGCTTCGACGAGGCTGCCGAGATCATCCTCGAGGCCCTCCGCACGGGCGTGATGGAGGCTGACGGAAAGTACTACAAGCAGCCCCGCGCCGAGATTTCTCCGGTGCCCGTCCGCGATTTCCGCGACAGCCTGCGCTGCATCGCCATGTCGCCCGACTCGCTCTACGCCGCCGCCAAGCTCAAGGCGAGGATGGCGACCTTCATCCAGTTCCCCATCGAGCAGCACGCCGAGATGATCGACATCTACCGCGGCCACTACCGCGAGCTCAACGGCGAGGACGCGCCGCCGCCGACGCTCACCGAGTTCGTGTACTGCCACCAGGACCCAGACGTGGCCGCCGCGGTGGCGCGCGAGCGGATGGCCCGCTACTTCGTCAACGTGACCAGGCACTACAACCTCGACGGCGGGCACTTCGCCGAGACGAACGGCTACCAGGCCTACAGCGCGCTCTCCGACATGATCAACGAGGCCGGGCTCTCGGAGATGGCGGCTGCGTTCTGCGAGTCCCAGACCTACGGGACGCCGGAGCAGATCCTCGAGACCGTCCGCCACAAGCGCTCGGTGGTGGGCGAGTACGACCTCAACTGCGTCTTCTCCTACGCGGGCATGCCGTTCGACCAGGCCGAGGCGAGCATGCGCCTCTTCTCCGAGACGGTGATGCCCGAATTGGCCGCGATGAGCACCCAGCCCGCCGCCGCCGTCACCGGCTGAGGGCTGACGGGGCGGCGCGGCGTGCCCCCGGCGACGGGGGACGCCGCCGCCCCGGGAGCCCACGGCGCCCGCACCACGCGCGCCTTGGAGGACGTCGCCGCCGCGACGTGACCTACACGCCCCGCCACTACCCTGCTGGACCGTGACGCCGTCGGCCCTGACGCCCCACCGGCGCCCGTTCCGCTTCGGCGTGCAGTGCTCCTCCCCGCCCACGGTCAGCCCGCGCTCCTGGGCCGAACTGGCCCGACGCGTCGAGGGCCTCGGCTACTCGACCCTCACCGTGTCCGACCACCTCGACGAACAGGTCGCCCCCATCGCCGCCCTCAGGGCCGCGGCCGACGCCACCACCACGCTCCGCCTCGGCGCCCTCGTCTTCTGCAACGACTACCGCCACCCCGCCGTCCTGGCCAAGGAGGCGGCCACGCTCGACGCCCTCTCCGGCGGCCGCTTCGAGCTCGGCCTCGGCGCCGGCTGGATGCTGTCCGACTACGAGCGGGCGGGCCTCACCCTCGACCCCCCGGGCCTGCGCATCGACCGGCTGCAGGAGGCCATCGCCGTGGTGAAGTGCCTCTTCGCCCCCGGCCCCTGCACCTACGCCGGCCGGTACTACCGGGTGACGGGCCTGCAGGGCACGCCGGCGCCGGTGCAACGGCCGCACCCGCCCATCCTGGTGGGGGGAGGCGGACGGCGGCTGCTCTCCCTCGCCGGGCGGGAGGCCGACATCGTGGGCATCAACGTCAACATGGCCAAAGGGGTGATCGACGCCTCGGCCGGCCTCAACGCCACCGCCGAGGCCACCGAGGAGAAGGTCGCCTGGGCCCGGGAGGCGGCGGGGGAGCGGTGGGCGGACGTCGAGCTGCAGGTGCGCGTCCACCTCGTCGTGGTCACCGACAACCGCCAGCAGGTGGCCGAGGCGCTGGCCGCGGGCTTCGGGCTCACGGTCGACCAGGCCCTGGCTACGCCCCATGCCCTGTGCGGCTCGCCTGACCAGATCGCCGAGTCCCTGGTCGAACGGCGGGAGCGCTTCGGGATCAGCTCGATCGGCGTGGCGCTCGACGCGCTGGACGCCCTCGCCCCCGTCGTGGCCCGTCTGGCCGGCACCTGAACGCCGCGTGGCCGGCACGCGACGCCCGAGACCGGAGGAGCCCGTGGTCGAGCACATGAAGTGGTGGGGCTGGGGCGAGGAGCACCTCGCCTTCAGCCACGAGGACAAGCCGGCGCTGGCCCCCTTCGCCCGCGAGAAGGTGGGCCTCGACCTCGACGCGCCGCCGAGCCCGGTGATCGAGCTCTCGGCGCTGGACGTCGCCGAGCCGACCCTGCCCGGCGAGCTGCGCGCCGCCCTGGCGGCTGCGGTCGGCCTCGCCCACGTGCGCAGCGAGCTGCTGGAGCGTGTCGTGCACGCCTACGGCAAGAGCCTGCGCGACCTGGTACGGGTGCGCCGCGGGGACCTCGGCCGGCTCCCCGACGTCGTCGTCTACCCGGCCACGGAAGCCGAGGTGGCGGCGGTTATGGCCGCAGCCCTGGCGGCGGACGCCGTGGTCATCCCCTTCGGCGGGGGCACGAACATCTCGGGCTCCCTCGAGGCGCCGCGGGACGAGGCGAGGCCGGTCCTGTCGGTGGACCTGGGGCGCATGGACCGGGTGCTCGAGGTCGACGAGGGCTCGGCGCTGGCCCGGGTCCAGGCCGGCGCGCTGGGCCCGAACATCGAGTCCCAGCTCGCCGAAGGGGGCTGGACGCTCGGGCACTTCCCCGACAGCTTCAGCCACTCGGCCCTCGGCGGCTGGATCGCCACCCGGTCCTCGGGCATGCAGTCCGACAAGTACGGCGACATCGCCGACATCACCCGGGCCGTGCGGGTGGTGACCCCGGCGGGGTTGCTGGTGACGCGGGCGGTGCCCGCCAGTTCGACGGGGCCGAGCGTGCGGGAGATGGTGCTGGGCAGCGAGGGACGCCTCGGCATCATCACCGAGGCCACCTTGCAGGTGCACCGCGTGCCCGAGCAGCGCCAGATCCTCGGCCACCTCTTCGGGGACTGGGAGCGGGCGGTGGCGGCGATGCAGGAGATCGCGGCGAGCGAGGCGGCACCGTCGGTGACCCGGGTGTCGGACGCGAACGAGACGGCGTTCTCCTTCGCCACCCGACGGCGGGGTTCGCTGCGCTCGCGGCTGGTGTCCCGGGCGATGAAGGTCTACCTGCGGCGGGGCCGCAAGTTCGACCTCGAGCGGCTGTGCCTCTCCTTCATCGGCTACGAGGGCTCCGCTGCGCACGTCAAGGCGCAGAAGAAGTTGGTGGGGCGTATCGTTTCCCGCCACGGCGGGCTCTGCGTGGGGGCGGGGCCGGGGGCGCTGTACGACCAGAAGAAGTTCGACACCCCTACATCCGGGACTTCCTCCTGGATCGGGGCGGGCTGGCCGACGTGTCCGAGACGGCGACGTCGTGGTCGCGTCTGTTGCCCCTGTACCGGGGGGTGTCGGCCGCGGCCGAGCGGGCGTTCGCGTCGATCGGGGTGCGGGGCTGGCTGATGTGCCACCTCTCGCACTCGTACCACTCGGGGGCGTGCCTCTACTTCACGTTCGCCTTCGCACCGATCGCCGGGCGCGACCCTCTCGACCAGTACGACGCGGTGAAGTCGGCGGTCCAGCAGGCGTTCGTCGACCAGGGGGGCACGCTGTCCCATCACCACGCCGTGGGCCTCGAGCACGCACGGTGGCTGGCGCAGGACATCTCCCCGGCGGGGGTGGCGATGGTGCGAGGCCTGCTCGAGGCCGTCGACCCGGGGCGCAACCTCAACCCCGGCAAGATCGTCCCCGTCCCGTAGCCGCGGCTCGTGGCAGCCGTCAGGACTTGCAGAGACCGGTCGCCGGGTCGTAGACGCAGTTCTTCGACTGCCCGGAGAGGTCGATCGTCTCGCCCTGGATCTCCCAGACCTGCTCGGCGGCGCTCCAGCGTTGGAACACGCCGCCCTCGCTGGGATAGGCGTCCTCGACGCCGTTGACGTTGAACCCGATGCCGGGCAGGTGGAAGGGGTGCGTCATGTCGATGCTGTGCGACGCGAGCATGAGGTTCGAGCGGGTCAGCCCGCCGGGGAGCTCACCGGCGATGCGCAGCGCCTGCACCCACGACCAGCCGAAGTAGACGCCGCTGCCGAGCGTGCCCGACGAGGCGGGGTCGATGCCGCTGGCGCTGAGCTGGTCCCGGACCCAGGCGATGAACGGGTCGTCGAACTGGTTCGGGTCGTTGATGTCCTTCGTGCCCGGGTTGACCTGCCACCAACCGTCCGCCGCCGTCCCGTCCCCGCCGACCGCGTCGGCCTTGACGTACGTGTTCCCGGGGCAGACCGACGGTGCGAAGAGGTACGCCACGCTCTCGTGCATGCCGTTCTGGGCCGCTTCGGTCAGCGCTTGTGTGCAGTACGACGAGAAGACCATGGCGATGAAGACGTCGGGGTCCTCGGCGGCGAGGGTGGTCATCGCGTCGGTCACGGTCGGTGCTGTGGGTTCGTGCGTCTGGGACACGTACTCGATGTCGTCGGCGTGCTCCGACGTCTCGAGGTACGCCTGGAACCCGACGTCGTAGGCCTTGCCGAAGTCGTTGTTGGACACCAGCGACGCGACCTTGACCTTGCCGTCATCGCCTGCGAGCTCGTCGAAGCGCTGGTCGACGAACGCACCCCACAGCACCGCCTCCGTGGTGTAGCTCAACTGGTGGGCTGTGCTCCAGGGGTGGTTGACCGGGTCGGCGAAGGCCGGGTGGCCGGTGAGCACGAAGGGGTGCGGGATGCAACGCTGGTCGAACTTGTCGTAGGTCTTCAGCGACGGTGGCGTGCCCAACGTGGCGATGGCGAACACGTGCTCGGAGTCGAGCAGCTCGTCGACGAGGGGGATGGTGCGAGCCGGGTCGTAGGCGTCGTCCTTGATGATGTAGTTGACCTTGCGGACCTTGCCTTCCGAGTCCTCGAAGGCTCCCGCCTCGTTGTAGTACTCGTAGATGACGGTTTCCGCCCGGCCGACGTTGCCGTAGTCGGCCGCAGGGCCGGACTGGGGCAGGGTCTGGCCGATCTTGATCTCGGTGTCGGTGAGGCCCTCGGTCTCCGACCAGGCGTCCGGGCACTCGGACAGGTCGACGGTGAGCCCGCCTGGCCCGCTGGCCGTCATGCCGTCGGTGGAGACACCCCCCGCCTCCACGATGCGGTCGACGACGGCCTGGCGCTGCGTGGCCCACAGCTCCTCCCACTCCTCCATCGACGTCGGTTGGGCCGGCGCCGTCGTGGAGCTGGAGGCATCGGACGAGGTCGTGGACGACGACGCCTCGGCGGTCGTCGGGCTGCCCGCCGCGTCGTCCCCGTCATCGCTCCCGCAGGCCGCTAACACCAACCCGGCCAGCACCACGGCCGCGCCGATCGAGGATCGTGACCGGACCATGTTCCCCTCCCCCCGGTTGGGAACCGCCCAGCCCTGAGGTCGAGCGGTGACGAGGGTCACACTACACCTCCGGGATGGCTACGCCCGCTCGCCTGTCGACCCCGGCATGGACATCATCGTCGGGGCAGCCCTCGCCGACCTCGTCGACATCGGCGGCGACGAACTGCCCGGCGCGGATGGCGCCGTGCTGGGGCTCCCCGTCGGCCAGGTGCGCCTCGAAGCGGATGGGCAGTTGTCGGCGAGACCGTCCCGGGCCGTCACCACGGTGCCCGCGGCGGGGGCGAGCACGGGCCGTTCCCAGGCGAAGTAGTCGGCGTTCTCGCTGCCGTCGCCCCCGTAGGTCGCACCGTCGTGCCGCACCACGAAGTCGTAGGCGTGGCGCTGGTCGGGGACGGCGACGTGGTGGTTGCCGACCTCCGGTGTCGGCGCCACCAGCGCCCACCACAGCCCGTCGAAGGGGAGCCGCAGCTCCGTGCTCGTGGGTCGGTCGGCGTTGGGGTCGGGCGGCAGGGGTACGGCGGGCGACCGTCACGGCGGCGGCCGAGAGCCTCCGTAACTGCGGTCGAACGACGCAGGGAAGGGCCATGGTTCGCCTCCTGGTGCTGGTCCTCGTCCAGGTGTCCTCAACAGCTCGCCGGTCGGGCGGCCTTGTCACCAGCGTGCGCCTACCCGCATCCCACGTCGTCAGCACCCGGGCGGTTCCCGGGCCCCCGTACGGGCGGGCCCTGGCGCCCCGCCCGCTCCTTCGCGCGGAGGACAGGGGTGGGGGGCGGTCGGCCCCGGGTGGCAGCGGCGCAGGTTGCTACGGTTCGCCCCCAGCGCGGGGGAACAGCGCAGCTGACGCCGGAGAGGTCACCATGCAGCCACCAGCCCTGCTGTGCCGTTGAGGCCGTCCCTGGCACCGCCGTTGCGGGGCGGGCTGATGGTCTGCGGCACCACGTCGGACTCCGGCAAGAGCACCCTGGTCACCGGCCTGTGCCGGCTCCTCGCGCGCCGGGGGGTGTCCGTCGCCCCCTTCAAGGCACAGAACATGTCCCTCAACTCGATGGTCACCCCCTCGGGCCACGAGATCGGTCGCGCCCAGGGCGTCCAGGCCGCGGCTGCCGGGGTGCAGGCCGAAGTGGCCATGAACCCGATCCTGCTCAAGCCCACCGGCGAGCGGGCCAGCCAGGTCGTCGTCCTCGGGCGGCCCACCGAGGTGCTCAGTGCTGCCGAGTACCACGAGCGCAAGCCGCAGCTCCTGGGCCTGGTCCTCGACGCCCTCGCCGACCTGCGCGCCCGCTTCGACGTGGTGCTCTGCGAGGGGGCGGGCAGCCCGGCCGAGATCAACCTGCTGGACCACGACATCGTCAACCTGCGCGTGGCGTCGGAGGCGGGCCTGCGGGCGCTCGTGGTGGGCGACATCAACCTCGGGGGCGTGTTCGCCGCGTTGTACGGGACGGTGGCGCTCCTGCCCGACCGCTACCGCGCCCTCGTCGGCGGGTTCGTGATCAACAAGCTGCGGGGCGACCCTGCGCTGCTCCTCGACGGGTGCGAACAGCTACGCGCCCGCTGCGGGGTACCCACGCTGGGCGTGCTGCCTTGGGTCGGGGGCCTCGCCCTCGACGCCGAGGACTCCCTCGCCCTCGATGCTCCCCGGGCGCCTGGCGGCGGTGGGGCGGCTGGCGGCGGGGCGGTCGGCGACATCCTCGACGTCGCCGTCGTTCGCTTCCCCCGCATCGCCAACTTCACCGACCTCGACCCGCTGACCGTGGAGCCCGGCGTCCACGTCCGCTTCGTCCACGACGCTGCTGGCCTGGGGCGGCCCGACCTGGTCATCCTGCCCGGGACCAAGGCCACGGTGGCCGACCTCGCTTGGCTCCGGGAGCGGGGCCTCGACGCGGCCGTGGCCCGCAGCGACGCTGCCGTGCTCGGCATCTGCGGCGGCTACCAGGTGCTGGGGCGCGTCGTCGAGGACGACGTCGAGTCCTCCGCCGGCCAGGTCGCCGGCCTGGGGCTGCTGCCCGTGGCCACCCGCTTCGCGCCTGACAAGGTGACCCGGCTGCGGAGTGGCGAGGCCCTCGGCCATGCCGTGCACGGCTACCAGGTCCACCACGGCCGCGTGGCGCCCGAGGGTGGCCCCGGGGCCGAGGCCTTCCTGACCCTTGAGGACGGGGCGGTGGACGGTGTGCAGCGCGGCAGCGTGTTCGGCACGACCCTGCACGGCCTGTTCG
>WHTX01000205.1 GCA_009377505.1 Acidimicrobiia bacterium
TGAGGATCTGGCCGACCTCCTCCGAGCGGGCGTTGAGGCTCTCGTACTCGACGCCCACGTAGAGCATCCCGTCCTCGTCGACGACCACCGTGGCGTCGACGTCGTCGCCCGCCCACCAGCGGAACACCCGCTCCGGCGCGCCACCGGAGTGCAACGGGGCCAGGTCCCAGCCCTGCACCAGGCCGCCGGAGTTGGCGAAGTAGGCGACGCCTTCGTGCAGCGCCACGGAGCCCTCGATGGAGACGTTGCTGTCCCCGAGCGCCTCGAGCAGCTCGTCGTCCCAGCCGGGGGCGTTGAAGACCAGCCGGGGCTCCACCTGCACGCGGCCGTCGGGCCCGTAGCTGCGGTTGAGCTCGACCACGTGGAGCTGGCCGTTCTCGCCGCCCTCGACGAGGAGGCCCTCGGTGACGAGGGGCGCGCCGTCCCAGTCGTCGTTCCACATGGTGGGCGAGACGTCGTAGGCCGACAGGCTCCACAGCTCCCGGGGCTCGGGGCCGTCGATGGCGAGCACGCGCAGGTAGGAGTCCCGAGAGCCGACGTAGACGAGGGGGTAGCCGTCGGGGTCCACGCTGACCGAGCCCTTGACGAGGTCGCCCGTGGGGAAGTCGGGCAGCAGTCGCTCGCCCGTGGCCGCGTCGAGGAAGTGGACCGCACCGTCGTAGGCGCCGAAGACCACCCAGGTGCGCCCGGCGCGCTCGAAGACGGCGGGCTGGCCGGTCCAACCCGTCCCGCACCAGACCGAGGGCCCGCTCTGGTCCACCGAGGTGGAGCACAGGCCGCCCTCGCCAGGGAAGCGCCAGCGTTGGGCGGGAGAGCTCGCCGGCAGCGGGCCGGTGCCGTGGAACGTGCGGGTGGCGTTGCCCCGGAAGGTGAGCAGTCCCTCGGTCCGCGGTCCTGCCACCGGGCCGCCCCCTGGCGCCGCGCTCGCCGGGCTCGCGCTGGCCCGGTTCGCGCTGGCCGGGTTTGTGGTCGTCGCGGCCGTCGAGCCGGTCGCCGCGGCGGTGGGGGCCGGGGCGCTGCCAGCCGAGGACGCCACCTCGCCCGGGGCGGTCGCCCCCCCGATGGTGCCGGGCTCCGCGGCCCCGGCCGGGAAGGCCCGCGTCGCCGCCGGGGCGCCCACCGCGTCGGCCACGGTTCGCAGGATGTCGGCCCGGCCCATGGCGCCCGGGCCCACGGTGACGAGCACGCCCCCCAGCCCGACGATGGCCAGCGGGTAGGCCACGGCGCGCCGGGCCCGGTTCCGCCGGCGCCGGCTGTGGGCTCCCACCTGCACATGTTCGCGGACGAGCTGTCGCGAGCGGTGGACCCTCTGCGTGGTTGACTCCCCCTGTGCGCTCACCGTCCCGCCCGCCCCGCCCAGCCTTCTCGCTCCTCGCCCTCTCGCTCCTCCTCCTCGGCGCTGGGCTGTCCGCGTGCGGGGACGGCGACGACGCCGGCTCGGGCGGGGGCACCACCGCCGGCTCGGGCTCGACCTCCGGCGGCCCGACGACGTCGGCGCCGATCCCTCTGGGCGAGCTCGGCACCAGCCCGATCGTCAAGTACCTGCAGCACGCCCTCGACGAGCTCGGCTACCTCTCGGGCCCACTCGACGGCGTGTACGGGCCCGACACGCAGGCCGCCATCGCCGCCTTCCAGGCCGCTTCCAGGCCGCGGAGAAGCTGCCGTCCACGGGCGCGCTCGACACCGCCACCGTGTTCGCGCTGGCCGACGCCTCGCCCGAGGCCAAGGAGGACGCCGTCAAGGCCCTCCAGACCGAGCTGGTGGAGCTCGGCCTCTACGAGGGCGGCATCGACGGCGACTTCGGGCCGGCCACGACGACGGCGCTCTCCGCGCTGCAGAAGGAGGCCGGCCTGCCCTCCACCGGCGACTTCGACGCCGCCACCTTCTCCGCCCTCCAGCAGCGCTACCTCGCCAAGGTCGTCGGCCCGAAGCAGGCTGCGGCGGGCGCGGACGCGACGACCACGACCACCGCGCCCGCCGGGGACCCGAACGTGCTGCAGTCGGGCGACGAGGGGCCGAAGGTACTGGCGCTCCAACAGCGCCTCGCCCAGCTCGGCTACCGGCCCGGGAGCCCCGACGGTCGCTACGGGCCCGGGACCGAGTCGGCCGTGCTGGCCTTCCAGAAGCACGAGGGCCTCAGCCGGGACAGCGAGGCCGGCGCCGAGGTGCTCAGCCGCATCCAGGCGCCGTCAGGCGCCGGGCCCAGGTCATCGGCGCCCGGCCCGCGCATCGAGGTCGACCTCGACCGCCAGATCGCCTTCGTCATCGCGGGCTCGGGCACGGTCACCACGGTCAACGTCTCCACCGGCTCCGGCAAGCAGTACACGGACAGCGACGGCAACACCGCGGTCGCTTACACGCCCGTCGGCGATTTCACCGTCTACGAGAAGGACGACGGGCCGGTCGTCGCCCCGCTCGGCACGCTGTACAAGCCGCTGTACTTCAAGGAGGGCTGGGCCATGCACGGGCTCTCCAGCGTGCCCGCCTACCCCGCGAGCCACGGCTGCGTCAGGGTCTCCGACGACGACCAGGACTTCATCTTCCCGCTCATCCCCGTCGGCGGCGCCATCCGCATCTACGGCACTGCCCTCGGCAACCCCGACCAAGCCAGCCCGGGCTTCTGAGCCCCGGCTTCTGAGCCCGGCTGGGCGCGAGTCAGTCGTGGAGCTGGTCGAGCTCGGCGCGTACCTCCTCGCCGTGCTCGTCGAGCCGGGGCGCCCGCCGGTGCACGCCGGCCGGTGTGGCGCTGAAGCGCATGGGCGTGTTGACCTGGACGGTCGGCCGGGCGCTCGGCTGGGGGACGGCGACCAGCATCTGGCGCGCCGCGGCGTGAGGGTCGTCGATGAGCTCGGCCGGCTTGCGCACCGGGCCCACGGGCACGAGCCCGCCCAGCACCTCGACGATCTCGGCCGTGGTCCGCTCGGCCGCCCAACCGCCCACCACCTCGTCCACGAAGTCCCGGTTGCGCACGCGCTCACGAGCCTTGGCGCAGCGCGGGTCGGCGATGAGGTCCTCACGTCCGATGCACTGGCAGAAGGTGGCCCACTGGTGGTCGCCGGGGGCGGCGATGGCGGCCGACCCGTCCTTGGTGGCGAAGATGTCGAACGGGGCCGAGAAGGGCGCCTGGTTGCCGGTCGGCGGCGTGGTGCGGCCCATGTAGGACCAGCGCATGACCCCGAACTCGGAGAGCGCCATGATGGCGTCGACCATGCCGACGTCGACGAACTGGCCCTCGCCGGTGGCCCGGGCGTGGAAGAGGGCGGCGACCATGGCCACGGCGGCGACCGTGCCCGGGTAGATGTCCCCGACGAAGGGCCCGACCTTGAGCTCTTCCCCCGAGGCGGTGCCGTTCATGGAGACGAGCGTGCCCATGGCCTGGGCGACCACGTCGTAGGCCGGCCACTCGCCGTAGGGGCTGGCCCCGCTGCGAGGGTCCCCGAAGCCCCGCACGGCGCCGTAGACGAGGCGGGGGTTGCGGGCGTGGAGGACCTCGTAGCCCAGACCGAGACGGTCGAGCACGCCCGCCCGGCTGTTCTCGACGAGGGCGTCGGCGCCGTCCACGAGGCGGAGGAGGGTCGCCTTGTCGGCCTCCTGGGACAGGTCGAGCACGATGCCGCGCTTGTTGCGGTTGTAGGTGGCGTAGGCGCCCCCGTAGGCCCGCTCCTCGTCGTCCTTCGTGTACGGCCCGAGGAACCGCTGGCTGTCGCCGGCGGGCGGCTCCACCTTGATGACGTCGGCGCCCAGGTCGCCGAGCATCATCGTGCACCAGGGCCCGGCGATGGCTTGGGTCACGTCGATGACACGAACGCCTTGGAGTGGCCCACGGGGCCCGTCGAGCATCGGCGCCGCCCTGTCGTGGCCGTGGACGTGGTCGTCAGCCATGGCAATCACTCCCCTCGGTCGTCCGTACTGTACGAGAGGCCCCGTCTGGGGCGGGCCCCAGCCTGGCTGCGTGGTGGCCAAGGCCTTCCTGGCCACGGCCCGTCAGGGCGCGCCTCCTCGCCGGGGGCCGGTCGCCGGGAGCTGTGGCTGCCGGGGTGCCAAGCTTGGGGGGTGACCGACACCACAACGGCTGCTGACCCGGCCACCGCCCGGGTCGAGGCGGCGCTCGATGCCCTGCTGGCCGCCCACGAACCCACCTCGTGCACCCGCGAGGAGTTCCTCGGCCACCGCTTCGACGCCGGGCTGGCATTCGTGCACGTCCCCGAGGGCCATGGCGGCCTCGGGGCGCCGATCCAGCTCCAGCGACTGGTCGAATCCCGCCTGCGCGCCGCCGGCGCCCCACCGCCCGACCCCGCCCAGTTCTTCATGAACCTGGCCGGTCCGACGATCCTCACCCATGGCAGCGAGGACCAGAAGCGGCGGTTCCTCAGGCCGATGTTCACCGGTGAGGAGCGCTGGTGCCAGCTGTTCAGCGAGCCGGGAGCGGGCTCGGACTTCGCCGGGCTGGCCACGAGGGCGACCCGGGACGGCGACGAGTGGGTCGTCAATGGCCAGAAGGTCTGGAACACGCTCGCCCACCTGGCGGATTGGGGCATGCTCGTCACCCGCACGAACCCCGAGGTGCCCAAGCACCGGGGTCTGACCTACTTCGTCGTCGACATGCGCTCGGCTGGCGTGGAGGTGCGGCCATTGCGCCAGATCACCGGAGGCGGAGTTCAACGAGAGGTCTACCTGACCGACGTGCGAGTGCCGGACAGCCTGCGCATCGGCGACGAGGGCGACGGGTGGCGGGTCTCGCTGACGACGCTGATGAACGAGCGCTCCTCCATCGGGGGCGGCGGTGGCGGGAGCCGGCGGGGAGCCGGGCCCATCGGCCAGGCGCTGCGCATCTGGCAGGCGCTGCCCGCCGAGCGGCAGACGCCGGTGGCCCGTGACCGCCTGATGCAGGTGTGGTCGGCGGCGGAGACGCTGCGGCTGACGAACCAGCGGGCGGCGGCGGCACGCCGGGCGGGGCACAACCCGGGGCCGGAGGGCTCGATCGCCAAGCTGGCCCTCGCCGAGCAGAACAAGGCCATCTACGAGCTGTGCGTCGACCTGATGGGCCCAGCCGGCCAGGTCGAGTTCGACTACACGTTCCGCCGGCCCAGCACGCTGTCCGACGGGCAATGGGGCGAGGTCCACCAGGCGTTCCTGCGCGTGCGGGCCAACTCCATCGAGGGTGGCACCTCGGAGATCATGCGCAACATCCTCGGCGAACAGGTCCTCGGCCTGCCCGGGGAGCCGCGCCTCGACAAGGACGTGGCCTGGTCCAAGGTCCCCCGGAGCTGAGCCGGGGGCGCCGAGCGGGCCAGCCGGCCGGCGCGGGCACGGATGGGCGGCCGGCGCGGCGCGCCGGGCCGCACTGGCAGCGGAGAACGCGGTTCTCCGCGCTACGGGCTGCCTGCGGTCGGACAGGCTGCCCCCCGCCACAGCTCTCGCCGGCCGTGCCGTCAGACCGGCGCTCGCTCGGCGTCGGACGACTGCTCGACGTCGCGCTCGGAGTCGAGGCGGTCCTGGGCGTCATCCCAGGACACCAGGTCCTCACCGTCTGCGGGCTCGGCCACGGGCATCGCGGTCACCGTCAGGTCGACGGGCGCCGCCGCCTCGTCGACGTCCTCCTCGGACGGCTCTTCCACCAGGTCCTGCGGCGGCGTCGACAGCTCGAGACCGGCCTCTTCGGCCGCGGTCCGCCCGCCCTTGGGGAGCTGAGGGGCACGAGCCGTCCAAGGTCGCAGCTGTTGGATGACCACGCCGTAGAAGCCGTCGATCGCTGCCAGGACACTGTCGATGAAGCTCCCACGCCCGGTGCCCCGCTTCGCCCCGAGCGGAGACGAGGCCGTCACCTTGAAGGACTTCGGCTCTCGCTGCCCGTCCAGCAGCGCCTCGGGCCGTTCCCTGAGCAGCTCGAGGAGCTCGCTCGTCGTTCCCCGTCCTCCGTGGAAGGAGGCGTCGATGCGCAGGCCCTTCGGAGCCTCGCGTAGTTGGCGCGTGAGCCAGTTGACCCGGGTCAGCGACCGTCCCTCGCGAGGCGCGTCGACGTCAACGCACACCGTGACCCGACCGAGCCGGACGTCGGCGACGACCTGGAGCGGCGCGATCGAGCCGGGGATCCGCAAGCTCCCGCTCAAGACGCCCGCGCTCGTCAGGGCGTCGGCCTGGACGGCCATGCGGACCGCTGGCTCCGCAGCCTCCTTGCGGGACAGGACGACGTCGACCTTGGCGCCGAGCTCGCGCCCCAGGCGCAACGCGGTGAACCGGAGGAGTTGCTCCCAGCGGGAGACGACCTCGGTCAAGCCCTTGTCGGTCGCCCGGAGGGTGCCCCGGTTCACCGCCTCGCGCACCGCCACCCAAGATCCGCCCATGTCGGCGAAGTCGAGCGCGCCGGACTTGGGGTGCTCCAGGTAGCGGATCAGCTCACCGAGGATCCATGCCTGGTCCGGGTCGGCCACGCCGCGATGAACCCGCTGCTGGACGGCGACCGTCAGGACCTCCGCCCAGGAGAGGTGGTGCAGGCAGACCTTGGAGAGCTTGCGCCGGTCGACGTCGACAGGGTGCGCCCCCGGCGCCGGAGAGATCTGGTTCGAGACGGTGAGCACGGCGTCGAAGCCCTGCTCTCGAGCGACCTCCAGGTACGACTCGACCTGGGGCTTCTCCAGCTCCGCGGCACCGGTCTTGACCTCGACGAGCACCGTCCAGTCCTTGCCGGCCCGACTCGTACGGAGCAGCCCGTCGGGTATGACCTTGCGGTCACCGAGCGCGAAGGGGACCTCGATGAAGGTCGAGAGCTGGCCGGCTGGTGCGCCGAGTGGTCGCACGATCGCTGCGCCGAACTCCCGGACCGCGCTCATGACGGCGAGCAGGGCCGAGGTGGCTCTGCGCTCCGCCTCCTCTTGGCCGTTGATTCCACTCGTAGGGATGAGGCGTGCCTCGTGCCACGTTTCCTCGGTCACCATCTCCAGCACTCCCCCTCCCGGACCGGGCCCCTGAAGGACCTCGTAGCCCATGGCTGCTCAGATCCGCTCGCTCGATGTGTGCAGGGTCCTATCGGACGGCGAGCGATCCCCTTGACGTTTCGGGTGCCGAACAGTGCCGCCGGCCCGGTCGGCGAGGCGCTTCGGGGCCGCGCCGGGCTGCCGTTCGCTAAGGTCCGCGACGTGGCTGACACGGTCGAGTTCGCGAGCAACGGCAACACGGCGTCGGGCTACCTCGCCACCCCGAGCGGGGGCAGCGGCCCGGGCCTGATCGTCATCCAGGAGTGGTGGGGCTTGAACCCCCAGATCAAGCGGACCGCCGACCGGTTCGCCGCCGAGGGCTTCGTCGCTCTGGCGCCGGACCTCTACCACGGTGAGCTGGCCGGCCACGACGAGATGGACAAGGCCGGCCACCTCATGTCGACGATGCCCCCCGACCGGGCCGCCCGTGACATGAGCGGGGCCGTCGACTACCTGGCCGGCCTCGGCAGCACCACGGGCGAGGGCGTCGGCGTCGTCGGCTTCTGCATGGGCGGCATGCTCACCCTGATCCTCGCCGCCCTCCGACCCGACCAGGTCAAGGCGGCCGTGCCGTTCTACGGCTTCCCCCAGGGCGACGGCGAGCCGGACTACTCCGACCTCACCGCCCGCGTCTGGGGGCACATGGCCTCGCCCGACGACTACTTCCCCCCCGAGGCCGCCAAGGCCCTCGAGGCGAAGCTCCGGGGCATGGGCAAGGACGCGACCATCGACGTCCATCAGGCCGGGCATGCCTTCATGAACGAGGAGGACGCCATGGGCACCCACGACGCCGAACTGGCGGCGCGCCTGTGGCCCCAGGTCGTGAAGTTCCTCGAGGACTCGCTCGCCTGAGCTGGCGCGGCCTGGCGGGCCGCGCCCGTTCCGCCTTCTCCCCGCGGGGGCGACCCCTGACGCCGGCGTGCTCATCGCCACGCGGGCCGTGCGCGCCTTCGTCGACGGCCTCGTCTCGGTCGTCCTGCCGGCCTACCTGGTGGTCCTGGGCCTCGACGCCCTCGAGGTCGGGGCCATCGTCACCGGCACGCTCGTCGGATCGGCCGCCCTCACCCTGGCCGTCGGCCTGAGGGGCCACCGCCTCTCACGCCTGCGCCTGCTCCAGGCCGTCGCCGCGGCCATGGTGGCGACGGGGGTCGCCTTCGGCGCGGCCGCCTCCTTCTGGGCGCTGCTGGTCATCGCCGTGCTCGGCACGCTCAACCCCTCGGCCGGGGACGTCAGCGTGTTCCTGCCCACCGAGCAGGCGCTCCTACCGGCCACGGTCGCTGACCACCAGCGCACCGCCCTCTTCGCCCGCTACAGCCTGGTCGGCTTCGTCGTCGCCGCCGTGGGCTCGCTCGCCGCCGGCTTGCCTGGCTGGCTCGCCGACCGCAGCAGCCTCTCCGAGGAGGCGGCCCTGCGGGGCGTGTTCTTCGCCTACGCGTTGGCCGGCGTGGTGGTGTGGCTCGCCTACCGGCGCCTCTCCCCCTCGGTGGAGCCGGCGGGCGACGCGCCCCACCGTGCCCTCGGGCCGTCCCGCTCCATCGTCTACCGGCTGGCCGCGGTCTTCTCCCTCGACTCGCTCGGCGGCGGCTTCGTGGTGCAGTCCCTGTTGGTGCTGTGGCTGTCACGACGCCACGACCTCTCCGTGGCCCTGACCGGCGCCGTCTTCTTCTGGACGGGGCTGCTGGCCGGGGCCTCGGCGCTGCTCGCGGTGCGCATCGCGGCGCGCATCGGCCTCATCCGCACCATGGTGTTCACCCACCTGCCGGCCAACGTGCTGCTCGTGGCGACGCCGTTCATGCCCAACGGGGGCCTCGCCGTCGCCTGCCTGCTCCTGCGGGCCACGCTGAGCCAGATGGACGTGCCCACCCGGACGAGCTACGTGATGGCGGTCGTCACGCCACCCGAGCGCCCGGCAGCGGCCAGCGTGACGAGCGTGCCCCGCAGCCTGGCCTCGGCCGCTGCTCCCCTCGCCGCCGGCTGGCTGCTCGAGCGGAGCACGTTCGGCTGGCCCCTCGTCGTCGGCGGGTGCCTCAAGATCGCCTACGACCTGGTGCTCCTGGCCATGTTCCGCAACGTCAGGCCGCCGGAGGAGCTCACCCCGGCCCGCTGAGCGCAGCCTGGGCGAAGCGGCCGACGGCGAGCAGCGCCCGGTCCTCCCAGCGCGCCCCCACGAGCTGGACGCCCACGGGCAGGCCGGCCGGGCCCCGGCCGGCCGGCAGGTTGAGGGCCGGCACGCCGAGCAGCGTCCACACCCGGTTGAAGGTGGCGTCGCCCGTGCTCGCCAGCCCCTCGGGCGCCTCGCCGGGAGCCGACGCGGTGAGCAGGGCGTCGAGCCGCTCAGCAGCCAGCAGTGCCGCGTAGCCGGCTCGGCCCTCGAGCGCGGCGCGCTGCGCGTCGGCGTAGCGGCCGGCGCCGATGCGCGCCGAGGCGTCGAGAAGGGCGGCGAGAGCCGGGGACAGCTGGTCGTGGTGCGCCAGCCGCTCCCAGGCCAGGGCGCGGCCCGCCTCG
>WHTX01000206.1 GCA_009377505.1 Acidimicrobiia bacterium
CGCCGGCTGGCTGGCGGGCACCGAGCAGGAGCTCGCCCCCTTCGGTCTCGAGGGCTACCACCACGTGGAGACCAGGCTGAACCGCCGGCGCATGAACTGGAAGCTCATGGTCGACACGTTCTGCGAGGCGTACCACATCCAGTCGCTGCACCGGGCCACGATCGCCCCGATGATCATGTCGAGCGCCTCGCTGTTCGACAGCTGGGGGCCCCAGGGCCGTATGACGGTGAGCCGCTGGTCCATCGCCGAGCTCGACGAGCAGCCGCGCGAGACGTGGGACGCCATGCCCCACGTGACCCTCGTGTACCTGCTCATGCCGAACGCGGTGGTCATCTACCAGCAGGACCACGTCGAGCTCTGGCAGGTGTTCCCCCACGGCACCGACGAGTCGAGCGCCATCATCACCCTCTACGCGCCCGAGCCGGCCGACACCGAGCGCGCCCAGCGCCGCTGGCGGAAGGCCATGGACCTGCTCGTCCAGGTGACCGACACCGAGGACTTCATCATGTGCGAGCAGATCCAGACGAGCTTCCGCTCCGGCGCCCAGGAGGCGATCACGTTCGGCAGGAACGAGCCGGCGCTGATCCACTTCCACCGCAGCCTCGACGAGCTGCTCGGGGTGGCGCTGCCCGTCGGGGCGGCCGCCACCGGCCTGGCGGCCGGGGGGTAGCGTCAGCAGGATGACGGACGAGCTGGCCGGCTTCGACTGCCCCCGCTGCGGGGGCGCGGTGCAGGAGCGGTACTACGGGCCGTGCGGAGCCTGTCGTGATGCCATGCGCGCTGCGCTGGCCGGAGAGGCGCGTGCCGTCGAGGTGGCGGCCTACGAGCCGAAGGTGAACGTCACCCCGAACGCCGTGGCCCTCAAGGAGTGAGCCCCACCGCATGAGCGCCGCCGTCGCCCCCGAGCCCGCCGCCTCGGCCCGCTCGCGCCTGGCGGGGCGGGTGCTGGCCGCGGCGCTGTTCGGGCTGCGGGACGCCCTCGAGGACGACAAGCCCCGCGACGCCGTCGTCGAGGAGGCGCCCGAGCCCTCGGACGAGGACTGGCTGATCTGGCTCGACCAGGACGACGCCGCCCGATCGCTCATCATCGTCCCGCGGGCTGGCGAACGGATCTGACCGGGGCGGCGCGTACGAGGGTCGCGCCCTCGGCGCCGACGCCCAGCCGTTTTCTGCCTACGGTGCTGATCGGTGAAGGTGTCGCCTGCCCACCTCGTCGCCAGCGGCCGAGCGGCCGTCGTCCGCTACTCGGCGCGGATGGCGCCCGCCTTGGCCAGCACCTCGAGGTCGTCGGCGGAGAAGCCCCAGTCCCGCAACGCCTCGCGGGTGTGCTCGCCCGGGGCGGCGGGCGGGCGCTGGACCTGGCCGGGGGTCCGGCTGAAGCGGGGGGCAGGGCCGGGCTGGGTGACGCCGTCGACCTCGATGAAGGTGCCCCGGGCCACGTTGTGGGGGTGCTTGGGCGCCTCGTTCATGTCCAGCACCGGGGCGAAGCAGATGTCCGACCCTTCCATGATGGCGCACCACTCGTCCCTGGTCTTCTGGCGGAAGAGGGCGGCGACCTTCTCCTTGTTCGCCGGCCAGGCCTCGCGGTCGTTGCGCCCCGGGAGGTCGTCGTCGGTGAGGTCCAGCTTCTCGAGGAGCTCGGCGTAGAACTTGGCCTCGATGGAGCCGACGGAGACGAAGCCGCCGTCGGCGCACTCGTAGACGCCGTAGTAATGGGCGCCCGAGTCGAGCACGTTGTCGCCGCGCTCGTCGGTCCAGCCCCCCGAGCCGTGGATGCCGTAGATGGCGGCCATGAGCGAGGCGGCGCCGTCGACCATGGCTGCGTCGACCACCTGGCCCTGCCCGGAGCGCTGCGACTCGACGAGCGCGGCGCAGAGGCCGAAGGCCAGGTAGAGGGCACCGCCCCCGAAGTCGCCCACCAGGTTGAGGGGCGGCACGGGCGGCCCTCCGGTGTTCCCGATGGAGTGCAGGGCGCCGGTGAGGGCGATGTAGTTGATGTCGTGGCCGGCGGCGTGGGCGATCGGCCCCTCCTGGCCCCAGCCGGTCATCCGCCCGAAGACCAGGCGAGGGTTGCGGGCGAGGCACACGTCGGGCCCGAGGCCCAGCTTCTCCATGACGCCCGGCCGGAAGCCCTCGATGAGGGCGTCGGCCGAGTCGACGAGCTGGAGCACGGCGTCACGGCCCTCGGCCGTCTTGAGGTCGATGGAGACGGAACGGCGGCCCCGGTTCAGCACGTTGAACTGGCGCCCCCGGTCGATGCCGAGGTCCACGGCTTCGAGGCGGTCGACGCGGATGACCTCGGCGCCGAGGTCGGAGAGGAGCATGGCGCACATCGGGCCGGGGCCGATGCCGGCCAGCTCGACGACCTTGATCCCGGTGAGCGGTCCCATCGGTCCCCCTTGGGCTCACTAGCTTCTGACAGCGTGCCGAACACTACCCCCGCCGACGGCGACGCCGCCGGTCCCGCCGGAGACCCAGCGGCGCCCGTCCTTGCCCAGCTCGCCGCGCTGGGCGTGGAGCACGAGCTCATGCCGTGCGACCCCGACCTCGCCGACACGGCCGCCTTCTGCCAGGCCTACGGCGTGGCGCCCGAGGACTCGGCCAACACGATCCTGGTGGTGGGCAAGGGCGAGCCGCCCGCCTACGCCGCCTGCGTGGTGCTGGCCACGACGAAGCTCGACGTCAACAAGGCCGTGCGCAAGCGGCTCGGGGTGCGAAAGGCGAGCTTCGCCTCCGCCGAGGAGACCAAGGCGCTCACCGGCATGCTCATCGGCGGCGTCACCGCCTTCGGCCTGCCCGAGGGCCTGGCGATCTGGGTGGACAGCCGCGTGCTGGGCCGGGAGCGGGTCGTGCTCGGCGGAGGCAGCCGCTCCCTCAAGCTGAGCGTCGACCCGGCGATGTTGATGGCGCTGCCCGACGTCGAGATCGTCGACGACCTCGCCGTCTGAGGGCTCAGAAGAACAGGGCGAGGTTCTTGCCCGGCAGGCCGTTGGCGGCCAGCAGGATCGTCCGGCGGGCAATGCGCCACTCGCCCTCCTCGCGGCGCAGCACGTCGTCGCGGTGCCCGCAGAACTGCTCCACCTCGAAGGCGCCGCGGTGTCGGTAGAGCAGGAGCACGCTGCGCACGTCGACCGACTCCGCCGCCTCCGGGGCGCCGGCCTCGCCGACCTCGCCGGCCGCGCCGGGCGGGCGAGTCGCGTCGGCCGCGCTGGGCGGGCGAGTCGCGTCGTGAGGCCGGACGAGCACGTTGCTGACCAGGCGCTCGGTGCGCGAGGCGGGCTGCTCGGCCCAGGCCATGCCGGTCTCGAGGCGCTCCACCCGCTGGCGGAGGCTGTCGTAGTCCTCGTCGAGGTAGGCCAGCTCGGGGACCTCGCTCTCGACCCGCTCGGCTGCGCCCGGGCGCCGGCTGCGGATGGGCCGGGTGGGCATGCAGTAGCGCACGTCAGCGGTGAACAGGCCCAGCCACTCGCGGAAGCGGCCCTCGTCGAGCAGGAACGCCTCGTAGTAGAGGAACTGCTCGATCTCGGCGGACACGTCCGGGCGGGTGCTCAGGGCCATTGTCCCATCATGGCGGCCGTCCCGTCCCCGGCGGGGCGGCGACGCCGCCGCCGCGGCCGCACGCACAAGTGCGACGAGGGGCACAGTAGCCCCGGCTCCCCAGCGAGGGTGGCGCGCGTCAGCCGATGGGCGGCTTGAGCACGTCGAGGCCTTCGGCGTCATCGGCGTGGTCGACGTCGTCACGGCGGATGCCGAGCACGAACAGGACGGCGTCGAGGAAGGGCACGCTGACCGCCGTGTCGGCGGCGTCGCGGACGACGGGCTTGGCGTTGAAGGCGATGCCCAGCCCGGCCGCGGCCAGCATGTCGAGGTCGTTGGCCCCGTCGCCCACGGCCACGGTCTGGCTCAGGGCGATGCCCTCGCCGGCCGCGACCTCGGCCAGCAGCGCCGCCTTGCGACGCCGGTCCACCACCGGGCCCACGAGTCCCCCGGTCAGGCGGCCGTCCACCACCTCGAGAGTGTTGGCGAAGGCGTAGTCCACGCCGAGCTCGTCCCGTAGCGCGTCCGTGAAGACGGTGAAGCCCCCGCTGACGAGGGCGATGCGGAAGCCGAGCCGCTTGAGGGTGCGCACGAAGGTCCGGGCCCCGGGCGTGAGGCGGACGTGCGCCCTGGCGGCCTCGATGGTGCGCAGGTCGACCCCGCCGAGCAACGCCACCCGCTCGCGCAGCGCGGCCTCGAAGTCCAGCTCGCCGGCCATGGCCCGCTCGGTGATGGCGGCTATGGCCTCACCGCACCCGCACACCTCGCCGAGCAGGTCGACGACCTCGTTCTGGATGAGCGTGGAGTCGACGTCGAGGGCCACGAGGCGGATGGCCCGGCGGGACAGGCCCTCGCGCTGGGTGGCCACGTCGAAGCGGTGCTCGCGAGAGGCGCACAGCAGGTTGGCGCGCATCGGCCCGTCGTCCGCGGCTCGCACCAGCAGCTCGTAACAGGCGACGGGGTAACTGGCCAGGCTGGTTATGCGCTCGATGTTGCCGCCGGCATCGGCGATGGCGCCCGCGGCGGCGTGCAGCTCGGTAGCGCCGAGCTCGCTGGCCAGCAGCGTCACCGCCCAGGCTTCCTGGCGCCGGGACGGCGGGGCCGGGGGCGGTTGTGGTTGCGGTTGCGGGGGCGTCGTCGTCCCCACCACCTCGAAGTCGACCGTCACGCCCTGCTCCCAACCGAAGAACAGCAGTTCCTTGAGCAGGTCGCGCCCGGCGGGCAGCATGACCAGCACGCTGAGGTGCAGGCGTTGGTGGATGGTGATCTGCTCGACGTCGGCGACCCGGGCCCGGGCGTCGGCGATCCTGCCCATGAGCGCCGCGGTGAGCCCCGGACGGTCGAGGCCGCTCACGTGCACCAGGATGGTTTCCTCCACGAGGGCAGGCTAGAGCGAGGCCAGGCCGGGGCGGCGGGGCATGGGCGCCGTTACAGCAGCTGGGGGATCAGCGGCCCATGGCCTTGAGGGCCTCGTAGATCTCCTTGCACTCCGGGCAGACCGGGAACTTGTCCGGGTTCCGGTTGGGCACCCACTTCTTGCCGCACAGGGCCACGACGGCCACGCCCTCGACGGCGCTGCGCATGATGTCGCCCTTGCGCACGTAGTGGGCGAAACGGTCGTGGTCGCCCTCGTCGCCTTCGTCGAGGGTGGGGTCGACGATCGTCTCGGTGTCGGTCGCCGTCCCGCCCGCCGCTGCCATCCACGCCGTGCCTCTCACGCCAGCGATGGTAACCAGACGCGGTGGGGGGGACCGAGGCCGGTGGCCGGCTCCCCCTCGCCCTCGGCCCCCTGCAATACTGGGGACCGTTGCGCCGCAAGGCGTCGACCATCTCGCGCCTGGGAGAGCACCGTGGAAGAAGGACATCCACCCCGACTACCGCTACGTGGTCTTCCACGACACGGCCTCGAACGAGTCGTTCCTCACCCGCTCGACGGTCCAGACGAACGACACGGTGGAGTGGGAGGACGGCAACACGTACCCCCTGGCCAAGGTGGAGATCTCCTCGAAGAGCCACCCCTTCTTCACCGGCACCATGATCATCATGGACACCGCTGGCCGGGTGGAGCGCTTCGAGCGCCGCTACGGGCGTCGCCGCAACAAGAGCTGAAGCACCGCCCAAGCGTCCCCGGCCCGGCCGACCGGGGACGTTTCGCGCCTGGGCTGCTCAGCGCGCCTGGGCTGCTCAGCGGCCCTTGAAGTCAGGCAGGCGCCGCTCGGCCGTGGCCCGCACGCCTTCCTTGAAGTCCTCCGTGCCCCGCAGCCGGTCCTGTTCCGCCAGCTCGAGGTCGGTGGCCTCCTTGACCCGCTGGGCCAGGTCGCCCCGCATGGTGGCCCGGATGGAGAGCACGGCGAGGGGGCCGGAGCGGGCGATCTCGAGGGCGAAGGCGTGGGCCTCGTCGCGGAGGGACTCGAGCGGCACGAGCTTGTCGGCGAGGCCCTTGGCGAACGCCTCGTCGCCCTTCACCCGCCGGCCCGTCATGAACATGTCGAGCGCCATCTGCTGGCCGACCAGGGGCGGCAGGGTGGCCGTCAGCCCGAAGCCCTGGTGGAAGCCGAGGCGGGAGAAGTTGGCGGCGAAGCGGGCCTCGGGCGCCGCCACCCGGAAGTCGGGGAAGCACGCCACCCCGAGCCCGCCGCCGATGGCCGCGCCCTGCACGGCGGCGACGACCGGCTTGCGGTTGGAGAACAGCCGCACCGCCTCGCGGTACAGCGCCCCGGGCTTGGTCTCGGTGGCCGATTCGCGGGGGGCGCCGAAGTTTGCGCCCGCGCAGAAAGACTTGCCATTCGTGCAAAGCACGGTCGCTCGCACGGCCGGGTCCTCGTCGATGGCCTCGAAGGCGTCGGCCAGGTTCAAGATCAGCGTGTGGTCGAAGTAGTTGTGCGGTGGCCGGTCGATCTCCACCGTGGCGACGTAGTCGTCGCCCACCGTCACGTTCAGCTCCGGGAACTCGTACACGACCCGTCTCCCCCGTTGGTGCGTCGGACTCGTCGATCGGATCGGACCCTACTTGGCTCGGCTGGCGCCTTCGACCCCGGTCGCGCCGTCCGGGACTCGGGCCGGGGCTGCAGGTGCGGTAGAGCCCGCTGGGCGGCAACGAGCGCACCCGCGTGGGCCGGGCCCTGGGCGCCGCCGCCCATCCGGGTGCACTGGAGCCCGCTGGGCGGCAACGAGCGCACCCGGATGGGGTCGTTGGGCCTCGCTCGTCGGGCCTCGCTCGTCGGGCCTCGCGTTGGGCCTCGCTCGTGGCCGAGGTCGCCGAGGGTCGGGTCAGGCCGGGTCGGCCAGGGCCACGGAGACGCCGAGCTCGTGGCCTCGGGTAGTGCGCAGCTCGGTGATGACGCCGGCATCGGCGAGGTCGCCGCGGACGGCCTCGACCGCCGACAACTGCTCGGGCGTGCCGACGACCTCGACGAGGTCCACCGAGGTGCGCAGGGACCGCTTGGCCTCGGTCTTCGCCCGGCGCACCTCGCCCAGCAGCCGTGAGGCGGTGGCCAACAGCGCCGGGTCCCCGCCCGTGCTCGCGGCGGCGATGGCCGCGGCCTCGGGCCAGCGGGAGCGGTGGATCGACCCCTCCTGCCACCACGACCACACCTCTTCGGTGACGAAAGGGAGGAACGGGGCGAGCAGCTGCAGCAGGGTCTGCAGGGCCCGGCCCAGCGCCGCCTGGGCCGACGCGGCCGCGGCCTCGCCCCTGGCGCCGTAGGCCCGGCCCTTGACCAGCTCCACGTAGTCGTCGCAGAAGGACCAGAAGAAGGCCTCGCTGCGCTCGAGGGCGCGGGCGTAGTCATAGGCCTCGAAGGCCTTCGTCGCCTCCTCGACGAGGGTGGCCAGGGAGGCGAGCAGCGCACGGTCGACCGGTTCGGTGACCGCGCCGTCCGCCTCTGCCATCTCCGCCCCGCTGCCGAGGCCGAGCACGAACTTGGACGCGTTCAGCAGCTTGATGGCGAGGCGCCGCCCGATGCGCATCTGGCCGTCGTCGAAGGCGGTGTCCGTCCCCGGCCGCCCGCTCGCCGCCCAGTAGCGCACGGCGTCGGAGCCGTGCTGGTCCAGCAGGCCGGCGGGGGTGACCACGTTGCCCTTGGACTTGGACATCTTCTTGCGGTCGGGGTCGAGGATCCAGCCCGACAGGGCCGTGTTGCGCCACGGCAGCGTGCCGTGCTCGAAGTGGGCGCGCACCACCGAGGAGAACAGCCACGTCCGGATGATGTCGTGGGCCTGGGGGCGCAGGTCCATGGGGAAGGTGCGGGAGAAGAGGTCGGGGTCGTCGACCCAGCGGCAGGCGATCTGGGGGGTGAGCGAGGACGTGGCCCAGGTGTCCATGATGTCGGGGTCCCCGACGAAGCCGCCGGGCTGGCCTCGCTGGTCGGCGCGGTAGCCGGCGGGCACGTCGCTCGAGGGGTCGACGGGCAGGTCTCCCTCGTCGGCCAGGAGCAGCTGGTCGTGGAGCACGTCTCCGTCCGGCCCGACCCGGTACCAGACCGGGAAGGGCACGCCGAAGTAGCGCTGGCGGGAGATCAGCCAGTCGCCGTTGAGCCCGCCCACCCAGTTCTCGTAGCGGACCTGCATGTAGCTCGGGTGCCAGTCGAGCTCGGCGCCCCGGGCGAGGAGGGCGTCGCGCAGCCCCGCGTCCCGCCCTCCGTTGCGGATGTACCACTGCCGGGTGGTGACGATCTCAAGGGGGCGGTCGCCCTTCTCGTAGAACTTCACCGCGTGGGTGATGGGGCGCGGGTCGCCGACGAGGTCGCCCGAGGCGGTGAGTTGCTCGACCACGGCGGCGCGGGCCTGGTTCACGTACTTGCCGGCGAGCGGGGCGTAGGCGGCCCGGCCGGCGTCGCCGTCGACGCCCGGCGGGGGCTCGTCCGCCAGCCGCCCATCGCGTCCCACTATGGCGCGCACGGGCAGGTCGAGCTCGCGCCACCAGGTCACGTCGGTGGTGTCGCCGAACGTGCAGATCATGGCGATGCCCGAGCCCTTCTCGGGGTCGGCCAGCTCGTGCGCGCGGACGGGGACCTCCACGCCGAAGAGGGGGGTGCGCACGGTCGAGCCGAAGATGGCCTGGTAACGGGCGTCGTCGGGGTGGGCGACGAGGGCGACGCAGGCGGCGAGCAGCTCGGGTCGGGTGGTCTCGACGGCGAGGGGCGTGCCGTCGGGGCGCCAGAAGTGGATGCGGTGGTAGGCGCCGGGGCGCTCGCGGTCCTCGAGCTCGGCCTGGGCGACCGCCGTCTGGAAGGAGATGTCCCACAGCGTCGGCGCCTCGGAGAGGTAGGCCTCGCCACGGCCGAGGTTGCGCAGGAACGCCTGCTGGGAGGTGCGCCGGCAGCGTTCGTCGACGGTGGCGTAGGTCATCTGCCAGTCCACCGACAGGCCGAGCTTGCGCCACAGCTCCTCGAAGACCCGCTCGTCCTCGGCGGTCAGCCGCTCGCACAGCTCGATGAAGTTGGGCCGGCTGATGGGCAGGGGCCGTGCGGGGGGGCTGGCCGGCGGCTCGAAGGCGGGGTCGTGGGGGAGGGAGGGGTCGCAGGTGACCCCGAAGTGGTTCTGCACCCGCCGCTCGGTGGGCAGGCCGTTGTCGTCCCAGCCCATGGGGTAGAAGACCTCGCGGCCGCGCATGCGCATGAAGCGGGCCATCGTGTCGGTGTGGGTGTAGGAGAAGACGTGGCCGACGTGCAGCGAGCCCGACACCGTGGGCGGTGGCGTGTCGATGGCGTAGACGTCGCCGCGGGTCTTGGACCGGTCGAACCGGTAGGTGCCGGCCGCCTCCCACGCCTGGTCCCACTTGTCCTCGAGCCCTTCGAGGCTCGGCTTCTCCGGCACCGTCATGGCCGCTGAGGCTACTGCCCGCCGGGGGGCGGCTCGGCAGGCCTGG
>WHTX01000207.1 GCA_009377505.1 Acidimicrobiia bacterium
CTCGGCGGCGACTACTTCGACAAGCGCCGCAACAGCGCCGCCCGTCAACGTCGCCTCGTCGCCCAGCTCGAAGCCATGGGCCACCGCGTCACCCTCGAACCCGCCGCCTGATCGACCACCACCTCGGGGCTCCGCCCCGAACGGGGGCTCCGCCCCCGCACCCCCACGCGCCCCAAGTTCCGTGGCGAAAGTGATTCACATCTCAGGTGGTAGCGTTCCCCGGCAATGACGGCTACACGACTTTCCTCACCGTGACTACCCACGGCGAGAGCCGTCCGGCTGCTCACGTCGTACCGGTTCCCGGCACTGCCGCTCCACCGCCCGAGCGCCGGGAGTTCCTCTATCGGCCTCGCCCTGGCACGCCACCCCGGTGATCTAATCGGGACGCTTGTCGCGAGATGCTCCACAAGCGCGGCGATCGAACAAGCTCCACAAGCCGTCCGGTAGGCCAGGCTGCACCGACCTCCCGCCGCTCGGGGCACCGTCTGGCCGTGCAGGCCGCGGCGGACGCCGCGGCGTGGGTGTTCGCCGTCCCGTTCTCGACCCTGATGCGCTACGAGTTCGCCGCGTCGGAGGTCCGCTGGTCCGGCGTGCTCACCATCGCCAGTGTCGCCGCGGTGACCCAGGTGCTCGCCGGGCACGTCCTCGGGCTCTACACGGGCCGCCGGCGCTACGGCTCCTTCGAAGAGGTGGCGGCGCTGACCGTCGCCGCGGCCGTTACCAGCGTGGCGGCGCTGACTACCGACGTGGCCGCGCCCACCCACCTCGTCCCCTACACCGCGGCGGGCGGCGGCGGCATCGTCGCCCTGACGGTGATGGCCGGCGCACGCGTCGTGTGGCGCTCAAGGGTGGACCGCCGGCGACGCCCGCGCCAGACGAGCTCTCGCCTCCTCATGCTCGGAGCCGGTGAAGAGACCGCCACGCTGCTGGCGTCGCTGCTGCGCTCGCCGGAGAGCCCCTACCTCCTGGTTGCCCTGCTCGACGACGACCCGGCCATGCGGAAGCTGCGGATCCGGGGGGTGCCGGTCGTTGGCACGTCGGCCGACATCGCCAGCGCGGCGGCCAGATACCAGGCCGACACCATCCTCATCGCCCTCGCCAGCGTGCACGCCGAGCTGATGGGACGCGTGGTCAAGGAGGCCGAGGCCGCCGGGCTGGCCGTGAAGGTCCTTCCCCCGGTGTCGGAGCTGCTGGACGACAAGCTCGCGGTCGAAGGCATCCGCCCCTTCGCCATTCCCGACCTCCTCGGCCGGCGCGAGGTCGACACCGATCTCGACGCCATCGCCGGCTACCTCACCGGCCGTCGCGTGCTCGTGACCGGCGCCGGCGGCTCCATCGGCTCGGAGCTGTGCCGCCAGATCCACCGCTTCGCCCCCGAGGAGCTCATCATGCTCGACCGGGACGAGTCGGCCCTGCACGCTGTGCAGCTGTCGATCGAGGGACGAGCGCTGCTCGACAGCGACAACCTGGTGCTGGCCGACCTGCGGGACAAGCGGCGGATCCACAACGTCCTATGCGGCCGCCGCCCGCACGTGGTGTTCCACGCGGCGGCATTGAAGCACCTCGTCCTGCTCGAACGTGAACCCGAGGAGGCGCTCAAGACGAACGTCTTCGGTACCCTCACCCTGCTCGAGGCCTCTGCCGCCGCCAGGGTCCAGCGGTTCGTGAACATCTCGACCGACAAGGCGGCCGATCCCTCCAGCGTGCTGGGCTCGTCGAAGCGGCTGGCGGAGCGGCTCACCGCCCACGTGGCCATGGAGGCCGGCTGCGCCTATCTGAGCGTTCGCTTCGGCAACGTGCTCGGGAGCCGGGGCTCGGTGCTGGCCACGTTCCAGGCGCAGGTGCGGGCGGGCGGGCCCGTCACCGTCACCCACCCCGACGTGACCCGTTACTTCATGACCGTCGAGGAGGCGGTGCAGCTGACCATCCAGGCCGGCGCGATCGGCTCGGGGGGCGAGGTGCTGGTGCTCGACATGGGGACGCCGGTGCGCATCGCTGACATGGCTGAGCGCCTGGCCGCCGGCGGCGAACGGCTCATCGAGATCGAGTACACGGGGCTGCGGCCCGGCGAGAAGCTCCACGAGGTGCTGGTGAGCGGCGACGAACTGGTCACGACACGCGTGCACCCGCTGATCCACCACATCCGCGTGCGGCCCCTCCGCCCATCCGACGTGTACAAAGCCGACTGGTCCTGTCCCAAGCTGATTTCCGAGCTGCTGGCCGAGCTCTGCAGCTGCGAAGGGGCCTACGGAAGCTCCCGGGGCGCCGTCCGAGCGGAGGGCGGATGGTGACCGAGAGCGCCGTGGTCGTCGCACGGGGCTACCTAGGCCTGCCGCTCGCTATGTGGGCGGCCCGGGTCGGCACCGACGTGTGGCGTGCGATCGACGCCGGGACCACGACGCTTTGCGGCTCCGTGCGCTTCACGCGCGGACACCGGCCGCATACCCGGCCACGTCGTGCGCCGCTCCACCATCGTGGCCACGACCAGGAGACGGCCGTGAACGGCAGCCGAGTCCTGCTTCTCCGCCTCTCGTACGAGCTCGACCGCCGGCGACGTCTCACGCCTGGCCCGACGTCCGGGTTGCCGTGAGAGCGGCGGGAGACAAGCGATTGCGGATCGTCACCGTCGCCGGAGCGCGGCCCAACTTCGTAAAGGTGGCGCCGATCAGCCGCGCCCTCGAGGCACGCGACCAGGAGGTCATCCTGGTCCACACCGGCCAGCACTACGACGAGCGCATGAGCCACGTGTTCTTCGCCGAGCTCGGCATGCGGGCGCCGGACCACCATCTGCAGGTGGGCTCGGGCAGCCACGCCGCGCAGACCGGGAAGGTGATGACGTCCTTCGAGCCCCTCGTCGACAAGCTGCGCCCCGACGTCGTGGTCGTGGTGGGCGACGTGAACTCCACCCTCGCCTGCGCCTTGGTGGCGGCCAAGGCCGGGCCCCTCGTCGCGCACGTCGAGGCGGGGCTGCGCAGTCGGGATTGGGCCATGCCCGAGGAGGTCAACCGGGCCGCCACCGACCGGGTCAGCGACTACCTGCTGGCCTCCTCCCCTGACGCTGTCGAGAACCTGCGGGCGGAGGGCTACCGCGAGGACCAGGTCCACCTCGTCGGCAACGTTATGGTGGACAGCCTCCTGGCCAACCTCGACCGGGCGCGGGCGCGGCCCACCCTGTCGGGCCTCGGCCTCGAGCCCGGCGGGTACGGGCTCGTGACCCTGCACCGGCCCTCCAACGTCGACGACGACGGGGCGTTCAGGCAGCTGCTCGAGGCCCTCGGCCGGGTGGCGCGCCGGCTCCCCCTCGTCTTCCCCGCCCACCCACGGGCGCAGCAGCGCGCCGAACGGCTCGGCACCCCGCCCGGTGTCCGGCTGGTGCCGCCGGCCGGCTACCTCGACTTCCTCGCGCTGCAGGGCGGTGCCCGGGTGGTCCTCACCGACTCGGGCGGCGTGCAGGAGGAGACGACCGTGCTGGGCGTGCCCTGCCTGACGCTGCGGGAGACGACGGAGCGGCCGATCACGGTCGACGAGGGAACGAACCGGGTGGTCGGCGTGGCGCCCGACCGGATCGTCGGCGCCGTGGACGCGGTACTCGAGCACGGGGTCGCCAGGCGGCGCCCCGAGCTGTGGGACGGCAAGGCGGCCGAGCGCATCGCCGACGTGATCATGGCCGGCGCCGGGCGCCCCAGCCACCCCCGGCCGACCGACCGGGCCGCGGCGAGGTGAGGACGCTCGTCGTCACGCACTACTTCCCGCCCGAGATCGGCGCGCCCCAGGCCCGCCTCAGCGAGCTGGCACGTTGCTGGGCCGGCGCCGGTGACGAGGTCACGGTGCTGACGGGGATGCCCAACCACCCCACGGGCGTCGTGGCACCGGGGTACCGGCGCAAGCTGCGGCTCGAGGAGCACGTCGACGGCTACCGCGTCCTCCGCACCTGGTTGTACGCCACCCCGAACGAGGGCATCGCCAAGAAGACGCTCGGCCACCTCTTTTTCATGGTGACGAGCGTGCTGTTGGGCGCCCGCCGCAGCGGGCCCGCTGACGTGGTCGTCGTCTCCTCGCCCACCTTCTTCGCCATCTTCGCTGCCTGGGCGCTGGCCAAGCTCAAGCGGGCTGCGTTCGTCGTCGAGGTCCGTGACCTGTGGCCGGCGATCTTCGTCGAGCTCGGGGTGCTGGCCAACAGGCAGCTCGTCTGGCTGCTGGAGCGGCTGGAGCTGTGGGCGTACCGGGCGGCGGACGCCGTCGTGGTGGTCACCGGGGGGTTCCGCGACGACCTGGTCCGGCGTGGCGTGCCCCCGGCCAAGGTCGAGACGGTCCGCAACGGCGTCGACCTCGAGCGCTTCCGTCCCACGCCCACGGAGGGGGACGTGACGGCGGCGAGGAAACGCCTCGGTGCCGGTGACGTCGAGACGCTGGTGCTGTACATCGGGGCGCACGGGATCTCCCACGGCCTCGACGCCGTCGTCGAGGCGGCGCGGCAGCTGGACGGCAGCAGGGTGCACGTCGCCCTCGTGGGCGAGGGGGCCCAGAAGGCCGAGCTCGAGCAGCAGGCGGCCGAGGCGGACGTCACCAACCTGACAATGCTGCCCGGCGTGCCCCGCGAGCAGGTGCCCGAGCTGCTCGCCGCGGCCGACATCTGCCTCGTGCCCCTACGAGACGTGCCCCTCTTCGCCAGCTTCATCCCGTCGAAGATCTTCGAGTACTTCGGCTCGGGCAAGGCGGTGATCGGCTCCGTGGCCGGCGAGGCGGCGGGGATCCTCCGGGCGGGCGGCGCGCTGGTCGTCGACCCGCACGACGCCGCCGCCCTGGCCCGGGCCATCGACGCGCTGGCCCAGGACCCCGAGCGACGCCGGGCGATGGGCCGCCAGGCCCGCAGCTACGTCGCGGAGCACTTCGACCGGCGCGACCTCGCCGAGCGCTACCGCACCCGCCTGCGCTCGGTGGTGCGGTCCCGGCGAACGATGGCCAGGAGCCCAGCGTGATCGTCCCCTTGGCGGTGAGCCTCGGCGTCTGCGTGGCGGTCAGCCCGTTCTTGTGCGCGGCGTTGAGGGCGCGCTCCATCCTCGACCACCCCAACGCGCGGTCGTCGCACACCACTCCGACACCACGGGGTGGGGGGGTCGCCGTCGTGATGGCCATGGCGGCAGGGCTCCTCGCCTCGTCCGCCGCCGGCGCGCCGGTCGCCGCGCTCCTGGTCGGCATCGGCGGCTTTGCCCTGGTGGGCCTCGTCGAGGACGTGCAGGGCATCGCCGCCCTGCCGCGGCTCGGCCTGCTGTTCGCCACCGCCGTCCTGGCCCTGCCGTGGCTGCTCGAGGGCTCGACCGGCTCGGTCCTGTGGCGGGTCTCCTTCGCCGTGGCCGTGGTGGTGGCGCTGGTGGGCTACGCCAACGCCTTCAACTTCATGGACGGCATCAACGGCATCGCCGCCACGCAGGCGTCCCTCGCCGGTGCCGTGTTCGCCGTGGCCGGCAGCATCGAGGGCGTCGTCGTCCTGCAAGCGGGGGGGATGGTCCTCATCGGGGCGAGCGTCGCCTTCCTGCCCTTCAACGTCCCCTCGGCCCGCATGTTCCTCGGCGATGTCGGCAGCTACGGGCTGGGCGGGGCGATCGCCACCCTGGCGGTGCTCGCCGTTCGCTCGGGCGTGCCGGTCGAGGCGGTCGCCGGGCCGCTCGCCGTCTACCTCGCCGACACGACGGTCACGCTGGTACGACGCATAGCACGCCACGAGCGCATCTGGGCCGGTCATCGCCAGCACACCTACCAGCAGCTCGTGGACGGCGGCTGGTCGCACGTCGGCACCACCGCGTTCGCTGGGCTGGCCACGGCGACGTGCAGCGTGCTGGGCTTCGTGAGCTTCGTCGGTGGGCCGTCCCGGGTGGTCGCCGATCTCGCCCTGGCCGGCGTTCTCGCCGGCTACCTGTTTGCGCCCAGGGTCCTGGCGCGCCGCTACCTGCTACCTCGTGGAGCAGCTTCGGGGAGGGGCCTGAGCACGCTCAGGCCCCTCGTCGCCCAGGAGCCACTTCCTCCGCGACGCCCTGCCGTGCGCGCTTTTCGCCGGCCCCTGGTCACCAGGGCCAACATGCCCGCTGAGGCCGCTCGGCCGAGGCTCGCCATCGTCGCCTCGCACCCCATCCAGTACCAGGTGCCGTTGTTCCGGGCGCTGACCGACGCCGGGCGCGTCGACCCCAAGGTCCTGTTCCTCAGCGACTTCGGCGTGGAGCCCACGTACGACCCGGGCTTCGGGCGCGCTGTCCGCTTCGACGTGGCGCTCACCGAGGGGTTCTCCCATCGGTTCGTCCCCAAGCTGGGCGCACCCGACAAGATCGAGCCCCCCTTCGGCCTCGTCAACCCGTCGCTCGTGCGGCACCTCCGCGCCGGCCGGTACGACGCCGTCCTGGTGCACGGCTACGCGCAGGTCTCCGACTGGCTCGCGTTCGTGTCGGCGGCGGCGAGCGGCGCACGCCTGTTGCTCCGGGGCGAGAGCCAAGCCCCGTCCGCGGCCGTCGAGGCGTCGTGGCGTTGGCGGGTGAAGCGCTCCGTGCTGGCACCGGTCATCCGTCGGGCCGACGCCTGCCTGGCCATCGGCCAGCGGAACGCCGAGTTCTACTACCGGATGGGCGCACGTGCCGACCAGGTGGTGTGGGCCCCGTACTCGGTCGACAACGAGCACTTCGCCAAGTGCGGTGCAGCGGGCCGGCTGGGACGCGATGCCGAGCTCGATGCTCTCGGTCTTGACGCGCAGCTTCCGGTCGTGGTGTTCGCCGCCAAGTTGATCCCTCGTAAGCGGGTGCTCGATCTCATCGCGGCGATGGACCGACTGGACGGCGCAGCCTCGCTGATCGTCATCGGCGACGGCGAGCAACGGGGGGAGGTTGCGTCCCTCGCCCGCCACCGCCCCTGGATACGAGCGCTCGGCTTCCTGAACCAGGGCAAGCTGGGAACCTGGTACGGGGCATCAGACATCGTCGTGCTGCCGTCGGACCGTGAGACCTGGGGCATCACGGTCAACGAAGCCATGGCGGCAGGTGCCGTCCCCGTGGTGAGCGACGCCGTCGGGTGTGCCCCTGATCTCGTGGCCGGTGGGGCCGGTCGGGTGTTCCCCGTCGGCGACGTCGTGGCACTCGCCCGCGCCATCGAAGACCTGCTCGACGTGACCACGCTGGAGGAAGCCCGCACCCGGTCACTCGAGCGGGTCGACCGCTTCAGCCTCGCCACGACCGTCGCCGGCATCGAGACGGCGGTCCTCAGGGAAAGGCCGCGGTTGGACCAGGGAGACCGGTGTCCTCACCGTTGACCCGGTGGCACCTCGCCGGCCTCACCCGGCGGTGGCTGCCCGATGTGCGGGGATCCGATCGGGCGGTGTCGCTCGTCGCCAGCCGCCGCGTTCCCCCCGCCCTCGCCACGGGGCCAGTCGAGGTGCAGTTCGGCCCCGGCCTCCACGCCCACGTCCGGGTCGACCAGGACGGTTCGTTCGCCAACTTCTTCTTCGCCCAGTACCGGGACCCGGCCCTGGTCCCCATCCTCGAGGCTGCGCTGACCTCCGGTTCGGTCTTCTATGACGTCGGTGCGAACGTCGGGATCTACAGCCTCTGGGCCGCCCGCCTCGTCGGCGACGAAGGGCAGGTGTTCGCCTTCGAGCCCGTCCCGAGCACGGGCGCGTGGCTCGCGGACGTGGTGGCCCAGAACCGGCTGGCCAACGTCGAGCTGGTGGCCGCCGCCGCATCGTCCGAACCGGGCGAGGTGACCATCGAGCTCGTCCCGCACGCCTCCGGGCTCAGCCACGTGAGGAGCGCGGGCAGGCCGAGCGGGGGGCCGGGGGGCGATGCCGTCACGGCACCCGCCATCACCCTCGACGACTTCACCCAGGTGCACCCACCGCCCACGCTCGTGAAGATCGATGTGGAAGGCCACGAGCCAGAGGTCGTCGCCGGCATGGCCAAGTTGCTCGGCACGGCGCGCCCGGCCGTGGTCTTCGAAGCACCCGACTTCGTCGGGGTGGCCAACGGCTCCGCCGCGCTGGTCGCCACGTTCGCGGTGCATGGTTACCGCGTCTGGTCGCTCACGAGGTCCGGCCTGGTCCCGTTCGCCCCCGACCACTTCTCGCACAACCTCCTGGCGCTGCACGAGGTCGACCACGATGACCTCCGTGAACGACTGGCGGGTAGGCGCTTCCATCGCAACCAGAACTGCTGAACGAGGGTCTCCTTGTCGAGCCGGCGAAACGTCGGGCTGACCGTCGCCGTCAACCTGGGCATGGCGGTGCTCAACGCCATCACCGGCATCTTCCTGGCCCGCCTGCTCGGGCCCCAACGCCGGGGGGAGTTGGCGGCGGTGCTGCTCTGGGGGACCTCGATGGGGGCAGTCGCTGCGCTCGGCGTGCCCAATGCGGTGGTCTTCCAGGTCGCTCGGGCGCGGGAGCAGGCCGGTCGGATACTGGCCAGCGCAGCAGCGCTGAACCTCCTCACCTCGGTGCTCTTCACGCTCGTCGCCTGGTTCGTGGTCCCGCTGGCTCTGGGGCAACAGGACGGGTCGACGAAGGAGCTGGCTCAGCTCTTCGTGCTCGTCATCCCCATCTACGTCCTGGCCGGCGCACCGGCGAACGCCCTGCGGGGCAGCGGCGAGTTCGCCCGCTGGAACTTGTTGCGACCCCTCGTGCCGGTCCTCTGGCTGGTCACGGTCCTCCTCGCCGAGATCACCGGGCACCTCTCGGTTGCCGCCCTCACCGCCAGCTACCTGGCCAGTCAGGCCGTCCTCCTGTCGGCGGCCGTCGCCGTCGGCGCGCCGAAGATGGCCAAGCCCTTCCGCGTGGAGCTGCACCGATGGGGCTCGATGCTGCGCTTCGGGCTCCCTGGGGTGCTGGGGACGCTGCCGACGATGGCGAACCTCCGGCTCGACCAGATGCTCCTCGCTGCTTTCGTGTCGAACGACCGCCTCGGCCTGTACGTCGTCGCCGTAGCGTGGGCGAGCGTGCAGTCGCCGGTGCTCGCCGCCTTCGGCTCGGTCCTGTTCCCCCGCCTCGCTGGCGAGGAGGACAGCGTCGCCCGGCTGGAGTTGCTCGGCCGCGGGCTCCGGGTGGCCGTCTTGGTGGCTTTGGCCCTGGGTGCCGTCGTCCTCGTGGCGACACCGGTCGGTGTCCGCGTGCTGTTCGGCCGTGCCTACGCCGGCGCGGTCCCGGCGGCGGCGATCCTCGTCGCCGCAGGGGCCGTCCTGGCCGTGAGCGGCGTGCTGGAGGAAGCGTGGCGCGGGCTCGGCCGGCCGACAGAGGTGCTCTGGGCCGAGGTCGGCGGCCTCGTCGTCACCGGGCTCTTGCTCTCGCTGCTGCTACCCTCCCTCGGCATCATCGGCGCCGCGCTCGCCTCCCTGGGCGGCTACCTGGCGACGACGTA
>WHTX01000208.1 GCA_009377505.1 Acidimicrobiia bacterium
GGGCGAGCCCTGCGGGCAACTGGCTGACCAGCTCGAGCGAGCTCGAATGAAAGATTTGGGCTAGGAGTTCTCGGTGCTGACCTCGCGGGCTGGGCCTGACCACCAGCCCGGCGGGTCGCTCGCGGGGAAGGAGTCGAGGCCGGCCTCGTCCACGAGGGCGTCGAGCCGTTGCTTGCGCCGGCGCCGGGCGTCGGCCTGGTCTGCATCGAGCGTGCGGTCCGGGCTCATCGATCGCGCCATCCTTACGTTCGTCGACAGGGCATCCGCCGAGTGGGCGTGGCCAGCACCGTCGGGCTCGTCGTCGGCCCGACGTCGTCGCGGGCCGCGGGTCACGCGCCAGGGCCCGACGCTATGGCTCCCGGCGGGGGAACCCGATGGCCGATGCAGACCTGATGACAGCCTCCTCGGTGTCCTTTGCTCACAACCCGTCTTCGGCCGGCCAGCCGCCGGGCCATCTCGCCGGCCAGAACCACGGGAACCGGGCCGTACGCCGACGAGACCCCCTGGGGCACGCCGTGCCCGACCCTCTCGCCGGCCAGGACCCCGGGACCCGGGCCCCACGCCGGCGAGAACGATCACCACTCCCCTGCCGGCGTGCGCCCGGCCGGCCCGCCATTGCCACCCGCCCGTCGGCGACGCTCAGCCGGCGGGCTCGGCGGCAGCCGCCCAGGCCGCGTAGCCGCCGAGCAGGTCGGACACGTCGGCGAAGCTCGCGGCGGCCAGCACCGAGGCGCCGATGGACGACCGGTACCCACCGGCGCAGACCACGACCGTGGGCCGGCCCGGGCCCAGCTCGCCCAGGCGGTCGAGCAGCTGGGGGAGGGGGACGTTGACCGAGCCGGCCACGCTGCCCAGCCGGGTCTCGCCGGGGGCGCGCACGTCGAGCACCTGCACGTCGGCGCCGGAATCGAGCCGTTGGGCCAGCTCGGCCGCCGTCAAGCGCGAGGACGCCTCGACCAGGTCCGGGCGGGCCAGGAAGGCGGCGACGGGTTCCTCCAGCGCGCCCACCACCCGGTCGAACCCGATGCGCCCGAGGCGGAGGCGGGCTTCGCGCTCGTGGCCGGGTTCACCGACGAGCACGATGTCCTGGTCGGCCCGGATGATGTCGCCGGCGTACTCGGCGAAGCGGCCCTCGAGGCCCACGTTGAGCGATCCCCTCAGGTGGCCGCGGGCGAAGTCGGCGGGGGCGCGGGTGTCGAGCACCACCGCGCCGGCAGCTTGGCGGGCCAGCACCTCGTCGAGGGGCAGCCAGGGGGGCGACCCGGCCTCGGCGAGCAGCTCGTGGGCCTCCTTGTTCCGGCTGGCGGCGAAGGCGAAGTACAGCGGCGCCGCCGACTGGCCCTCGGTGACGACGGCGACGAACTCGTCCTCGCTCATGGGCGCCAGGGCGTAGTTCGAGCTGCGCTGCTCACCGATGGTCGACACGGTCTCGGTCGAGAGCTGCTTGCCGCAGGCCGAGCCGGCGCCATGGGCGGGGAAGACCTGGGTGGCGTCGGGGAGGGCCAGCAGCTTGTCGCGCAGCGACCGGTGGAGCTGGCGGGCCAGCCCGTCCTGGGTCACGCCCACCGAGGTCAACAGGTCGGGCCGGCCCACGTCGCCGATGAAGAGGGTGTCGCCGGTGAGCACGCCGTAGGGCTCGGCGTCGGCGGACTCGCGCACCACCAGGCAGATCGACTCGGGCGTGTGGCCCGGCGTGGCCAGCACCTCGATCGTCACCTCGCCGAGCGAGAGGCGCTGGCCGTCGGCCAGGGTCTCGATGGCATAGGCGGCCTTTCCGGCGGCGGCCTCGCCGTAGGAGATCACCGCGCCGGTCACCGCGGCCAGCTCGAGGTGCCCCGAGAGGAAGTCGGCGTGGAAGTGGGTCTCGATGACCCGCTCGATGCGCAGCCCGCGGGCGGTGGCGTCGGCCAGGTACTGGGAGACGTCCCGCTGGGGGTCGACCACCACGGCACGTCCGCTCACCTCGTCCCCGATCAGGTACGAGGCATGCGACAAGCAGCCCAGGTAGTACTGGCGGAAGAACATCTCGACCCCCTCTGCTGGCAGGCATCGTCCACCTCGACCGGCGTCGGAGCAACCCCGCTCCCCTCGACACCGCGGTACGGTGCGCGGGTCACCGAGCGCTCGCTTGGTGAGAGGTGTGGCCGGGAGCCCTGCCGCGGGGCCCAGCGATGCGAGGAGGTGGGCCGTGACGGCTCGGACGGGTGAACAGTTCCTCGAGGGCCTGCGCAAGACGGACCGCCAGGTCTGGCTCAAGGGTGAGCGGGTCGGCGACGTGACCGAGCACCCGGACCTTGCCGCCGCGGCCACCACCCTGGCCGGCGTGTTCGACCGCCAGCACAGCTACGCCGAGGAGTGCCTCGTCCCCGACCCGGAGACGGGCGAGGCCGTCAACATCAGCCACATGCTGCCCCGAAGCGTCGAGGACCTGCGGCGCCGGGCGCGAGGCCTGGCCCGCATCTCGGAAGCCACCGTCGGGCTCATGGGCCGCACGCCGGACTACATGAACGTGAAGTTCGCCAGCTTCGCCGCCACCTGGCGGGACTGGCTCGGGCCGGGCGAGGTCAACGAGGAGGGCGCCGCCAACCTGGTCGCCTTCCAGAAGCGGCTCGCCCGCGGCGACATCTCCCTCACCCACACGATCATCCAGCCCACGATCGACAAGGCCCGCGACCCGGCCATCCTCGGCAACAAGGTCACGCTGCACAAGATCGGCGAGACGCCTGAGACGATCGTCGTCCGGGGGGCGCGGGTGCTGGCCACGCTGGCCCCCTTCGCCGACGAGATCGCCGTCTACCCGGCGCTGCCCATCCCCCCCGGCGCCGAGGATTACGCGCTCGGCTTCTCGATCCCCGTCGACACGCCCGGGCTCGTGTTCCTGTGCCGCGACAGCGCCTCGGCGACAGCCGAGCCCTTCGACCAGCCCCTCTCCAGCCGGTTCGACGAGCAGGACGCCTTCGTCATCTTCGACGACGTGGAGATCCCCCGCGAGCGGGTGTTCCTCGACGGGCGACCGGGCAGCGTCGAGGTCTACAACCTCGTCACCCGCACCGGCCTGCTCGACAACTTGACGACCCAGACGACCATCCGGGCGCTGACCAAGCTGGAGTTCGCCTACGGGTTGGCGACTCGCATGGCGGCCACCCTCGGCGACTCGAGCCCGGCGACGCTCGAGATGCTGGGCGAGCTGCTGAGCTACGTCGAGGTGACCCGCAACGCCGTGCTGTGCTCCACCGACCACGGCCGCGAAGGCCCCGGCGGGGTGTACTTCCCCGACGGGCGGGCGCTGACGCCGATGCGCTCGCTGTTGGCCACCTGGTTCCCCCGGGTCAACGAGATCATCATGCTCATCGGCAGCCACAACCTGTTGGCCACGCCGAGCCGGCGCGAGCTCGACCACCCCTCGCTGCGGCCCCTCATCGACGAGTTCCTGCATGGCGCCGAGGGCACGAGCGCCGAGGAGCGGGCGGCGCTCTTCCGCCTGGCCTGGGACTTCGTCGGCTCGACCCTGGGCGGGCGCAACCTGCTCTATGAGCGCTTCTACCTCACCTCGGCATCGCGCAACCGCATCATCAGCCACCTGGCCAACAGCGACCGCTCCCGCCCCGACGAGCTGCTGGACGGCATCCTCGCCTCCGCCCGGCAACGCTGAAACGCCCCACAACTCGACATCACGTTCCGGACAGGCGCACCGCCGGCCGGCAGGAAGAACCTGCGTACGCGATACCTCGCTCGGCGATATGACTGTTACCGTCGTCACTGACTTGGAGGGGCGGGCACATGCGACGTCGGGCGGGACGGTTGGCCGCGAGCGGGGTGCTCGCAGTCGTGGCGATGGCCGGGTCAGTGGGCGCAGGCATCCGCGGCGCTGATGCGCAGGACACGGTCGAGCCTCCGGGCTTGCGGGCACCTGGGACTTCGGCTACACCGGCGGCACCCAGCAGTTGACCGTCCCCAACGGCGTCACCGCCGTCACCGCCATCGCCGTCCGAGGTGCGGCCACCCAGCCCGGCGAGCCCGGCCGGCGCTAGCGCCGGCGCGCCGGGCGCGGTGCGACGGCATGTCGCTCCGCGAGCCGGGGCTACGCTGCCCGGGCCATGGACGGGGACGGCCGCGCCTACTCGATGGGCGAGCGGGCCGGGGTCGGCATACTGACCTGGGCCCTGCTCGCCGACCAACCCGTCGATGCGCTCGTCACCACCCGCCACGGCGGCGTCTCGGCCGGGCCCTACGCCCGCCTCAACCTGGGTCTCCACGTCGGCGACGACCCCGCGGCCGTTCGGGAGAACCGCCGCCGGGCCGCCGCCGCCCTCGGGCTGCGCCTCGAGGACCTGGTCTTCTGCAACCAGGCCCACGGTCGTGCCGTCGCCGTGGTCGGCGCCGAGCACGGCGGGCGGGGCACCACCGACGACGCAGACGCCATCGACGGCGTCGACGCCCTGGTGACCACCACCCGGGGCCTCGGCCTCGTGGCCATGGTGGCCGACTGCGCGCCGATCGTGCTCGTCGACCCCGGGGCCGGCGTCCTCGCCTGCGTCCACGCCGGCTGGCGAGGGACGGTGGCGCGGGTGGCCGAGGCCGCCGTCGAGACCATGGGCTCACTCGGCGCCACGCCCGGGTCGATCCTCGCCGCCATCGGCCCCGCCGTGGCGCCCGAGCGCTACCAGGTGGGCCACGAGGTGGCCGCGGCTGCCCGCGCCGGGCTCGGGCCCGCCTCCGAGCGGGTGGTTCGCCCCGACGGGCCGGGGCGGTGGCTGTTCGACCTGAGGTCCGCCAACCGGGTGGTCCTCGAGGAGGCTGGGGTCAAGACGGCCAACATCGTCACCGCCGACGTGCCGAGCGACGACGAACACTTCTACAGCGACCGGGCGCGGCGGCCCTGCGGCCGCTTCGCCGTGCTCGCCGCCCTCCGCCCCCGCGGGAAACCCCTGTAAGCACGCCCAACCGAGGGTGGTAGCTTCGCACTCGACCCGAAAGCCATGCTGGGGGCTGTGAGATCGACGACGTTCCCGGCGGCCGCGTGACCGACGACATGCGTCTCGAGGTCGCGCCGCTGCCGCCCACCGGCAGCACGACCCGCAGGATCCTCCTGCGAGGGGCGCTCATCGCCATCACCGGGGTGACGCTCTACCTGCTCGCCCCCAGCCTGGTCGCGGTCTACGCCTCCCTCGACGACGTGCTCCACCTGCGGCCCGAGTGGCTGGCGGTGATCGTGCTCTGCGAGGCGCTCAGCTTCGTGTGCGTGTGGGAGCTGCTGCGCCTCGCCCTCGAGACCAGGAAGTGGTTCGTGGTCGCCACCTCCCAGCTGGCCAGCAACGCCTTCAGCCTCGTCGTGCCCGGCGGCGCGGCCGCGGGCGCCGCCCTGCAGATGCGGATGCTCACCGTGGCCGGGGTCGACACCACTCGGGCGGCGTCGTCCCTCTCGGTGGTGGCGCTCATCACCACGGCCAGCATGTTCGCCACGCCGATCTTCGCCCTGCCCGCCTTGCTGGGGACGACGGGGGTGGCCCGGGAGCTGCTCTACGCCGTGTGGCTCGGTGTCGTCGGAGCCGTCCTGCTCGGCGCGGCCCTGGTGATCGCCGCGGTGTACGACCGGCCGGTGATCGTCATCGGCGCCCTGGCCCAGCGCCTCCGCAACCGGTTCCTGCGCAACCGGCCCCCGCTCGTCGGGCTGCCCGGGCGCCTGCTCGTCGAGCGCGACCTCGTCAAGGCCCGCTTCAGCACCCACAAGGGCCGCGCCATCGCCGCCACCGCCGGCAAGGTCGGCTTCGACTACCTGGCGCTGCTCGCCGCGCTGGCCGCCGTGGGCGCCGACCCCCAGCCGACGCTCGTCCTCCTCGCCTTCGCCGCCAGCCAGATCGCCAAGATGATCCCCATCACCCCCGGTGGCCTCGGCTTCGTCGAGGCCGGCCTCACCGGCGCGCTCGCCCTGGCCGGGGTGGGCGCCGCCCAGGCCATCGTGGCCACGGCGGCCTACCGCCTGGTGTCCTTCTTCCTGCCCATCGTGGCCGGCGCCGTGGCCTATGTTTCCTTCCGCGTGGAGCGGGGCCGCTCGACACGGGCGCCGGCCTGAGAAACAGCCGGAAGGGCCGAGGCGAACCCCGGCCCTTCCGCGCTGAACAGGTGACGACGGTGGTGACAGTGGCGTGGAGCCCCAGCCGGGCCCGCTCCGCTCAGACGGCGAGCAGGTCGCGAGCGCCGGTGTCCGAGGAGGGGTGCCGCAGCTTCGACATGGCCCGGGCCTCGATCTGGCGGATTCGCTCCCGGGTCAGGTTGAAGTGCTCCCCGACCTCCTCGAGCGTGCGGGGCTCGCCCCGGTCGAGGCCGAAGCGAAGCTTGAGGATCTCCCGCTCGCGGTCGTCGAGGGGGGCGAGCAGCCGGTTGATCTCCTCGGGCAAGAGCGCCGTGGCCGCCACCTCGAAGGGCGACTCGGCCGAGCGATCCTCGACCACGTCGCCCAGTTCGGCGTCGCCGTCCTCGCGGAGGGGCTCGGAGAGCGACAGGGGCTCGGCGGCAAAGCGCAGGGCCTCGGTCACCTTGTCCTCGGGCATCTCGACCTCGGCCGACAGCTCCGAGAGCGTGGCCGGGCGGCCGAGCTTCAGCTCGAGCCGGGCACGGGCCTTCTGCAGGCGGGCCAGGGTGTCGCCGGCGTGCACGGGGAGCCGGATCGTCCGGCCCGTGTTGGCGATGCCCCGGGTGATCGCCTGGCGGATCCACCACGTGGCGTACGTGGAGAACTTGAAGCCCTTGCGCCAGTCGAACTTCTCGACGGCGTGCATCAGGCCGAGGTTCCCCTCCTGGATGAGGTCGAGGAGGGGGAGGCCGGACGCCTGGTACTTCTTGGCGATGGAGACGACGAGCCGCAGGTTGGACTGCACGAAGGTGCGCTCGGCGTCCTCGCCGGCGCGGGTGACGCGCCGCAGCTCGCGCCGCTTGCCCGGGCTCACGTCGGGGGCCGCGCCCTCGAGCTCGCCGCGTGCCTCGTTCCCCGCTTCGATGGCCTGGGCCAGCCGGACCTCGTCCTCCTTGGTGAGGAGCGGGTACTGACCTATGTCAGTGAGATACAGCCGGACGAGATCTTCCTCGTCGCGCTCGACGCGCTCCTTGGGCAAGGCAGGCATCCTCTCTCGGACTCGTTTGTGCGTTGTTCACGATACCGATGCGGTCAAGCGTAGCGACCCCTGTTCACCCGTCCGGAGGACTCGGCGCGCAGAGCGTACGGCGCCCTACATGAGCTCCCCGGCGGCGACGAAGTGCGCCTCCAGGTCGGCCTGCCAGGCCAGGGCCTCGGGGGCGGCCTCGTCCCGCAGCAGGGCCTGTACCAGCGCTTCACCTCGGCGCCAGTCCTCCACCTCGTCCGTCACGACCACGTCGAGCCAGCGCAGCACCGGCCGGTCCGAGACGTCGCTCGAGGTGCGCCGGAGCCGGTCGTAGACGACGATCTTTCGGGGCTGGAGGACGCGGAAGAACCCGGCCAGCCGCTCGACGGTCCCCGGCGCGCTGGCAAGCTGGTCGAGCGCGGCGGCGAGCCCCGCCGAAGCCGGGCGGGCGGCGCTGTCGAGGTCCCTGCCGTAGCCGGCTGGGAATCGCCTCGCCCAGACCTCGGCGTGCCAGGCGTGGTGGTAGCACTGTTCGGCCAGCACCGCCTTCGCCTGGGGCTCGGGCGTCGGCGCCACCCAGGAGCCGAGGATCTCGTAGCAGCGCCGCTCCAGGTAGTGGGCGTGGCCCAGCCAGCCCGCCAGTTCGTCGAGGGTGCCCACGTCAGCCCCGGTACCGGTTCGTGATGGGCAGGCGCCGGTCGCGGCCGAACGCCTTGTTGGAGATGCGGACGCCGGGGGCGGTCTGGCGGCGCTTGTACTCGGCGAGGTCGACCAGGCGCACGACCCGCTCGACCGTCGCCCGGTCGTAGCCCGCCTCGACGAGCTCGCCCACCGACCGGTCGTCCTCCACGTAGGCCTCGAGCAGGGGGTCGAGCACGTCGTAGGGGGGGAGGGACTGGTCGTCACGCTGGTCGGGCCGCAGCTCGGCCGACGGCGCCTTGACGAGCACGTTCGGCGGGATGACCGGGTGCTCGCCCTGGGCGTTGCGCCAACGGCAGAGCTCGTAGACCAACAACTTCGGCACGTCCTTGAGCACGGAGAACCCACCGGCGGTGTCGCCGTAGAGCGTGGCGTAGCCGACGGCGGACTCGGACTTGTTGGACGTTGTGAGCACCAGCCAGCCCAGCTTGTTGGACAGCGCCATGAGCAGCACGCCGCGCACGCGGGACTGGAGGTTCTCCTCGGTGAGGTCCGCCGGCCGGCCCTCGAAGTGCTCCTCGAGGGTGGCCTCGAAGGCCCGGTGCGGGGCCTCGATGGGGATGAGCCGCCAGTCGAGGCCCAGGTTCTCGGCGAGTTGGCGGGCATCGGCGACGGAGTGCTCGGAGGACCAGCGCGAGGGCATGAGCACCCCGTGGGCCCGGTCCGGGCCGAGGGCGTCGGTGGCCAGGGCGGCCACGAGGGAGGAGTCGACCCCGCCGGAGAGCCCGATCACCACGCTGTCGAAGCCGTTCTTGCCCACGTAGTCCCGCAGGCCCAGCACGAGCGCCCGGTACACCTCCTCCGCGTCGTCGAGCAGGGGAGCCGCCTCGGGGCGTCGCGGCGCGCCGCGGTGGCGGGTGGTGCTCGACACGGCGACCTCGGGCAGGTCGACGGCGAAGCGGCGCTCGCGGGGGTCGATGGTGCGCTTGCGGTAGACGGGGCGAACCTCGAGGTCCACCACCAGGAGGTGCTCCTCGAACTGCGGCGCCCGGGTGACGAGGGCGCCGTCGGCGTCCACCACGAAGGAGGCGCCGTCGAAGACCAGCTCGTCCTGGCCGCCCACGAGGTTCACGTAGGCCACGGCGCAGGAGGCGTCGGCGGCGCGGGTGGCGACGAGGCGCTCCCGCTCGACGAGCTTGCCGCGGTGGTAGGGCGAGGCGTTGAGGTTGAGCACGACCTCGGCGCCCCCGGCGGCGAGCTCGGCGATGGGGCCCGAAGGGCTCCAGGCGTCCTCGCAGATGGTGACGCCGACGGGCACGCCTGCCACCTCGAAGAGGGTGAACGGCGCGACCCCCGCCGAGAACGTGCGCCCCTCGTCGAAGGGGCCGTAGTTGGGCAGGACCCGCTTGTGGGCCACGCCGAGCACGTCTCCCCCGGCGCAGAGGGCGGCGGCGTTGTAGAGGTCGCGCCCGACGTCCACGAAGCCGACCACCGCAGCGCAACGGCCGGTGCGCGACGCCACCCGGTCGAGGGCGCGGCGGTTGGCCTCCACGAAGCCGGGCTTGAGGACGAGGTCCTCGGGCGGGTAGCCCGCGAGGGACAGCTCGGGGAACACGGCGATGTCGCACCCGGCGTCGGAT
>WHTX01000209.1 GCA_009377505.1 Acidimicrobiia bacterium
TAGCTATACCAATCATATCATGAAGCCACCCGGGGGGTCGTCGACCTCGTAGCGGAGCACGGTGCGGCGCGCCGCCCGCCGGTGCGCGGCCCGGCCTCGCCGCCCACGGCCGCGCCGGTGCCGAGCGGGGGAGGGCTCGATGGCTGAGGAGCGAGCGCCGTCCCCCGCTACGCGGCCCGAAGGCGCCGGGCGCGCCCACCCGGCGCGGCGCGCCCACGACGCGCCGGGCGGCGGGCAGCGTTGGTCCGAGGTCGAGGTGCACGAGTACAAGGCCGAGGGCGAGGCACCTTTCCGCGAGGTCACCCGCCAGGTCCTCTTCGACGACCCCGACCTCGCCTGCCAGGTGCGCTACTTCGAGGTGGCGCCGGGGGGCTGGTCGACGCTCGAGCGGCACGAGCACGTGCACGCCGTCGTGGTGCTGCGGGGGCGGGGAATGGCCCTCGTCGACGGGACGGTGTTCGACGTCGGGCTGAATGACCTGGTCAGCGTGGGGCCAATGGCCTGGCACCAGTTCCGGGCTGGAGCGGACGAACCGCTCGGCTTCCTGTGCGTGGTCAACCACGAGCGTGACCGGCCCCAGCTCCCGAGCGAGGCCGACCTGGCGGCGCTGCGGGTCGACCCCACCGTCGCCGCCTTCCTCGCCAGCTGACCTGGGCTGGTGCCTGCGGGCGAGGCGGTTGCGGGCGGGCCCATTTGGCGCGGGGCCGCTCGGGAGGGCGAGTCAGCCGGCCTCGCGCAGCGGGGCGTCGAGCCGGCAGCGGAGGTCAGCCTCACCGATGTCGAAGCGCGCCAGCACGGCCACGGCGAGGTCGGGCGGTGGCGCCGAGGCCAGAGCGAGAAGCAGGTGCTCGGGGCTGAGCCGACGCTCACCGCCCCGGCGGGCCTCGGCGAGGCAGCCCTCGAGAGCAGAGCGGGCGCCGGGCGTGAAGGGCAGGTGGCCCCGGGGTGCGACGGGGGGGACCTCGACGGCGCTCACGTCCACGCCGACGGAGGCCAGCGCCTCGGCGTCCATGGTGTGGAGGGCCTGGCGGGCGGCGGGCAGGTCGAGGCCGGCGGCCCCGAGTACGCCACAGGCTCGGGACGGGAGGCAGAGGAGGCCGAGCAACAGGTGTTCGGCGCCCACATAGCGGTCGCCGCGCCCCCTCGCCTCGGTGATCGCATGGCGCACCGCAGCGCGGGTGCTGCGCGCGAACCTCTGGAACAGCACGAGCGGGACCCTCACTTGCCGTGCTTCTTGTGCGCGGCCTGGCGGGAGGTCCCCAGTGCGTCGCCCACCTGCTCCCAGGACCAGCCCAGCAGGCGGGCCCGGGCGACGTGCTGGGCTTCGAGGCGGTCGGCGAGGCGGCGCAGGGCCACCACGGCTCGCAACCCGAGCGCCGGGTCGTCCGACGCCACCGCGGTCTGCAACGTTTCCACATCCATGACTGTCAACATACATTGACGCCAGGACAAGTGTCAACCTTAATTGACGCACGGGCCCGAAGGCTGGGGACGTCTAGCTGAAGGAGCGCTCGCCGGGGGCGACTGGCGCCGGGAGCCTCGCCACGCCCATCAGGTCGGCGTCGACGGCGGCGGCGCACGAGCGGGCTTCGGCGATGGCCCACACCACCAGGCTGGCGCCCCGGGTGGCGTCCCCGCACGCGTACACGCCGTCGGCCGTCGTGCGCCAGCGGTCGTCGACCTGCACCGTCCCCCGGCTGGGGACGATGTCGACGCCGAGGCCCTCGACGAGAGGCCCCCGCTCCACGCCCACGAAGCCGGCAGCGACGAGCACGAGGTCGGCCTCCACTTCGAACTCGCTGCCGGCCAGGGGCTCGAACACCCGGCCCTCCCCGCACCGCAGGGCCCGCACCCGGTGGCCCCGCACCGCCCGCACGTGGCCCGAGCGGTCGCCCACGAGCGCCGTGGTCTGGGCCGCCCACTCCTCGACTACACCCTCCTCGTGGGCCAGCGAGTGCTTGTGGACCTTGGGCCACTGCGGCCAGGGGTTGGCGAGCTCGTCCCTCGCCATGGGGGGCGAGGGGTTGTGGTCGAGCTGGTGCACCACCGCCGCGCCCTGCCGGTTGGCGGTGCCGAGACAGTCGGCGCCCGTGTCGCCCCCGCCGATGATGGCGACGCGCCGCCCGCCGGCGTCGATGGGCGAGCGCTCGAGGTCGCCATGCTGCACCCGGTTGGCGAGCGGCAGGTACTCCATGGCCAGGTGGACGCCGTGCAGGTCGCTGCCCGGGAGGTCCAGGCGCCGGTGCACGGGCGCCCCGCAGGCCAGCACGACGACGTCGAAGGCTCCTCGCAGCTCCCGAGCGGGCGTGGCGGCGCCGACGTCCACCCCGCAGCGCAGCTCCACGCCCTCGGCCACGAGCTGGGCCAGCCGACGCTCGAGGAGGGCCTTGTCCATCTTGAAGTCGGGGATGCCGTAGCGCAGCAGCCCGCCGGGCCGGTCGTCGCGCTCGAGGACCGTCACGGCGTGGCCGGCTCGGGCCAGCTGCTGGGCGGCGGCCAGGCCGGCCGGGCCCGACCCCACCACGACCACCCGTCGACCGGTCGGCTCCGCCGGCGCCTCGGGCGCCACCCAGGCCTCGGCGAAGGCCCGCTCGACGATGGCCAGCTCGATCTGCTTGATCGCCACGGGGTCGTCGTTGATGGCGAGGACGCAGGAGGTCTCGCACGGCGCCGGGCACAGCCACCCCGTGAACTCGGGGAAGTTGTTGGTGCCGTGCAGCGACGTGCTCGCCTCCCGCCACGCGTCGCCGGCGACGAGCTCGTTCCAGCGGGGGATCACGTTGCCGAGCGGGCAGCCCTGGTGGCAGAAGGCGACGCCGCAGTCCATGCACCGGCTGGCCTGTTGGGCCAGCTGTCCGGGCTCGGGGGGCAGGATCGTGACCCGCCAGTCGCGGAGGCGCACGGGCACGGGGCGCTTCGTCGGGTCGACCCGCTGGTGGCGCATGAAGCCACGGGGATCAGCGACCATCTCGCACCACCTCGGTGGCTCGGGGTGCGGCAGAGCAACGCCGCACGCTGACGTCCCCGCGAGGCGGCGTCGGCTCGCGAAGCGGCATCGTCCCACGGGGTCGCGGCTCGCGCAACCGCCGTCGGATGTCGGCTGCGCTCAGGTCGTGTAACGATCTTCGCGAACCACGGCGCCGTCGCGACGGACGGTGCGGCTGCGGCCGAAACCCCCCCAGCTCCCCCAGAACACGAGCGAGAGCAGCACGCCCAGGCCGCCGACCGCCATCAGGATCCAACCCACCGTCTGCAGGTCGAGGCCGCTCACCTCGGCCGTTACGGCGAAGGCGAGGATGGCACCGGCCGCCAGCAGGAAAAGGCTCGTCGTGATGCCCATCTTCGGCCTCCCTGGTCCGTGCGGTGGGCTCGTCGAGCCGCCCGTCACGCCGCGGAGGGGTAGCCTCGCCGCTCGATGGTCACACGCGGGACCGTCGGTAACGCCGTCGTAGGGCCTTGGCCCCCTCGATCGCCACCGGTGGGCTGAACCGGCGGGCGAGGGCGACGAGCCCGGCCCCCCGGCGCTGGTCGCTGAACAGCACCCCGTGCCGGGCTTGGGGGGAGTCGGGCAGGTCGGGGCTGGTGAAGTAGTACGAGGAGAAGCACAGGCGGCTGCGGCCCTCCGGCGCGGTCATCGGCTCGGGGTGGCCGTGGGCGGCGCCGGGGGTCGAGAAGACGACCATGCGGTTGAAGGTGGGGGCGATGGCGCGGACCTTGCCGCCGTCGATCGTGCGCCACAACTCGAGGTGGCCGCCCCACTCGTCGCGCCAGCCTTCGTTAGGTAGACGAGCACGTTGACCCGGCGCACCAGGGCCAGCTTCGGGTTGCGGGCGAAGTCGACGTGGACGTTGAGGAAGCCGCCGCGGCGCACGTCGAAGTAGCCGGCCGCCGTCAGGTGCGGGTCGGGCACGAGGGCGTCGATGCCGGTCAGCCGCTCGAGGTAGCGGACGAACTCCGAGCCGTCGAGCTCGTCGGCGAGTTGGCGGGCGTGGGGGCCGAAGAACTCGGGCCGGTCGAAGACGTGCTTCCACTCGTTGGACGTGTCCCACGTCGTCCAGCCACTGGCTCGGCGGTCGGGCAGCTCGGCGGCCACGGCCCCCAGCAAGCCGGCGTCGAAGAAGCCGTCGACGACCGCGTGCGGGAAGGGCTCGGCGTCGGCGTAGCCGGCGGTGCCCGCCCCAGCCAGGGCCAGCATCTCGTCGAGGGGTGGCGTCATCCTCGACGAGGTGGTCGGCTAGGCCATGGTCACGCTCCCGTCCCGGCGCGGCCCGCGGGCCGCGCCCTCCTCCCGCAGCTCGCGCCACGTCTTCCCTTCCCCTTGGCGCTTGGTCCCCTTCATCGCCCCACCCCCGGGGCCCGAGCCAGGAAGGCGAGGAAGGTGGTGCCGGTGTCGTCGCCCCATTCCCGGTTCAGGGCCAGCCCGACCCGCTCGATGCGCAGGCGGTCGGCGCCGTCGTAGACGTCGCTCACCCTCCGGTAGAGCACCGGCTCGCCGTCGAGGCGCACCATCACGTGCTCGCCGTCGCTGGCCGCGCCCAGCCGGCAGCGCCTCCCCCAGGTCACGGCGCGCCCGACGTTCACCCACAAGGCGTTGGCCTCCCGCTCCTGGCCCGCGGACCGCAAGAAGAGCGACACCGCCGAGCCGTCATGGGTCGGTGAGTCGTCGAGCCAGACGTTGAGCACGAGGTAGTTGTCCGCGTCCTGCCAGAACACGAGTCCACCGCGGCTGCCGTGGCCCTGGCTGCGAGCCGTGCCCGGGGGCAGCATGTCGACCTCGAGGTCGGCGAAGCCGGGCGCGTCCCAGGCCAGTGTGTACAGGGTGCGCCCGGGGTTGGGCTGATGGCGGTCGGCACGCGCCCGCGCCGTGCCCTCGCCGGTGAGGTCGATCGCCCCGGGGCCGAGGCTGCAGGCCCAGCTGGGCGCGCCGGGCCGCTCGACGACGGCGAGGTCGCCCACCGAGCCCTCGAAGTCGTCCCCGAGCACAACGCGCTCGCCGCGCTGGTCCCAGGGCGCGGTGACGCCGAGGCCCGGGGGGAGGGGGACCTGGCGCCCGTGCGCTTCGAAGCCACCCAGCACGGTGTCGGCGCCGCGGCAGAGCACGCCGACCACACGACCAGAGGCGTGGCGCTCGTCGGCCACCCACCCGTCGAAGAGCAGTCGGCCGTCGAGCAGCACGCCCATGGTGCGGCCGTCGTCGGTGACCTGGAGGCTGGACTCGTGCGCCGCGGGCAGGTGAGCCGGCCCCTCGGCCACCACCTGCCAGCGCCCGTCCGTGGCCACGGCCAGCTCGGCTCGGTCGCGCCAGACCCGGGCGCGCCATCCGTTGCCGCCCGTCCCGTCGCCCCGCCAGTGGAGCCCGGCCCACGCCGTCTCGGCGGGCGTGGCCGACGTCCGCACCAGCACGTGCACGAGGCCGGCGGGCTCGGGGAGGTGGACATCGGCGGCCGCCCCCTCGCCCTCCGCCCTCTCGCCCTCGGCGGGCCCGCCCTCGGCGGCCCCGCGGCCCTCGGGGGCGCCGCCTGCAGCCGCCCCGTACCCCTCGGGGGAGATGCCCCGGGACGTCCGCACGAACCCGGTAGCACGCGAGGTCCAGGTGCCGCCCACCTCGGCGGCCGAGGCCGCGAGCGCGCCGAAGCCGACGAAGGTGTCTGCCGCGAGCGCGCCTGCTCCCCAACGGCGGAGCGAGCCCGCCCCACCGATCTGCACCTCGGCCACGCGCACCTCCTCGACGGCCGAGGCCAGCTCGTAGTGGGACTCGGCGTGCACGGCCTGGTGGACGCCGGCGAAGAGGACCGGGGCGTCGTCGCGCACGTCCACGGCGACGGGGCGCATGGAGGGCCAGGGCCCGAGCCCCGCCGCGCCCTCGGGGCCGGACACGTAGTAGGTCGCTCCCCGCTCGCGCAGCACCACCACGTAAGTGACGGCCAGCTCCGCCAGGCCGGAGACCAGCGGGGCGTGACCGCCGGCGACGCCGGCCCGCAGTTCGCCGTTGACCGCCCCGGCGGCGTGGACGACGAACGCGTTGCCCGTCGCCGTGGGCTCGCCAGGGGATTCCTGGGGATGAAAGCCCACCAACAGGTTGTCCTCGTGCCCGGGCCGGAAGAGATGGCGCCCGGGCCCGGTGCGCCGCAGCTCGGAGAGCAGGGCCCGTGGCGAGCGGGGCCCGGGCAGGCTGTGGGCGTTGTGGTGCGAGCTGACCACGCGCGCGGCGAATGCCAGGCCCGCCTGCCGCTCGAAGGGCCCGTAGGCGATGCCCTGGCGGCCCCAGCCCGGTTGGCGCAGGTGGTCGAGGCGGAGGCGCCCGCCCACCACCGACAGCGTGCCCTCGGCATCGACCCCTCGGCGCCGGGCACCGCTCGACGCCACGCTCCCGAGTACCTCGGCCCGTGCCACCGGCTCGTCGAAGGTGTCGACCAGCTCGCCGCTCTGCCGTCGCGACGGCAGGCCTCGCGAGCGGCGACGGCCGGCCGGCATTTCGGTGCGCGCCGCGAGCTGCTCGGCGCTGAGCGGCCGGGAGATGTCCTCAGCACCCGTGAGCAGGGCGACGGCGAGCGTCGACAGCGTGCGCCATGCCAGCTCGCCCGTCGGGTTGGCGGTGCGGGTGCGGTAGCGGCCGAGGGCGGCCTGCTGGAGGTAGCGGAACCGCTCGGCCCGCACCACCTGGTGGCGCGCCCCGCCGGCGAGGAGGCCGGCGGGCGGGTCGGCCCAGGCGTCGAGGTGGTAGGCAGCGGCCCCGAGGTCGATCCCCGACTCGGCCACGGCGCGACAGGCGACGGCGTGCACCGCCCGCCGCTCCTCGTCCCGCTCGTCGGCCGAGGGCAGCAGCACCTCGTCGGGCGCGAGCTGGCGGACCAGCTTGCCGAGCACCGTGGCGAGCTCGGGCCGGCAGCGGCCGAGCGTCCCCTCCTCGAAGCCGAGCAGGTGGAGGTGGGCTGGGCCCACGCCGAGCATGGCACCGGCGTCGACGGCCTCGACGGCGAGTCGGGCCGCGATCTCGGCGGGCCGCAGCACCCGGCTCGGGCGCAGGTGGCGGCCATCGGTCACGACGACGACGTCGACCTCGGTGCCCGCCGCCCGCTTGCGGGCGATCGTGGCCCCGCACCCGAGCACCTCGTCACCGGGCCGGGCGGCCACGACGAGGCAGGAGCGGGCGCCGACCGTGGCCGTGAGGTCCGCAGCACCAGCCACCACCTTGCGGCGCCAGGCGGCGGCGAGGGCGCGCCGGGCCGGTGCGGCCGGGCGGGCCAGGCGCGAGCGACGGGTCGGGCCGTCGAGGGGGTCGGTCGACATCGGCCTCAACCCCGTCTCCGGCCGCACCGGCGCGGCCGGGCCTGCTCGTCTGAGTCCTGCACGGAGCCGCCTTCCCGTCTGGTCGTCGGGCCGCCGTCCCGCCGTGGACGCCGCTGAGGCCCGGGAACTGTGATGTGGATGAGGAGCCTACCGGCGAGGGTCCTATGCCAACAGCCTCGACACATGGAAAATTCTGCCCAAGGTGGCCGTCGTCTCACGGCCGATGATGCTGGAGAAGAGGGCGTCCCTTCCCTTACGTGAGAGGAGACTCGTCGTCGTCGCGCCCGGATACCAGGGGCGTCAGTGCAGGTGGCAGCCTCGTGGCCGCGCGGAGCTGATGCTCCTTCGACACGAGCGGCGATGGTCGCCAACAACAGATGAAGTCACAGTCCTCTGGCCCGCATTGACACAGTCCGCGCCGCTCGTCATGACCTCCACGTGATCGTCAGATGAAGGATGTCAGGGCCCCACCGGGACGCCGTCCGACGTGGTGGGAGCGCGTCGGCGTGACCGGCGAGCTGCAGATGGGCCATGCTCGGGCGAGGCCCGGCACGGGCGCGGGTCGAGGACGTCGGAGGGACCATGACCGGAGGTGCACGCATCGTCGGGGCCGCCGAGGGCTACGAGGACGTCCTCGGGCCTGATGCCCTCGACCTGGTGGCGGCGGTCGAGCGGGCGTGGGGCGGGCGGCGGCGAGAGCTGCTCGCCGAGCGTGCGGCACGGGCGGCCCGGTTCCGCGCCGGCGAACGGCCCAGCCTGCTCGCCGAGACGGCCGAGGTCCGTAGGGGCGACTGGCGGGTGGCCGCGCCGCCCCCCGACCTCGTCGACCGACGCTGCGAGATCACCGGGCCGACCGATCGCAAGATGATGATCTCAGCGCTCAACTCCGGCGCCCGGGTCTTCATGACCGACTTCGAGGACTCGCTGTCCCCGACCTGGACGAACGTGTTGGACGGCCAGCGCAACCTGCGCGACGCCGCCGACCTGTCCATCAGCTTCGCCCGGCCCGACGGCTCGGTCGACCGCCTGGCTCCGCGCATCGCCACCCTCATCGTGCGGCCCCGGGGCCTCCACCTGGACGAGCGCCACGTCACCGTGGACGGGGCGCCCGTGTCCGCCTCGCTCTTCGACGTGGCGCTGTCCGCCCTGCACTCGGCGGCCAAGCTCGGCGAGCGGGGCAGCGGCCTCTACCTCTACCTGCCCAAGCTCGAGCACTGGGCCGAGGCGGCCTGGTGGAACGAGGTGCTCGGCGACCTCGAGGCCCGGGTGGGGCTTCGGCCCAACGCCATCCGCACGACGGTGCTGATCGAGACGATCCTCGCCTCGTACCAGATGGAGGAGATCCTCTGGGCGCTGCGCGAGCGCTCCACCGGGCTCAACGCCGGCCGCTGGGACTACATCTTCTCGGTCATCAAGAAGTTCGGCGGCGACCCCGCGCACGTGCTCCCCGACCGGGCGAAGGTGACGATGACCGTGCCCTTCATGGCCACCTACGCCCGGCGCCTGGTGGCCACCTGCCACCGCCGCGGCGCCCACGCCGTCGGCGGCATGGCGGCGTTCATCCCCAACCGCCGCAACCCCGAGGTGACCGAGCGGGCGCTCGCCGCGGTGCGGGCCGACAAGGAGCGCGAGGCCGGCCTCGGCTACGACGGCACCTGGGTGGCCCACCCCGACCTCGTGCCGGTGGCCACCGAGGTCTTCGACGACGCCCTGGGCACGCGCCAGAACCAGCTCGACCAGGTGCCCGAGCTCGAGGCCGACGTGGACGCCCTGCTCGACACGGCCATACCCGGCGCCACTGTGACCCGCGCCGGCCTCGTCAACAACGTCAGCGTCGCCCTCCAGTACATCGAGGCGTGGCTGGGCGGGCGAGGCGCCGTGGCCATCTACGACCTGATGGAGGACGCGGCCACGGCGGAGATCTCCCGCAGCCAGCTTTGGCAGTGGGCCCGCCACGGGACCACCCTCGAGGACGGCACCGCGGTCACGGCCGGTCTGGTCCACGACGCCATCGACCGGGAGGTGGCTTCGCTCCGGGACCAGGGCCTCGACGCCGCCC
>WHTX01000210.1 GCA_009377505.1 Acidimicrobiia bacterium
GACGGCGACAGCGGCGGGCGGCCGGAGAGCGCCACGTTCCCCGAGGACACGCCCGTGTCCCTGAACCTGTGGGGCCTGCACCCCTCCCTCTTCGCCCACCTCGAAGAGCGCTTCGCGCGCTTCGCCCACGCCCACCGCGCCGACCCGCGGGCAGAGTTCCAGCTGCCCTCGGTGATCGCCGAGCTCATCGAGGAGGGCCTCGTCGACGTGCGGGTGCGGCGTACCGACGCCACGTGGCTCGGTGTCACCTACCCTGGCGACCTCGAGCACGCCCGCCGACGGATCGCGCAGCTCGCGGCCGCCGGCGAGGCCGGCCAACTCTGAGAGGGGCGTTCCCACCGCCGCGGGTGAACTCCGCCCACGGAATGAGACACTGGTGCCATGTGGAGTGACCAGGGCGGAGGGTCCGGGCGCTCGCGCGGCCCGCGCCGGCCGCGCGGCCCGGGCGCACCTGGCCCGCAGGCACGCCACGCTCCACCCGGCCGCCTCGGCCCGCAGCGACGCCCGTTGCCGGCGTCGCGGTGGGGCGGCGCGACCAGTGCCGGCGCGCTCCGTTGGGCCGACGCGCCGCGCCGGCGGCGCTCCAGCCGCACCGGGGTCGTACTGGGGCTCGCCACCGTGACCACGCTCGTCCTCGCCGCCTGGTTCGTGCGGGGCGAGCTGGCCCTCTCCACCGAGCTGGTGGGCCTCGAGGACGGCGCCGTGGTCTCCGACGTGACCGCCCAGGCGACCGCGGTGCGGGTCACCGCCTCACCCGCCGACCGCGTACAGGGCGCCACGCTCCTCCTCGACGGCCAGCCCGTGGGGGGCCAGGCCAGCCGGCAGGGCGACGAGCTGGTCTGGCCGGTGCCCCCCGGCCTCCCCGAGGGGCCGCACCGCCTCACCGTCGTGGTGCCCCGGTGGGGGCCCCTGGGCGAGGCGTCGAAGACCGTGTCCTTCACCGTGGACCGCCAGCCCCCCGTCGTCGAGGTCACCGCGGCCCCGGCGCCCGTCGCCATCGACACGCCCGTGGTCGTCGCCGGGCGCACCGAGCCCGGGGCGGTGGTCCGCTTCGGCGACCTGCAGGCCAGCGTCGCGCCCGACGGCCGCTTCGAGCTGGCCCTGCCCCACCCCCCGGCCGGCCTGGCCGGGCTGGTGGTGACCGACGCCGCCGGCAACGCCGCGGCCGCGCCCGTGCGGGTGCCGGTCGCCTACCCGCCGTCAGCCGGCGTGCACGTGACCGGCGCGGCGTGGAGCTACGGCCCGCTGCGCCACGGCGTCCTCGACCTCGTCGACGAGGGCCGCGTCAACGTCGTCGAGCTCGACCTCAAGGACGAGTCCGGCGTCGTCAACTACGACACCGCCGTCGGATTGGCGCACGAGATCGGCGCCGTCGAGCGCTACTTCGACCTCCACGAGGCCGTGGCCGAGCTGCACGACCGGGGCGTGCGCGTGGTCGGGCGCATCGTGGCCTACCGCGACCCCGTCCTCGCCCACGCCGCCTGGTCCCGGGGCTGGCGGGACTGGGTCGTGCAGGGCCCCACCGGCGAGCCCCTCGAGGCCGACGGGGGCTTCACGAACCCAGCGCACCCCGAAGTGCGCCGCTACAACCTCGACCTCGCCCTCGAAGCCGCCGATGCCGGGGTCGACGACATCCTCTGGGACTACATCCGCCGGCCGGAGGGCGCGCTCGACCAGATGGTGTTCCCGGGGCTGACGGGGACGGTCGAGGCCGCCGTCGTCGAGCTGCTGGTCGAGGGGCACGGCCCGCTGCGCCAGCGAGGGGTCTTCCAGGGCGCCTCGGTCTTCGGGGTCGCCGCCTCCCGGCCTGCCGACGTGGCCCAGGACGTGGTGCTGATGGGGCACCACCTCGACTACGTCGCCCCGATGGTCTACCCGTCGCACTGGAGAGCGGGGGAGTACGGCGTCGAGGACCCAGACGGCCAGCCCTACGAGATCGTGGCCGCCTCGGTGGCCGACTTCGTGCGGGTGCTCGCCGGCAGCGGGGTGGCGATCGTGCCCTGGCTGCAGGACTTCAGCCTCGGCAACGACTACGGCGCCGACCAGGTGCGGGCCCAGATCGAGGCGGCGGCGTCGGTGGGCGTCGGCAGCTTCCTGTTGTGGGACCCGTCCGTCACCTACACGAGCGAGGGGATCGACCCGCGCTGAGGGCGGGCCCCGCCCGTCCGGCCCCCGCCCCGGTCAGAGCGCGTCGGCGCCGAGCTCGCCCGTACGGACGCGGACGGCCTGGTCGACGACAGACACCCAGATCTTGCCGTCCCCGATCTTGCCCGTGCGAGCCGCGACGGAGATGACCTCGACGATCTTCGCCGACTCGCCGAGCTCGGCGAGGACCTCGATCTTGACCTTGGGGACGAAGTCGATGCGGTACTCGGCCCCCCGATAGGTCTCGGTGTGGCCGCCCTGGCGGCCGAACCCCTTGACCTCGGTGACGGTGAGGCCTTGGACGCCCGCCTCCCGCAGGGCATCCTTGACCGGCTCGAGCATGTGGGGCTTCACGATGGCGGTGACCAACTGCAACATGACCTCTACCTTTCAGGAGGCTCGTTTCCCCTCCGTGTGCACGTTGTTACCTATCGGGGACGGCAACCTTTCGCGAACCTGTCTCTCCCTCGAGGAGGTAGCCCCGCGAGCGCACGGTCCGCACACGCAGACCGAGCGGCCCGACACGGCGGCGAAGCCGCAAGATGTGGACGTCGAGCGGGTTGCGGCCCGGGTCCTCCCCCGGCCAACCGGCTCGCATCAGCTGGTCACGAGTCGTCACGCAACGGAACTGGGCGACGAGCAGGGACGCTAGCCGAGCTTCGAGCGGGGGGAGCGTGACGTGCCCACCGCCGTAGCGCACCACCCCCCACTCGTCGATGCGGGGGAGCGTGAGATCGAGGCCGGCGAGGCGGGCGAGGAGGCTCTCCGCCCGGGCCTGCAGGTCGGCTCGCTCGGCGGGGAGCCGCACCCAGTCCTCGGCGAGGTCGGTGACCACCGGGGCGGGGGCGTCCGCCTCGACGAGGAGGAGCCGGGGACGGCCCGCGGCGAGCAACCGTTCGCGACGTTCGCGCTGCGACGGCCAGCGGATGAGCTCGACATCCATCGCCGGCGGAACCTAGGCGGGGCGCGTTTCCGGATCGTTTCACATCTGTGAACGCCCGGGCGCGCTCGGTGCCCGGACCGCCCCGCGGCGCGGTGTGCGAGGCTGGGCCGATGTTCACGACTCGGCCGGAGCTCACGGGCACGTTCGGCATGGTGGCGAGCACCCACTGGCTGGCCTCCTCGGTGGGGATGGGCGTGCTCGAGCGGGGCGGCAACGCCTTCGACGCCGCCGTGGCCATGGGGTTCGTGCTCCACGTCGCCGAGCCCCACATGTGCGGGCCCGGTGGCGACGTGCCCATCCTGCTGTCGGGGCCACAGGGCGAGGTCACCGTGCTCTGCGGCCAGGGACCGGCTCCGGCGGGGGCGACGCTGGCGCACTACCGCGGCGAGGGGCTCGACCTCGTCCCCAGCTCCGGGCTCCTGGCCGCCGTCGTGCCCGGCGCCGTCCCGGCATGGCTGACGTTGCTGCGCGACCGCGGCACCTGGCCCCTGCGCGACGTGCTCGAGGCTGCCGTCGGCTACGCGGAGGCCGGGGTGCCTCTCCATCGTGACGTGAGCTCCACGATCGCCGCCGGCCAGCGGCGGTTCCTGCGGCATTGGCCTACGTCGGCGGCGACGTGGCTGGTCGGCGGCGAAGCGCCGGCGGCGGGCAGCCTGCTGCCCAACCCGGTCCTGGCCGCCACCTGGCGCCGGCTCGTGGAGGAGGCCGAGGCGGCAGGGCCGGACCGGGAGGCGCAACTCGACGCTGCCCTGCGCCAGTGGGGCGAGGGCTTCGTGGCCGAGGCGATCGACCGCTTCGCTCGCGTCGCCGTGGCCGACGGAGCCGGCGGCCACTACGCCGGCGTCCTCCGCGGGCAGGACCTGGCCGGGTGGCGGCCGGGCTACGAGGCGCCCGTGACCTTTGACTACCACGGGGTCGAGGTGGCCAAGTGCGGCCCGTGGTCGCAGGGCCCTGTGGCCCTGCAGGTGCTGGCCCTGCTGGCCGGTTTCGACCTCGACGACGTGCCCGCCACCTCCGCCCCCTTCGTCCACCTCGTCACCGAGGCCACCAAGTTGGCCTACGCCGACCGCGAGGCCTTCTACGGCGACCCGGCCCACGTGGCCGTCCCCCTCGACGTGCTGCTCTCGCCGGCCTACAACGACGAGCGCCGCCGGCTGATCGACGATCGGGCTTCGCTGGAGCTGGTGCCCGGGCGGCTCGATGGCCACGGCGGGCCGGTGGACTACGCCGCGGCCGTGGCCCGAGGGGCACGGCTGCGGGGCGGGGCACCCGTCGAGCCGACGGCCGCCATGGCCAGTGGCCCGCGGGTGGGCCCGCCGACCGGGGACACCGTGCACCTCGACGTGGCCGACCGCTGGGGCAACCTCGTCTCGGCCACGCCGTCGGGCGGCTGGCTCCAGGCCTCACCGGTGGTGGACGGCCTGGGCTTCCCCCTCGGCACCCGGGCGCAGATGTTCTGGCTGGAGGAGGGCCACCCCAGCACCCTGGCCCCCGGCAAGCGGCCGCGCACGACGCTGACGCCGAGCCTGGCCCGCCGGGACGGGCGCCCGTGGATGGCCTACGGCACGCCGGGCGGTGACGGGCAGGACCAGTGGCAGGTCAGCTTCCTGTTGCGGCTCGTGCACGGCGGGATGAACCTCCAGGAGGCCATCGACGCCCCGAGCTTCCACAGCGAGCACATGCCCTCGTCCTTCTGGCCGAGGGACGCCAAGCCTGGACGGGTGGTCATCGAGGACCGCTTCGGGGAGGACGTGGTCGACGAGCTGGGAGCGCGCGGCCACGACGTGGTCGTGGGCCCTGCCTGGTCCGAGGGCCGGCTGTCCGCCGTGGCCCGCGAAGTGGACGAGGAGGGTCGCGCCGTGCTGCGGGCGGGCGCCAACCCCCGCGGCATGGCCGGCTACGCCGTAGGGCGCTGACCGAGGTGGCCGGCGCCGGGCGCCGGCCACCTCGTCCCACATCGGCGGGGGCGTGAAGGAAGTTCGATGGAGCCGGGTGGAGCCCTCCTGACGGGGGTGCTCCGCTCCGCGGTCATGCGCATTTCTCCGGTGGTGAAATGCACGTGGGGACGGCGTGCCTGGCGCGATGCGCGGGCCGGGCCGGGCCGGCCCGGTGGCATTTCGTCACCGGAGCAACGTCCAAGGACAGCGCGAGGATCCCCTATCTGTTGGGCGGCGGGCCGGCCCCGACGGAGGCGCCAGGTCCTGAGCGCGAAGGTCCTCTCTAGTCACGCGGCGCGGCGGCGCGGCGGAGGCGGTCGAGGACGGCGAGGCCCAGGCCTTCGGGCGGGGGCGCGGCGGCGACGAGCACGTCGACGCCGGCCTCGTCGGCTTCGTGCAGCCGGCGGTAGAGCGAGCGGGCATAGTCCCCCACGGTCGCTGGGGGCTCGAGGACCAGGGCTCCTCTGGGCACGGGGTGGCCGGGCGGGGCGAGCACCGCCACCCGCCGCCCTGCGCCCAGCAGCGCCGCGGCCCGCCCCGCCACCTCGCCCGCGGCCACCAGCTCGACGGCCACTCCGGGCGCGTAGTGCGACGCCAACATGCCCGAGGCCCGGGCGGGGCCCACGTCGCGCACCTCCACCGCGCCCCCCAGCACCTCCTCCACCAGTTCGACGGGCACGCCGCCAGGGCGCAACAGCAAGGGCCGCTCCCCGACCAGGTCGACGATGGTCGACTCCACGCCCACGGCGCACGGACCCCCGTCGAGCACGAGGTCGACGTGCGCGCCGAGCTCGGCGCGCACGTCCTGTGCGCACGTCGGGCTCACCCGGCCGAACCGGTTCGCCGACGGGGCGGCGAGAGGCACGCCGGCGAGCTCGATCAGGCGCCGGGCGATGGGGTGGTCGGGCAACCGCAGCCCCACCGTGGCCCGCCCACCAGTGGCCTCGGGAGCGATCCCCGGCCCCCGTCGCAGGACCAGCGTCAAGGGGCCGGGCCAGCATGCCGCCGCCAGCCGCAGGGCGGAATCGGGTACGTCGAGCGCCCACGCGGGCAGCTCGGCCGCGTGCGCCAGGTGCACGATGAGCGGGTGGCCGGAAGGCCGCCCCTTGGCGGTGAAGACCCGTCGCACGGCCACCGGGTCGGTGGCGTCCGCGGCCAGGCCGTAGACGGTCTCGGTAGGGATCCCCACGAGCCCGCCGCGCCTGATCACGTCCGCGGCGCGGGCCAGGTCGGACTCGGTGGTCACGGTCCGCAGGCTAGGGCCGTGACCCCGCCGCGCCCCTGCCGCCCGGACCACCCACCACCTACACTCCCGACGTGGACGTCAAGTCTGGGGGACCGGCCGCGCTGCCGGGGGCCGGTGGCCACGCCAGGGCCGACGTGGCCGGCATCGCGGCCGGCGTGGGCGCCATGGCCGCCTGGGCCGGGTCGGGGGTCATCGCCAAGGGCCTCGACATGGGCAGCCTGGCCATCGTGCTCTACCGCATGTGGATGTACGCGGCACTGGTCATCGCCGTCCTGATGCTGCGGGGCGGTCGGCTGACCCTCGCCACCATGCGGGTGTCCGCACTCGGTGGCATCGGGTTCGGGCTCGACCTCGTGCTGTTCTTCTCGGCGGTGAAGATGACGACGATGGCCAACGCCACCGTCATCGGGGCGTTGCAGCCGGTCTTGATGCTCGCCCTGGCCGGCCCGCTCTTCGGGGAGCGCGTCAACCGCCGGGAGGTCGGCCTCGCCGCGCTGGCCATCGGTGGCGTCGCCCTCGTCATGTTCGGCTCGAGCGGGCTGCCCGACGCCAACCCGGCCGGCGACCTGCTCGCCGTCTGCGCCCTGTTCGCCTGGACCGCCTACTTCATCTTCTCCAAGCGCACCCAGGCCAAGGTCTCCTCCCTCGAGTACACGGCGGCCACCGCGTTGTGGGCCACGCTCTTCGTCACGCCCATCGCCCTCGTCTCCGGCCAGGACCTCTCCCTCCCCGTGGCCGGGGACTGGTTCTGGCTGGTGATGCTGGCCGTGGTGCCCGGCCTCGCCGGCCACGGCCTCATGAACTGGTCCCTGACCCGCATACCCGTCTGGCTGGCCTCGACCTTGAGCCTGGCCATCCCCGTCACCGCCACGTTGATGGCCTGGGCCTTCATCGACGAGCCCGTCGACGCGCTGCAGTTCGTGGGCATGGGCGTCGTGCTCGCCGCCCTCGCCGCCCTCGTCTCCAAGCCCGGCCCCGCCGCACCGGCCGCCCCGGCTGCTCCCGCTCCGCCGACGACCTCGTCACCACCTCCGCCCCCGTCCCCGGGCATCGAGCCCGCGTCGGCATGAGGACCAGCGAGGACCGAAGCGGAGCGGAGGACCGCAGCGCATGAGAACTGTCGCCGGCCCGCCGGGCTTCCACCACTGCCCCGCCTGCGGGGGCTCCCTCGAGGCCCGCCCCCGGGGCGACCGCCTGCGCCCCCATTGCCGGGACTGCGGTCGCGCCGTGTTCCACAACCCAGCCGTCGGCGTGGCCGTCGTGCTGGTCGAGGAAGCTCGGTTGCTCCTCGCCCGGCGTTCGCGCAGCTACGCCGGCAGCTGGTGCATCCCCTGCGGCTACGTCGAGTGGGACGAGGACGTGCGAGTCGCCGCGGCGCGCGAGCTCGAGGAGGAGACCGGTCTCGCCGTGGACGTGGGCGAGGTCTTCGCCGTCCACTCCAACTTCCACGACCAGGGCCAGCACACGGTGGGCATCTGGTTCCGGGGCCGGGTGACGGGCGGCGAGCTACGCCCCGGGGACGACGTCGACGCCGTCGGCTTCCACGCCCTCGACGACCTGCCCGGCCCGATCGCCTTCCCCACCGACGAGCTCGTGCTCGGCCAACTCCGCCACGAGCTCGGCCTGGCCCCGGGCGCCGCCGACCGTTCCCCCTGATCACGGCACCGGCGCGGTAGCCTCGCGGTCGGTGGACGGGATGACGCTCGTGTTCGGCGTGCTGGGCCTCCTCGTCGGGACGGCTCTCGGTTGGGCCCTACGGCACCGTAGGGAGGCGCGCCAGCGCGACGGGACCCGTGCCCAACTGCTCGACCTCGAGGTGCAACGGCTCCAAGGCCGCACGGCCGAGCTCGACGCCCTCCTCGACGTCGCCGGCCAGGAGAGCAGCCGGCTGCACGCCGAGCTGGCCGCCAGCCAGGGTCGTGGCGAGGCGCTGACGGCCGAGGCCGCCGGCCTGCTGCACGAGCGCGACACGCTGGAAGCCGCCCTGGCCGAGGAGCGCTCGGCCCGGGCGCAGGAGAAGGCGGCGCACGACGCGGCGGCCCAGGCCGAGGCCGAACGGGCAGCGGTGCGGGCGGCCGAGCTCGAGCTGGCCCAGGCGCGGGCACGTGACGCCGAGGCCGACGTGGTCGCCCAGCGGGCCCGCCTCGACGCCCGGGACGCCACCCTCACCGAGTTGCAGCACAAGGTGGCCTCCCTCGAATCCGCCGCGGGAGGACCGGCCCCCGAGCCGGACGACCTGCGCATGATCGAGGGCGTCGGCCGGGTGCTCGAGGCCATGCTGCACGAGGCCGGCATCACCACCTATCACCAGGTCGCCGAGCTGTGCGCCGACAACGCCCCCGACGGTCGCCTCGAGGAGTTCCTCGGCCGCATCAAGCGCGAGGAGTGGTCGGCCCAGGCCCGCCAGTTGCACCGCCTCAAGTACAGCGACGCCGCCGAGGACAACGCCCCGAGCAGCGACGCCCAGGACAGCGACAAGGTGCGCTGAACGGCGTCCTTGCCCCGTTTGCAGCCCGCCGCCGGGAGCGCCTTCGCCCGATGGCGGCGGCGCCGGTGGCACCTGTCGCCGGCCCGCCCCGCGCTGCGGCGCCCCGGGTCGGCGTCGCGGGCGCCCCGCTACACCACGAAGGCGGCCGTCGAGGGCAGGTGGCGGGAGGACGACCCGGCCAGCAGCTCGAAGCGACCCGACTCGACCGACCAGTCCCCACGCACCTCGTCCCAGAAGGCGAACGCCCGGGGCCCCAGCTCGAAGCGCGCCGAGGCGGTCTCCCCCGGCCCCAACCGCAGCTTGCGGAAGCCGGCCAACTCCTTGGGCGGGCGTGCCACCGAGGCGGCGACGTCGGCCACGTAGAGCTGCACGACCTCGCTGCCCTCCCGCTCGCCGGTGTTGGTGAGGGCCACGCTGGCCACGACCCTGGGCCCACCCGGGCCGAGCTCCACCGACTCGAGCACCAACGGCCCGAAGGCGAAGGTCGTGTAGGAGAGGCCGAAGCCGAAGGGGAACGCCGGCTCGACGTCACGGGCGTCGTAGCCCCGATAGCCCACGAACACCCC
>WHTX01000211.1 GCA_009377505.1 Acidimicrobiia bacterium
GCCAGCCGACTTCGTCGTCCGCGGGCCCGAGCAGCCGGTCGAGGCCCTCGGAGAGCACGGCGCTGCGCGCGTCGGGCACGAAGCCCGAGCCTGTGCCCTGCTGCATGGCCTGGCGCCCCGCCTCCGAGGAGCCGAGGACGTCGACGACGGTGACCCCGGGGAGCAACTCCACGAAGGCTGCCTTGCTGGCGGGGGAGAGCACTGCCCCGCCCGTCAGCAGGTGGCGCAAGCGGCCGAGCTCGTACCGGCCGGTTCGCAGCTCGTCGAGCAGGGGCCGAGCGAAGGCGTCGCCCACGATCTGGAGGGCCGTGACCTGCTCGCGCTCGCACGTCTGCCACACGTCGGCCGCGTCGAGGCGGTCGACGACGGACTGCACCACCACCGTGCCCCCCGAGGCCCACGCGGACAGGGCGTTCCAGTGGGCGGCCCCGTGCATGAACGGCGCGCAGGGCAGCGTGCCCCGGCGCGCCCCTTCGGCCAGCTCCTCGTAGGAGCCCCAGTCGCCCCCGCCTCGACGCCTCACCCCCAGGGCAGCCACGAGGAAGTCGGCCTGGCGCCAGAGCACGCCCTTGGGCATGCCGGTGGTCCCGCCCGTGTAGAGGATGTAGAGGTCGTCCCCCGACCAGGCCTCGGCCAGGCCGGCGGGCAGCTCCGTCGTCGCCGACGCGAGCGCCTCGTCGTACCAGCAGGCCCCCTCCATGAGCGGCAGGCCGCTCTCGTCGGGCACCTGCAGCACCAGCCAGACGTCGTCGAGGTCGCCGAGCACCTCGGCCAGGGTGGGCGTGAAACGCGAGTGCACGACGATCCCCCGCACGCTGGCGTCGCGCAGCACGTAGCCGAGCTCCTCGGCCACATAGCGGTAGTTGATGTTGACCGGGGCCACCCTGGCCTTGAACGCGCCGATCATCGCCTCGAGGTACTCGCTGCCGTTGAGCAGGTAGAGGGCCAGGTGGTCCTGGCCCGACTCCCAGCCGGCCGGCTCGGTCAAGGGTCGCCGGGCGCCGAGGCCGGCGCCGAGCACGACGTTGGCCAGGCGACGGCTGCGCTCGGTGAACTCGGCCCAGCTCAGCCGGCGGTCGCGGAAGACGAGGCAGTCACGTTCGGCCGCGACCGCGGCCACGGCCTCGTGGTGGCAGCGATGTTGGGCTCCACGCCGACCGACCGTAGTCCCTTCCCCGACCACCCTCGATCGGGGCCTCGATCAGCTCGCCCGCCGGGTGCGTCGCGATGCGCCCGAGGCGCAGAGCGGGCCAGTGCCATGTCCACCATCGTTGGCGATGGTGGGCACGGCCCTAGCTCAGAGGCCGCCGAGCGCTGGCGAGACCGCCGCAGCGGGCTGGGCCGCGTCCGTCGGGGCGGCTGGCTCGGCGCCGGACCCCGGGGCCACGATGCCCTCGTCCACCAGGTGCTCGACCCCGGACCAGGCCAGGTCGTCGGCCAGGTCCACGAGGCGGGCCAGCTCCACCGCGGGCTCGGCCAGCCAGTCGAGGGTCACCGCCTCGAGGAGGCCCATGAGCCCGGTGACCACCACGCGCGCCTCGGCCGAGGAGCCCCAAACCACGGCCAGGCGCTCGTAGCGCTCACGGCGCGCCCGCTGAACAGCCGGGTGGCGGGTGGCGGCCAGCATGGCAAGCGTCTGCCAACCACGGGCGTGCGCCCGGGCGAAGGCCACGTAGCGCTCCACTGCGTCTCGCACCCGCTCTCGTGGCGGGAGCGGGCCGACGAGGGCCACGCTCAGCTCCTCGTCGAGCTCCACGAGGAGCTGCTCGTAAACGGCGGCCATCAGCCCGCCGCGGTCCCCGAAGTAGTTGTAGACGAGCGCCCGCGAGACCCCGGCCTCGACGGCGATCTCCTCGAAGGTGACCGCGGCGGGGTCGCGCCCCTCGAAGACCCGCACGGCCGCCTGGATGATCGCCGCACGCCGCTGGTCTGGCGTGAGCCTGGTTCGAACCCCTTGCCTGCGCGTCGTCATTCGATCCCCCCTCTCCTGGCCCATCGGCTCAACCAGCCGGTGCGCCTGCTCCCGCCCCGGCTATCACGACCTGCGCCTGGGCCCGGCCCCGGCGGAGGTTGACCTCGAGCGCCTCGCTGTTCTCCGGCGTCCCCACGGGGTACCAGCAGGCGTAGCTGTGCCCTGGCGCCACCGCGTCCCGCAGCGGCGGCTCCTCGACCTCGCACCGTTCCTGGGCGTAGGGGCAACGCATGGCGAAGCGGCAACCCTTGGGCGGTCGCACCAGGTCGGGCGGCCGCCCGCCGATGGCCTGCAACCGGGTGTGGCTGCGGTTCTCGAGCCGGGGGATCGAGCGCAGCAGCGCCTCGGTGTAGGGCATCTTCATGTCGGCGAAGAGCACTCGTGTCGGTGCCCGCTCCACGATCTTGCCCGCGTACATGACCGCGATCTCGTCGGTGCGACCGGCCACGACGCCGAGGTCGTGCGTGACGAGCACCATGGCCATGTGGCGGGCGTCCTGCTGGGCCTGGAGTAGGTCGAGGATCTGGGCCTGCACGGTCACGTCGAGGGCCGTGGTGGCCTCGTCAGCGAAGAGCAGGCGGGGCCCGCACGACAGGGCGATGGCGATCGTGACGCGCTGGCGCATCCCGCCCGAGAGCTGGTGGGGGTACTCGTCGAGGCGCCGGGCGGGCTCGGGGATGCCGACGTCGCCGAGAAGCTCGAGCGCCTTGTCTTTCGCCGCCGAGCGGGACAGCTTGAGGTGCTGGCGGAGGCCCTCGGTGAGCTGGCGGCCGATCTTCATGACCGGGTTGAGCGAGGTCATGGGGTCCTGGAAGACCATGGCCATCTCGGTGCCCCAGTAGCGGCGCATCTGGGACTCGGAGAGCGCGGTCAGCTCGGTGCCCTCGTAGAGCACCTCGCCCCGGCTCAGGACGTTCCGCCTGGGGAGCAGGCGCATGATCGAGCGACTGAGCACGCTCTTGCCGCAGCCCGACTCACCGACAAGGCCGATCGTGCGTCCCTGGGCGAGGCCGAGCGAGACGCCGTCCACCGCCTTGACCGCCCCCCGCGGCGTGTTGAAGGTGGTCCCGAGGTCGCGCACGTCGAGGAGGGCACGGCCCCGCTCCCGGCTCACCCCGTGCTCCGGGGCGCTGCCTACCCTCTTCGCCACCTCAACCTCCCCCACGGGGCGACCCGGGCCGCGACGCCGGAGCGACGGGGCCGTTGTCTAAATGTGACGCAAGACACACGACGGCAGTTACCGTATTCGTCCGTTGGCAGGGTGTCAAACGACTCGTGGCGCGAGGTTCGCCCAGGGCACGGGGGCGGAGATCGTCGACGCATACGGTGCGAGGAGTTGCGCCGCACGAGCGTGGGGCGAGCCTCGAGAGTCGGGTGAGCAGGTACGACATGGCCTCAGGAGCGGGAGGGGACCAGGGGGCCCGGGAGTAGTACCCGGATTCGCCGCGGTCGTCCCCTCCTGTGGCCTCGTCGAGCACCGAGCGGGGGCGGCAGCGGGGCCCGTGTGGCCAGCCCAACCGCTTTCGGGAACCGGAGGCGCACCTCATGCGTACCCTGCTGTGACGCCAGACACATTGAGTGCTACTAATGGCGTCGCTGGCGCGGGGGCGCCAGCCGAACGAGACCGGGGAAGAGGGGGGAGACGTGCGTCGACGTAGGTCTGCACCGTGGATCGGGGTGGTCGGCTTGTTGGTGTCGTTCGCCCTCGTCGCCGCCGCGTGCGGCAGCGACGACGACGGGGACGAGGGGTCCTCGGGCGAGGACAGCAGCGCCACGACCAGTGGCGAGGGGGAGGACACGGGTGTGCCCACCCGCGACGACCGGGAGGGCAACGACCAGGCGGTGGACGGGGGCAAGCTCGTCTACGGCATCGAGCAGGACTCGGCGAACCCGTGGGCCCACTACGCCACCTCGTGCGCGACGTCGTGCCGGGAGATCTTCCGGGCCATCAGCGACCCGCTGTTCGTGCCCACCCAGGCGGAGGGCGGCGACGCCGAGGCCCAGCCCTTCCTGCTCGAGTCGGCCGAGCCCTCTGCGGACTACACGAGCTGGACCTTCACGGCGCGGCCGGGCATCACCTTCCACGACGGCACGCCCTTCGACGGCGAGGCCATCCGCTACAACCTCGACGTCTGCCGCTTCTCGACGCTCACCGGGCCGGCGCTGGCCCACATCGCCAGCATCACGGCCTCGGGCCAGACGGCGACCATCACCCTGAAGATGCCCGACGTGGCGCTGCCGTTCCTCATGCGCGACGAGGTGTGCGGGCTGATGTTCTCGCCGACGTGGATGCGCACGCTCGAGTCCAACCCGCTGCGCGAGCTCGACCCCACGCGAGTGGGCCCGCCGACGGGCGACCAAGCCGCACCGGTGGGCCTCGGCGCCTTCGAGTTCCAGAGCTACACGCCGGGCAACGGCAACAGCTTCGTCGCCGTGAGGAACGAGGAGTACTGGCGGGCCGACGAGGGCCTGCCCCACCTCGACGAGATCGAGTTCGTGGTGGCCGTGGACATCCAGAGCCGCTCCAACGGCCTGCGCTCGGGCCAGTTCAACGTCATCCACACCGCCAACAGCGACGAGAGCAAGGCCCTCGAGGAGGACGGCGACTTCTTCCTGCTCCGAGCCAACGCATTCGGCGAGACCAGCCACACCATGCTCAACGTGGCCCAGGGCACGAACCCGGCCTACGCCGCCCTCAGCGGCAAGGACGGCACCATGGACCCGACGGGCGCCAACGCCGACTCGCCCCTGCTCAACGTCCACTGCCGACGGGCGCTGGCCCACGCCCGGGACGGCGAGCGCCTCGTGGAGGAGCGCGAAGCCGGCCTCACCGAGGTGGCCAACGGGCCCTTCCCGCCGGGCTCGCTCGGCTACACGGAGGACACCGGCTACCCCGAGTACGACCCCGCCCTCGCCGAGGAGGAGATGACCACCTGTCTCGAAGAGCTCGGCACCGACCACATCGAGTTCACCTTCGACACCACCAACGACCCCTTCAACGTGGAGACGAACCAGCTCGTCATCGCCATGTGGAAGGAGCTCTTCGGTGACCGGGTGCGGACCGAGGTGAGCCCTGTCGAGGCCGGCCAGTACATCGGCCTCGCCCTCGTCGGAGACTACGAGGCCTTCGCCTGGCGCAACTTCGGCGCCGTCGACCCCAACGAGCTCTTCTACTGGTGGACCTCGGCCACGGCGTCGCCCATCGGCACCCAGGCCCTGAACTTCAACCGCTTCACGGACCCCGAGATCGACGAGGCGCTCATGGCCATGCGCACGAGCCCCGACGTCGAGGACCGCAAGGCGGCGGCGCAGGCCATCAACACGCGCTTCGGCGAGCAGGTCTACAACCTGTGGGGCTGGTGGACGCTGTGGACCGTGGCCGCGGGCCCGGCCGTGCGCAACCTCACCGACCTGCCGCTGCCCGAGGGGGCCGACGGAGGCGGGCCGGTCGTCCCCATCACCGCCGGCAAGCACCACCTGGCCCAGGTCTGGTGCGAAGGGGGCAACTGCTCGTCCTGAGAGCCGTCCGAACATCGCAACGTCCGTCCCGGTGCGGGAGGCGGCCGACCGCCTCCCGTACCGGGGCCCCGAGGCCGCCGGCACGCCGGCTCGTGGGCCGCTGTCGCGTGCCAAGCTCGTCAGCGTCAGCCAGCTCTAGTCAGCGTCGATTCGAACCGCGCGGTGGCCGCGAACCGGGGGGGAAGCGGCCACCCGGAAGGGGGATGTGGCGTGGGGTTCCTTCGCAACCATTCGGGGGCGGTCGCCCTCGTCGTGATCGTGTGCCTGCTGCTCGCCGGGCCGATCTTCGACCTGCCGCTGGTGCTCGTGCTCGCGGGCTCGCTGGCCATCGGCGTGGGGGCGGCGGCGAAGTCGAACGGGACCTACGTCTGGCGCAAGCTCATCGCCCTGGTCCCGATCCTCTTCGCTGTCACCTTCTTCACCTTCTACCTGACGAGCCTGCTGCCCGGTGACCCGGCGGTGCTCCTCCTCGGGCCGGGCGCGACCCCCGAGGGCGTCGCAGAGCTGCACGAGCGGCTCCACCTCGACGACCCCCTCCTCAGCCGCTACTTCCGCTGGCTGGGCAACGCCGCCACCGGCGACCTCGGCGTGTCGCCGTTCCAGAACCAGCCCGTCGCCGACGCCATCGGCAAGGCGCTGCCGGTGTCGCTGCAGCTCGTGGCCTACGCCCAGGTGCTGGCCCTGGCCCTGTCCATACCGCTCGGCGTCCTCTCGGCGTGGAAGGCGGAGTCGAGGCTGGACCGGGGTATCTCGGTGGCGTCGTCGTTCTTCCTGTCGATGCCCGGGTACGTGTTGGCCCCGCTACTGATCATCGTGTTCTCGGTCGGCTTCTTCACCTGGTTACCGGCCGCCCGCTACGTGCCGTTCGGCGAGAGCCCGGTGCTGCACTTCAAGCACATGGTGCTGCCGGTGATCTCGCTGTCCATGACCCAGGTCGCCGTGTACACCCGTCTGCTGCGCACCGACATGTTGGCCACCTTGAAGGAGGAGTTCATCAACGTGGCCAAGGCGAAAGGTCTCTCCAACAAGCGGATCCTCTTCGTGCACGCCCTGCGCCCGTCGAGCTTCGCCCTGCTCACCGTCCTGGGCATAAACATCGGCTTCCTGATCGGCACCGGTCTCATCATCGAGACCATCTTCACGCTGCCCGGCCTCGGCACCCAGATCGCCACCGCCGTCTTCCAGCGCGACTACCTCATCATCCAGGGCGCGGTGGTCGTCGTCGCCGTCGGCTACGTGTTCGCCAACTTCGTCGTCGACCTCCTCTACGCCGTTCTCGACCCGAGGGTGCGCCATGCCCGAGCCATCGCCTAGGAGCACGCGAACCGTCAACGACTCGGCCGAGGACGTGTCCCTCTCGGTCCTCGAGGCCGCCCCGGGGGCGTCCCCGCCCGTCGACCGCCTCGGGCCGGACCTCGAGCCGCTCACCGAAGCGCCCGAGGACCCCAAGTACGTCCGGAAGCGCTGGGGCCTCGGGTTCTGGCTGGCGGCGACGTGGCTCGGCCTGCTCCTCTTCGGTGCGCTCTTCGCCGCCTGGCTGCCCATCGCCGACCCCAACGAGACCTTCCGGGGCCTGTCCCGCGAGGGGCCTTCCCTCGACCACTGGTTCGGCGGGGACAACATCGGCAAGGACATCTTCTCCCGCTGTGTCTACGGGGCGCGCAAGTCCCTGGCCGTCGGCGTCTTCGCCTACGCCGGCGCACTCGTCATCGGCGGCACGTTCGGCCTCGTCGCCGGCTACTACCGGAACCGGATCGAGACCACCATCACCGGCGCCCTCGACGTGATGCTCGCCTTCCCGCCCCTCGTGCTGCTCATCGCCATCGGCGCTTTCCTGGGGACGGAGACCAAGAACCTCATCATGGCACTGACGATCCTCGCCGTCCCGAGCGTGGCCCGCATCGTCCGGGCGCTGGTGCTCACCTACCGGGAGCGGGAGTTCGTGCTCTCGGCCCGGGCGCTGGGCACGCGCAACATGCGGGTCATGATCCGGGACATCCTGCCGAACGTCATACCCACGGTGGGGGCCTTCGCCCTCATCGGGGTGGCCAACCTGATCGTCGCCGAGGGTGCGCTCGCCTTCGTCGGCGTGTCCGACCCGAACGAGGTGAGCTGGGGAGTGATGATCAACCAGGGCCGCGACCAGATCGACCGTGCATCGCACATCGTGGTGTTCCCATCGATGATGATCTTCCTCACCGTGCTCTCGATGAACTACATGGGCGACCGCATTCGCGAGCGCCTGGCGGTGAAGGAGTCCAACGTCTGATGGAACGAGGCTCCTGATGGCCGGCAGCGGCACCGCTCACCTGAGGCGGCCCGACGAGGTGCTCCTACGGGTCGAGAACCTCGTCGTCGAGTTCCCCGTGGGCAACACCGGCCTCAAGGTCAACGCCGTGAGCGACGTCTCCCTCGACCTGCGGCCCGGCGAGACGCTCGGGCTGGTGGGCGAGTCGGGCTGCGGCAAGAGCACCACCGGCCGGGCCATCATGCAGCTCCCCAAGCCCACGTCGGGCCACGTGCTGCTCGACGGCCAGGACATCACCACGGCCACCGGCGTCGACCTGCGGGCGGCACGTTCCCAGATGCAGATGATCTTCCAGGACCCCATCTCGTCGCTCAACCCGCGCCGGCGGGTGGCGGGCATTGTGGCCGAGCCCCTGACCGTGCGCTGGCTCGACAGCTTCCCCCACTCGCCGGTGTCGCGGGCATGGGAGGCCTACACGCGTCGTCTGGTCGGCTGGTGGTACCACCTCTGGCGCTGGGGGCGCCTGACCCTGCCACTGCTCATCCTCGCTGCGCTGACCTGGGTCGTCGGCACCCGCGCCGCGGAGAGCGCCGGGCCGGAGGAGGAGCTGTCGGGTATCGCCGAGGCGCTCTCGAAGCTCGTCGACGTGACGCCCTTCGTGGCCGTGCCTGCCGCCGCCCTCGCCGCGCCCTTCGTGGCCGCCTTCGCCGCCACGGCCGCCGTGTGGCTGGTTCTCGTCGTGGTCATGCCCATCGCCGCCATCCCCCGGACCGTCAAGGTGCGCCGGGACCGGCCGCGGTTCCGCCGGGAGGCGGACGCCAAGGTGCGCGAGGTGCTCGACACCGTCGGCCTCGACCCCGACATCGCCATGCCAAAGCGGCCCCACGAGTTCTCCGGCGGCCAGTGCCAGCGCATCTGCATCGCCCGGGCGCTGGTGCTCGACCCGCACCTGCTCATCTGCGACGAGCCCGTCTCCTCCCTCGACGTGTCCGTGCAGGCCCAGGTACTCAACCTGCTCGAAGACCTCAAGGCACGCTACGGGCTGACGCTCATCTTCATCGCCCACGACCTGGCGGTGGTGAAGAACGTGAGCGACCGGGTGGCGGTGATGTACCTGGGCAAGGTGTGCGAGGTGGCCCTCTCGGACGAGATCTACGAGCGGCCGGCGCACCCCTACAGCGCTGCGCTGCTCAGCTCCATCCCCGAGCCCGACCCGACCATCCCCCAGCGGGGCGCGCCCCGCCTGGAGGGCGAGCTGCCCTCGCCCATCGCCCCGCCCTCCGGTTGCCGGTTCCGCACCCGTTGCCCCCGGGCGGCCGAGCGCTGCGCCGAGGAGGAGCCCGTGCTGCGGGCGCTCGCCGAGGGCCACTTCGTGGCCTGCCACTTCCCCCTCACCGAGCCGGCGGCCGCCGAGCGGGAGGTGGCGGCCGCGCTCGCGCCATGACCACCAACATCGGCGACCGGGCCGGGCCGGCGGACGTGGCCTGGTACTCGTACGAGGTTGGCGACTGGCACGTCGTCGTCCTCGACTCGAACTGTGACCTCGTCGGCTGCGGGCCGGAC
>WHTX01000212.1 GCA_009377505.1 Acidimicrobiia bacterium
CCCAGCTCCGCAAGGTGGCCACCTCGGCCGCCGCGGCGAGCCGTCGAGGTCGCTCGGCCAGGATCACCCGGGCCGCGGGCGAGCTGGCGCCCCAGGGACTCGGCCCGGCTCCGAGCGCCAGGGTGGCCGACGCCGAGCCCACCGCCACCCCCGCCGGCGCGGCGGTGGCCGGCGCTGGGGCCGCCGACGCGGGCGCCGCGGAGGAGGCGCCGCCCCGTGCCCGTCGGGGCGCGGGTGGTCGCCGGCCCCGGGCGGCGTCAGGTCCGCCGCCGGTACAGGCCCGGGTCGCCTCGTCGCCAGAGGGCCCAGGGCCCGACGACGAGGCCGCCGACCCCCACGCCCGGGTCTTCCGCCTCCTCGAGGCCACGCCGCCCGCCGCCCTGGGCCACGCCCTGGCAACGGCGACGGCGCTCGTCGTGCCCCTGCGGCTCATCGGCGTGGCGCCGTGGACCGACGTGCGCTTCGTCTACCTGTCGGGCCGCGCCCGGACGCCCCTCCAGGGCGAGTTCACCGCCCTGCTGGCGGCACGGCGGGGGACGGGCGGCACGGGCCATGACGCGGACGGCGGGTCGCGGCTCGAGGCGACGACGGGCGAGTTCCTCGACGACAGCGCCGACCACACCGACCACGCCGGGGGCGCCGACGGCGACCACGCCGACGACACTTACCGCGCCGACCGTGCCGATGGCGACCACGCAGATCACGCCGGGGCCGCCGAGGGCGCTCGGGGCGCTGGCGGCGACGACGCAGGTCACGCTGACGGTCCCGACGGGGTCGGCCTCCCGCCGCGGCCCATGGACGACGAGCCCCTCGGCCCGTCGGACAAGCTCTGTGGCGACCAGCTCGCCAGCTTCGGGGGCTTCCTCTCGGCTCGATGGCGGGCGAATGACTGGATGTGGGGCCGCCTCGACGCCAGCTCGACCCTGATCGAGGCGTTCCTCGAGCCCGCCCGACTCCGCCAGCGGTGCGGCCACGCCCCCGAGGCCGCCCGGGCGGGGTTCGCCGAGCTGCTCGGCGCGGCCTGGGACAAGGCGCTCGACGACCGGTTCCGGCGGGGCCTCGCCGGGGACGACGACGCCCTGTCGTCGGCCAGCGAGTCCATCTGGCACGCCCTCGTCAGCGAGCGCCAGCGCGTGGTGCTACGCGAGGAGCTCCCTGTCGTGGCCTCCGCCGGCCACGCCCCCACGCCGGCGAGGGCCACGCCCCGACCCGAGCCCGCCCCGAGCAAGACCGGCGCGAGCACGAGGGCGACGGGGCCCCCGATCACCGAGCCCTCTGCGACCCAGCCCTCTGCAACCCAGCCCTCTGCGACCCAGGCATCGGTGGCCGACTACACCGTCGGGCTCGAGGACACGCAGGACCTCGGTGACCGGCGCCGAATGGAGATCGGCATGCGCCTGGGCCTCGTCGCCTTCGGGGCGCTACGGCCGGACGGGCACGGCATCCCCGCCATCACCGCCCGGTGGGGACTGTCCCTGCTCAAGCCGCTGTACCTCGCTCTCCTCTTCGTCCTGCTCTCGCTGCGCCGCGGGCTGCTGGTCGTCGCCGCCGCGGTCGGCGCGCTGCAGCTCACGTTCTGGCAGCTCCAGGGCACACCGGAGTTCCGGAGCCCGCTCCATGTCGCCACGACCGTTGCCGCCGGGGCAGCGCTCGCCGGGGGGAGCGCCTGGATGACGCTCACGCCGATCGGCCGGTCGAGGGAGAGGCCGGGCTGGCTGGTGGCGGCCGGGGCGCTCGTCGGCAGCGTGGCCCTCGTCGTCTACCTCGCCCCGGTGGGGGTCCGCTACCTGACGCTGCTGGTCCTCGACGCCGCTCTCGTGGTCCTGGCGGCGTGGCGATGGCGGGCCTGGCACCAGCGACGGCGCACCGGCCCCGACCGGGACCAGCTCTGGTACCCGACCACGATCCTGGTGGTGCTCGCGGCGGCGCTCGCCGGGGCGACGCGATGGCCGGTGGGCCACACCATCGACGGCTGGGGCGACCTCCGCTTCGTCGTGCTCGCCCTGCTGCTCGTGGCGACGGCGGTCACGGTGGCCGGCACCTTCTGGATGCGCCCGGTGTTCATGGCCGTTGCCGCCACCCTGACCGTGGGCTGCTACCTCGGCGCCCTCAGCGCGTTCGAGCCGACGGGGAACCCCTGGCCAGGCTGGATCCGGTGGGCCTCCTACGCCGGCATCCTCGTGACCGTGCTGGTGCTCACCGTCTTCGCGGCCCTGGACCACCGGCGCCGCCGGGCCGGGGCGCCGGGCGTGCCGATCGTGCCGCTCGCCGTGGGCCTCGGCGCCGGGGCGGCGTGGCTGCTGCTGGCCCGCCAGCACCTGGGCTGGCCGATGGGCGGGTGGGGGACGGTGGCCATCGTCGCTGCGGCCTACGCCCTGACCGCCCTGGCCACCTACGCCGAGGTCATGCCCCCTCGCCCCCGCCCCGGGCCGCACTGAGCGGTCGCCCGTCTCCCCCGCCGGGGGCGCGCCCAGGAGCCCGCGGCCAACACGCTGCCAGCGCGCCGGCCCACCGGGGCCATCAGCCCGCCTGCACGGCCACCTGCCTGACCAGGTCGATCTGAGCCGCTGTCGGCCCCGGCAGTACAGTGCGCGCGAGTCGAGATCCCACCCAGGGGGGACCATGCCCTACGCCAGCGGCCGTATCTACCACGACGCCGACTCGCACATCATGGAGCTGCCGGACTTCTTGCGGGACCACGCAGAGGCCAGGTTCCGCGACCGCCTGCCCCGGCTCGGCATCTCGGCCATCGGCGAAGACCCCAACGAGCTGATCGACTGGGCGCAGCGCACCTGCCCCCTCCACCTCGACGACGGCTACCGGGCCGAAGAGGACCAGGTCACGCTGCGCAAGAACTACTTCGCCGTCGGCAGCTTCGAGCGTGACCACCGCAGCGAGGCCCTCGATCAGCTCGGCTTCGCCAGCCAGCTCGTGTTCAACACGTTCACCTCGTCCGAGCTGGTCAACGCGGAGCACGGCGCCGATGTCGAGCTGGCCTACGCCATGGCCGACGCCCACAACCGGGGCATGGTGCACTTCTGCGATGCCGACCGGCGCCTCCTGCCCGTGGGCTACGTCGCCCTCATGGACATCGGCCGGGCCGGTGACCAGGCCGGCCGGGCCATCGAGGCGGGCTGCAAGGCGCTCATGATCGCCTCGTACTGCCCCGAGGCCCACAGCCCGAGCCACATCGGCCTCGACCGGGTTTGGGCCCAGGCCGAGGAGGCGCAGGTCCCCGTCGTCATGCACGTGGGCGGGGGCGGCACGCTGCTCAGCCCCAAGTACTTCGTGAACGGGCTGCCCATCCCCCTCGACTTCCACGGCGGAGCCGAGAACTTCCGCTCGGTCGACTACATGGCCATTCCTTACAACCCCATGCAGACGATGGCCGCGCTCATCCTCGACGGCGTGCTCGAGCGCTTCCCCCAGCTCCAGTGGGGGATCATCGAGCAGGGCGCCTCGTGGCTGCCGGGGTGGATGCGCTACCTCGACTCCGCGTTCGACGCCTTCCGCAAGAACGAGGAGCGCCTCCAGAAGCTCTCCCTGCGCCCGAGCGAGTACGTGAAGCGCCAGGTGAAGGCCACCCCCTACCCCGGCGAGGACACGGGCTGGATCATCAGCCAGAGCGGCCCCGCGGTATGCCTGTTCTCCTCCGACTACCCCCACGTGGAGGGCGGGCGCAACCCGCTCAAGCGCTTCGGCTCGACGCTCGAGGGTGCCTCCGAGGTCGAGGTCGACGCCTTCTACTCCGGCAACATGGCCGACCTCATGGGCCCCCACCTGCCTGCGCTCGAGCCCGCGTAGGCCGCGGGCGTGCCGGCCGGGCGCCCGAGACGCTCGTGATCGCCCCGGGGGCGACCACGAAATGCGTCTCTGCCTCCCGACCGCCCCGCCCTCGAGCTACGGCGTCTTCACCTGATCTCGCGGGGCGAGGGCGGCATACCGCCGGTCGAGCGCAGCGCGGCGCCGGAACGTGTCGACCGCACGCCGCGGTCCTACTGTCATCAGCCACCCTGCCGGGTTGCGGGGCAGGCCGTCGCGGGGCCAGCCCGTCCGTCACGACCGGCGGCTGCGACGAGTAGTCGACGACCAGAACGCCGGATCGACACAGCCGCGAAGATTCCCCGCGCCGTGCTCCTGGCGGTGGCGGAGTAGCAGGCGACGCGTACGCCGGCGCAATGCCACGTGATCCAGAACTCGGCGAGCTTGCCGCCCTCGACGCGGAACACGCCGGCGAAGGCCGGGAACGCGGCCGGACGTGGCGACGTGGCCGTAAGTAGACACCCGACGCCGGCCGCTCGCAGCCAAACCGAAGCAAGGCGTGTCCGATCGGAACCGGTGACGCATTTCGGGGTCGCCCCCGAGGGGCGATTCCGAGCGTCACCGGGGCCGAGCGGACACGCCCCCTCAGACCCGCGCCAGCGGCGTCGGCACGCCGGCCACCCCGGGCTTGCAGCGGTAGATCGAGCCCTTCTTCGACTCGTCGTCGAGGTTGTCCGACGTGACGATGTAGAGCTCGTCCCAATCGGGCCCCCCGAAGGCCACGCTCGTCACCCACTTGGCCGGCACGGGGATCTCGCCGACGAGGTTGCCCTCGGCGTCGAGGTGGGCGACGCGGCGGCCGCCGACGTGGGCGACCCACAGGTCGCCGGTGGCGTCCACGCACATGCCGTCGGGGATGCCCTTCTCGAAGGCGGCGCGGCCGATGTGGCGGCGATTGCCCATCGAACCGTCGGCGGCGACGTCGTGGCACCAGAGGCCCTTGGTGGTGCTGTCGGAGTGGTACAGGCGGCCGCCGTCGGGGGAGAAGCCGATGCCGTTGGAGATCTCGACGCCGCCGTAGAGCTCCTCGGCCTGCCCGTCGAGGCCGATGCGCCACAACTCACCGGGCACCTTCTCGGCCTTGAGGTCCGACATGTCGCTGCGGATGCACCCGGCGAGGATGCGCCCCTCGGCGTCCGGCTGGAGGTCGTTCCAGGCGTTCACCCCGTCCTTGTCGAGGAGCACCCGGGACTGGCCGTCCTTCCAGTGGACGACCTGGGGGCCGGACATCACGAAGCCGCCATCCGCGTGCAGGGCCAGCCCTCCGACGGACGGTCGCCCGGACACGAGCGTCTCGATGTGCCCGTCCGGCAAACGACGGTACACGCCGCCCTTCGGGTCGATGTCGGTGAAGTAGAGGTTCCCCTCGGGGTCCGTCCTCGGCCCTTCGACCAGGGTGTAGCCCCACGCCAGCAACTCGAGCTCCACGTCGCCCCCTCGTCATTCGCGGTCGGCGCCGCCGTGGCACCGACGGATCGTCACCGTAACCGGCTACGCCGACGTGGGTCGCGTGCGCCAGCGTGCCGGCGCCCGTGCCTGGCCCTGCGCAGCCGGCCCATGGGCAATTCCCCGGTGACGAAACCCCACCCAGCGGCCAAGCCAGGCGTTTCGTCACCGGGGAAACGCGCAGGCGCGGAATTGGGTGGGCCCGACCAGGCCCATCTCTGGTTACGATGCGACATATCTCCGCGAGATGAGATGTAGGGAGGCCGCTCGATGGCATCGATCCCCGCTCCTGCGCAGGCGTTGCTCGGCACGGACGCCGTGGCCCACGTGTGGACGTGCAACGAGGACGGCTCGCCCCAGGTCTCGGTGGTGTGGGTCATCGTCTCGGGCGACGAGATCCTCTTCGGGACCGAGGCCTCGAGCCGCAAGGCCTACAACCTGGCCCGCAACCCCCGGGTGATCCTGTCGGTGGAGGACGACGAGCGCAACGAGCGCGGCTTCCAGCGCCACCTCGTCATCCACGGCAGCGCCGTCATCGAGCCCGGCCCCGATCCTGAGTTGATGGACCGCCTCGCCCGCAAGTACGTGGGCCTCGGGCGCCACCCCTTGGCCCTGCGGGACGCGCCCACGGCCGTCGTGGTGCGGGTGGGCATCGACCGGATCAGCGGCGTCGGCCCCTGGGTGGCCAGCGAGCGGGCGCCGCGCCAGCCCGTCACTGCCGCTAGCTGAGGCGCCGGTCGGCCGCGGGGCCGGGGGCAGCTCGTTCACCTGGTGGCCCCGACGAGGACGTCAGCGGAACAACGGCATGACGTGGCGGGCGAAGCGCTCGCACACCGGGATCACCAGCTCGGGCGGCATCGCACCTTGGGCGACCTCGAGCAGCAGGCCGTCGGGCGCGTAGAACTCCTCCACCCAGCGCAGCTTGGCCGTCACGGCCTCGGGGCCCCCGATGAGCGCCAGGTTGGAGCGGTCGAACTGCTCGAAGGTGAGGTCCCCCATCGTCCGGCCGGTACGACGCTGGTGGTACGCCTGGTAGGCGGCGGCGTCGTGGGGGTTGCGGGCATCGAGGCCGGAGAAGAACTGCAGGTAGTTCTGGGTGAACGCCCAGCCCTGGTGCGCTGCCTCCGCCTCGGTCTCCGCGCAGTACATCTGGATGACGCCCAGGACCTCGCGGCTCCCGGGATCGTGGCCGGCGCCGGCCAGCTCGGCCCGGTACTGGGCGATGGCGTCGCGCACGAAGTCCTGGCGGGGGAGGAAGAACGCGGTGGCGAGGTGGAGGCCTCGGCGCGCCGCCCACAGGTAGCTGTCCAAGGTGGCCGCGCCCGACGCGTAGACGGGCGGGTGGGGCTGCTGGACGGGCGGCGGGAAGCACTCCGCGCCCCGAAGCGGCCAGAACTCGCCGTCGGTGTCGAACGCCTTCCCCGCGGCGCCCCAGGCCACGAGGATCACCTCGGCGCCCTCGCGGTAGCGGCGGGTCGACTCCTCGGCGTCGATGCCGAACAGGTCGTAGGCCGACTTGAGGAACCCCCGGCCGATGCCGTACTCGAGCCGCCCGCCGGAGAGCACGTCGACCATGGCGTACTCCTCGGCCAGGCGCAGCGGGTGGTGCAGCGGCACGAGGGAGACGCCGGTGCCCAGCCGGATGCGCGAGGTCCGGGCCGCGGCGGCGACGGCCATCGCCGCCGGCGAGCCGAACGAGTAGCGGGCGTAGTGGTGCTCGCCGAACCAGACCGAGTCGTAGCCCAGCTCCTCCAACGCGACGACCTGGTCGAGGATGGCGCCGTAGTAGCGCGACGCGCTGCCGTGCACCTCCTCGTGATAGTCGATGTTGTAGAGCACCCCGAACCGCATGACCGGCTAACCACGGCCCCCGTGGGTGAGGCCGACGTAGGCGTCATGGCCCTCTCGGTAGGCGAACACGTTCTGGGCGGGGTCGCGGTTGACGAGCTCGCGATCGAACATCGGGTGGAACATGCTGCGGACCTCGTGCTCGACCGTGGCCAGCACCGTGCCGCCGTCGGGCTCGACGATGTCCTGGAACCGGTACTCGTGGTCGTTCGTCTCGAGGGTGACGAGGCCTCGTTCACGGAGCGCCCGGTAGGGCTTGGAGAAGTTCGACAGGTAGACGGCGACGTGGTGGCCGTCGTACGCAGCCAGCTCGGCGTCGGTCTCCGTGAACCACAGCCGCTGGGCCCGTCCCACGCGCACCTCGGCGCGGGGGCGGCCGCCGATGTCGGTGAGCGAGGACGGCGCGCCGACCACCTCGTCGTAGAACCGGGCGACGCCGGGGGCGGTGCCCGGGGCCACGTCGAACTCGACGTAGGGCAGGCCGAGGCCCATGCCGCCGAAGGCGTCGCTGGCGCCGTGCGCCCGCAGCCGGTTGCCCCACGGGCAGGTGACGTGCAGCGAGCCGTCCTCGCCTTCCGTGCACGAGTACGCGGTGCCGGCCAGGCGGTCGCCGGCGCGCCGGACGAAGCGGGCCAGGCGCGCCCGGCACTGGTCGAGGTCCGGCAGTACCACGCCGATCGTGCCCCGCAGCACCTGGGCGTCGCCCTTGGGCAGGTGGAACTGCTGCGAGCCGACGTTGACCCACATGTTGGCCCCGCCGAAGTCGATGTAGGGGTCGCGGGTCAGGCCGAGCCCCGACACGTAGAACAGCGCCGCCAGCTCGGGGTCGGGCACGGTGACGTTCACGTGCTCCAGGGCCAGGACGTTGCCGACGTCCTGGGTCTCGCGGTCGTAGGTCTTCTCAACCATGCAGGGCCTCCTCGAACCTCGTCAGGACACCACTCGTCAGGACACCAGGGGCACGCGGTACGCCCGCGCTGCGCTGTTGTGGAACAGGTCCCGCTTCTCCTCCGGTGAGGAGGTCGCGGCGATGCGCTTGAAGGCGTTCCAGAGGACGACGTAGCTGCAGCCCCGCTTGTCGACCGGGAAGTTGGACTCGAACAGGCAGCGGTCCGGGCCGAAGCGGTCGATGCAGAAACGGATCTCGTCCTGCCAGGGTGCGGCGAGCTCGGCCGACGTCGGCGGCACCTCCTGGCGGTCCCAGCGCAGGCCGTACATGGGCATGCCGATGCCCCCGAGCTTGAGGAAGACGTTGGGGCAGGTGGCGAGCTCGGCCATGTGGGGCCGCCACTGGGCCAGGACCTCGGAGCGCCGGCCCTTGTAGGGCCCGACGCCGACGGGGCCCATGAGGTGGTTGGCGACGATGGTGACGTCGGGGCAGGCGCGGGCCACCGCGGTGAACTCGGGGACCTGGTGGAAGTAGCACATGGCGTCATAGGTCAGGCCCCGCTCCCCCAGGCGCCGCACGCCCCTGAGATAGCGGTCGTCCCCCATGACGCCGGGCCGCGTGCTCATCGACAGCGGCTTGTAGTCGTCCTGGGCGACGATGTAGCGGACGCCGCGGAACCGGCCCTGGCCGGCGGCCTCGTGGGCGTCGAGCACCTCGTCGAGACGGTCGTCGATGAGGTCGGCCGAGCCCATGATGGCGGCGATCTCCGCCCCAGGGGAGGTGGCGCTGGCCTGCGCCGCGGCGGCGACGAACTCGGTCTCGCCCACGGGCCGCAGGTGCGCGGCCCCGTCGGTGCGGTACTCGGCGCCGCACTCGAGGAACACCGTGTGCACGACGTTGTGCCCGCTGCCGGTGTCGGCGTGGAGGTCCTCCAGCGTGTAGGGCCAGCCCGTGTGGCCTTCGTCGAGCCAGAGGTGGTGGTGCGCGTCGCAGATCGGCAGCTCGGGCTCGATGGCCTCCTCGCGGACCTGCGCGAGCCAGGCGGCGTGGGCCTTCGCGGCGTCGTTCATGGGCGCGGACTCTACGGCGGATCGCCCTGCGCTGCGCCCGAGGTTCGCCTACCGCGCCTTCTCGGCGCGGGAGCAGCCGGGAAAGCGGCGTGTTGTGTCGCGCGACATGTCTGACAGTGGTGTCGCGGGACATCCCTGACTGTCAGGGTAGTTGGCGGCGGGGTCGGCGGGGCCCGCCGCGTCGCAGTCCGGAGGGCTGG
>WHTX01000213.1 GCA_009377505.1 Acidimicrobiia bacterium
CTGGCGCCCGCCTACCAGACCGCCCTCGAGGACCCCGGCTCCGAGGTGCTCGAGCTCGTGTCCGCCGACGGCGAGCTGGCGCTCCGGGGCGCCATCACCGACGACGGGGTCGGCTACCTGCGCGCTGCCGCCTTCCCTCGGCTGGGCCCGAGCAGCACTTACCAGCTGTGGGGCGGCGCCGGGGACCAGCTCCTCTCGCTCGGCGTGCTCTGGCCCCAGCCCGACGTCGTCACCTTCAGCGCCGAGCGCTACGAGGTCTTCGCCATCACCGAGGAAGCCGCGCCCGGCGTCGTCGTGTCGGCCAACCCGCCTGTCGTCGCGGGGCGCGCCGCCTGATCTCGAACGTGCTCGACCGCCATCAACCACCGGGCACGTGATGGCGATGGGCTCGTGCCGACCGGCCGAAGGCGTCACCCCAGCCGGGCGACCAGCTCCTGGGGCGTGATGGGCAGGTTCCGCAGGCGGGCCCCGGTGGCGTTGAACACCGCGTTGGCCACCGCGGCGGCGACCCCGACGATCCCCACCTCGGCGATGCCCTTCACGCCGATGGGGTTCACGTGCTCGTCCGCCTCCTCGACGAGGACGACGTCGAGGTCGCCGACGTCGGCCATCACCGGCATGACGTAGTCCGCCGCGTTCTGGTTCGTGATGCGCCCGACGTGGTGGTCGAGCACCGTCCGCTCCATGAGCGCCTGGCCCAGGCCCATCACCACGCCGCCCAGCACCTGGCTGCGGGCCGTCGTCGTGTTGATGATCCTCCCCGCAGCCTGGGTCGCCACCACGCGCCGCACCCGCACCTCGCAGGTGTCCGCGTCGACGGCGACTTCGACGAAGCGAGCGCCGAAGGCGTAGGAGGCGTAGCGCGACACCTCCTTACCGGGCTGGTAGCGGCCCTCGGCCCCGAGCTCGGTGAGACCGTGCCGAGCCAACGCCCGGGCGAGGGCTCCTCACGGGCGTCGGGCAGGGCCCCCAACTTGCCCAGCACCGCTCGGCTGGCGGCGTGCACGGCCGAGCCGGCGCTGGCGGCGAGCTGCGAGCCGCCCTGCGCCGGGGACAGGGGCAGGTCCGAGTCCCCCAGCTCGACGAGGACGAGGGTGGGGTCGATGCCGAGCGCGCTCGCGGCGACCTGCGCCAGGGCGGTGTACGTGCCCGGGCCGATCTCGGTCGCCGCGCTGCGGACTACGACCGTGCCATCGGCGAGCGCGCACCGTGGCCGACGCCGCCGAGCGGAGCGCGGGGTAGCAGGAAGTGGCCATCCCCATGCCGATGAGCAGGCGCCCCTCCCGCCGCGCCCCGGGCACCGGGCTGCGCTCGCGCCAGCCGAAGCGCTCGGCTCCGACGCGGTAGCAGGCCCGCAGCTCGTTGCTCGACCAGGGCACACCGCTGTCGGGCTCGACCTCGGCGTGGTTCCGTAGCCGCAGCTCGAGCGGGTCGAGCTGGAGCTCGTGGGCCAGCTCGTCGATGGCGGACTCCAGCGCGAACGAGCTCGTCGACTCGCCTGGGCCCCGCATGAAGGTGGGCGTGGCCACGTCGAGGGGCACGAGGCGGTAACTCGTGGCCAAGTTCGGGCAGGCGTAGAGCAGGCGGGTGAGGCGCACCTCGCCCTCGGCGTACTCCTCGTAGCGCGAGGTGCTCTGCAGGGCGTCGTGCAGGATCGCCTCGAGGTGGCCGTCCCTCGTCGCGCCGAGCCGGATCCGGTGGCGGGTCTCGGGCCGGTGCCCGGTCGAGGTGTACAGCTCGGCCCGGGAGAGCACGAGCTTGACGGGCCGCCCGACGACCCGGCCCGCCATGGCCGCCACGACCACGTGGGGCCAGGCCCGCAGGAGGGAGCCGAAGGCGCCACCCATGTAGGGGCAGATGACGCGCACGTCGACCTCGTCCATTCCGAACACCCAGGCGAGGTGGGCGCGCACGCCCTGGGCCCACTGCGTGGCGTCGTGCACGACCAGCCGGGGCCCCTCCCAGCGCGCCACGGTGGCCGGCAGGCCCATGGGGTTGTGGTGCTGGGTGGGGGTGGCGTAGTCGGCGTCGAGGCGCACCGCGGCCGAGGCGAAGGCCGCCTCGGGCGTGCCCCGGGGGCCTGGCGCCCGGCGGGCCGACGACCAGGGCTCGACTGCACCGGCGAGCGCGTCCTCGAGACGGGTCGTGTGCGGCTCGGGAGCGTAGCGGGCGGTGACGAGCGAGGCGGCGTGACGGGCCTGCTCGGCGGTCCCGGCCACCACCACGGCCACGGGCTGGCCGTCGAAGCGGACCTCGTCGTCGCGCAGCACCGGCAGGAAGTGCCCGGCCGCCGGCTCGATGCCGAGGCGTTCGCCGAAGGGTGGTTCGGCCCACGCCAGCCGGGGGGCGTTCCGGTGGCTGAGCACCGCTACGACCCCCGCCACCGCCTCGGCCGCGGCGGCGTCGATGTCGCTGACGCGGCCCCGCGCCACGGTGCTGCGCACGAGGGCGGCGTGCAGCACCCCCTCCGGCGCGACGTCGGTGGCGTAGGCCGCCGCGCCCGTCACCTTGGCCCGCCCGTCCACCCTCGGCAACGCGCTGCCCAGCGCCCCGGGTGTGGTCACGGCGCCACCTCCGTCGTCACGTCGGCCAGCGCCCGCACCAGGGTGCACCGGGCGAGCTCGATCTTGTAGGCGTTGCCCGGCCGCGGCCTGGCACCCGCCAGGGCCACGTCAGCCGCGGCCCGGAAGGCGTCCTCACCGGGAGCCCGGCCGACGAGGGCGGCCTCGGCCTGCCGGCAGCGCCAGGGCTTGGTCGCCACCCCGCCGAGGGCCACGCGGGCGCCGACGACGAGCCCGTCGGCGACCTCGACGCCGACGGCGGCCGACACGACGGCGAACTCGAAGGAGGCCCGGTCGCGGACCTTGCGGTAGGCCCAGCGGGCCGCCTCCGCCGGGAAGGGGACGACCACCCGGGTGATCAGCTCGCCGGGGGCGAGCTCGGTCTCCCGCTCGGGCGTGTCGCCCGGCAGCCGGTGCAGCGCCTCGACGGCCAGGCTTCGGGGACCGGCCGCGCCGAGCAGGTCGACCCGGGCGTCGAGGGCCACGAGGGCCACGGCGAGGTCGGAGGCGTGCGCGGCGATGCACCGGTCGCTCGTGCCCAGCACAGCGTGGCGCTGGTGCTCGCCCTCGAGGGCGGAACAGCCACTGCCGGGGCTGCGCTTGTTGCATGCCGCGAACCCGGGGTCGCGGAAGTACCAGCAGCGCGTGCGCTGCAACAGGTTCCCGCCGATGGTCGCCATGTTGCGCAGCTGCGGCGTGGCGCCGGCCAGCAACGTCTCGGCCACCAGCGGTAGCCGCGCCCGGACCACCTGGTGACGGGCCACCGCGCTCATCGTCGCCAGCGCGCCGACCTCGAGGCCGTCCTCCCCCTCGACGATGCCGGTGAGGGGCAGCCCGGTGATGTCCACCAGCTCGTCTGCCTGCTCCACGCCGTCCTTCATCAGGTCGAGCAGGGTGGTGCCCCCGCCGATCACGCGGGCGCCAGGCGTGGCGGCCAGGTGGGCGACGACGGCGTCGGGATCGTCGAGCTTCACATAGGCGAAGGGCGTCATTGCCGGTCCAGGTCCCTTCGGGCCTCCTCGACGGCCGCGAGGATGCCGACGTAAGCTCCGCAGCGGCAGAGGTTGCCGCTGAGCTGCTCGGCCAGCTCGGTTCGCGAACCGGCGAAGCCCTCCCCCAACAGGCCGACGGCGGACATCACCTGGCCCGGCGTGCAGTAGCCGCACTGGAAGCCGTCCTGCGCCAGGAAGGCGGCCTGGACGGGGTGGAGGTCGGGCCCCCTGGCGAGGCCCTCGATGGTCTCCACCGCTCGCCCTCGCTGCATCACGGCCAGGGTCAGGCACGCGTAGATGCGCACGCCGTCGACGAGCACGGTGCAGGCACCGCACTGGCCGTGGTCGCACCCCTTCTTCGTGCCGGTGAGCCCGAGGCCCTCGCGCAGGGCGTCGAGCAGCGAGGTGCGGGGCTCCACGTCGACCCGACGTGGCTCGCCGTTGACCTGCAACGTGATGGCCACCGGCTCGGGGGCGAGCCGTGCCCCCTCAGCTGACGTCATCTCATCTCTTTACACGTTTGCACGGGCGGCCGCCCCGCAGACGATCGGGGCACGGTGTCCGCGCTCGGCGCTTCCCGCGCAGGACGACCAAAGGGCGCACGGCCAGGAGATCAGCGTTTGCGGCCGGCTCGGCGGGGTACGCCCCGCTCGTGACCAGCCCCTCCCTCGCTGGGCCTGGGCGCCCCGGCGTCGTTGTCGGTGACCGGCCGGCCCCGGGGAGCTGCGGACGGTGACGCTCATCGCCGGGGGGAGCCTCGACCCGAAGGGCCCGGCCGCCGAGTCCGTGGCCGACCTGTGGTGGTTGCTGGCCGGCCTGGGCGCCATCCCCTTCCTTCTCGTCATGGTGCTGCTCGTCGGGGGGGCTGTTCCGCCGGCGCTCTCCCGAGGGGCCCGGGACCAACGCGCCGGCAGGCGGTGATGCAGCGAAGGGCTTCAACCGCTGGCTCGTCGGGGGCGGCGTGGTCATGCCCGTCGCCCTGCTCGTCGTCGTGCTCGGCGCCACGGTGGAGGCGATGCGCGACGTGCCCGCCACCGCCCCGGCCGACGCGCTGGTCGTCGACGTCGTCGGGCACCAGTGGTGGTGGGAGGTCCGCTACCGCAAGGAGGGCGTCACCACGGCCAACGAGCTCCACGTCCCGGTGGGGCGGCCGATCGCCCTGCGGCTCACGTCCGCCGACGTCATCCACAGCTTCTGGGTCCCGGAGCTGGGCGGCAAGCTGGACCTGCTACCCGACGGCACGAACACGCTCGTGCTCCAGGCCGACCAGCCGGGCGAGTACCGGGGCGAGTGCGCCGAGTTCTGCGGGTTGCAGCACGCCCGGATGCGGATCACCGTCGTCGCCGAACCAGCTGAGCAGTTCGCCTCGTGGGCGGCGGCCCAACAGCAGCCGGCGGCGGAACCGGCGGGCGTCGCGGCTCGGCGAGGGCAGGAGCTGTTCCTGGGGGGCGATTGTGCCACCTGCCACGCCCTGCGGGGCACGACGGCGGCGGCCACGGTCGGCCCGGACCTCACCCACGTCGCCAGACGGCGCACCCTCGGTGCCGGCGCCGCCCCCAACACGCCCGGCGACCTGGCCGACTGGGTCAGCGACCCCCACAGCACCAAGAGCGGTGTCGCGATGCCGGCGACTGACCTCGCCGCTGACGAGCTCGACGCCGTGCTCGCCTATCTGGGGGCCCTCGAGTGACGAGCACGTCGGGCGCTCCCCGACCGGCTGAGACCCCCTCGGTCGACGAGCCGATGACCCATGCCGAGCTCAACAGCCTCTTCGCCGACCCTCCCGGGCTCTGGGGCCGGCTGACAGGCGTGCAGAACGACAAGATCGGCATCCGGCTGCTGCTCACGGGCTTCTTCTTCCTGCTCCTCGGCGGCAGCTTCGACTCGGTGCTGATGCGGCTGCAGCTCGCCGTGCCCGAGAACGACCTGGTCAGCCCCGAGCTGTACAACGAGCTGTTCACCAACCACGGCACGGTGACCATGTTCCTCGTGATCCTCCCGATCTTCGAGGGGTTCGCCATCCTGCTCCTGCCGCTGCTGCTCGGCACCCGGGAGATGCCCTATCCCCGGCTCGGCGCGTTCGCCTACTGGACGCTGCTCTTCGGCGGGCTCCTGTACTACAGCTCCACGCTCTTCCAGCTGGTGCCCGACGCCGGGTGGTTCGCCTACACGCCGCTCAGCGGTCCCGAGTTCTCCCCCGACCTGGCGCTCGACTTCTGGGTGCTCGGGCTCGGCGTGGCCGAGGTCGGGGCGATCTCGGCCGCCATCGAGATCATCATCGGCGTCCTCAAGATGCGAGCGCCGGGCATGTCCCTCAGCCGCATCCCCCTGTTCGCCTGGGCGGTGCTGGTGATGGCCTTCATGATCCTCTTCGCCTTCACGCCGCTCATCGTCGGCAGCCTCCTCCTCGAGCTCGATCGTGGCTTCGGCACCGAGTTCTTCAACCCCGAGCTCGGCGGTAGCTCGCTGCTGTGGCAGCACCTGTTCTGGATCTTCGGGCACCCCGAGGTCTACATCCAGTCGATCCCCGCGGCGGGCGTGGTCTCGATGGTCATCCCGGCCTTCACCCGCCACCGCATCGTCGGCTACAGCTGGCTCGTCGCCGCCGCCGTCGCCATCGGGTTCCTGTCCTTCGGCCTGTGGGCGCACCACATGTTCACCGTGGGGCTCTCGCCGATCATCTTGGGCTTCTTCGCCAGCGCCAGCATGGCCATCGCCATCCCCACCGGGGTGCAGTTCCTCTCATGGCTCGCCACGATCTGGGCGGGGAGGCCGGTCTGGGGCACGCCGTTCCTCTTCGTCATCGGCTTCCTCGTGATCTTCGTCATCGGCGGGATCACGGGCGTCATGGTCGCCTCCCCTCCCTTCGACATGCAGGCCCACGACTCGCACTTCGTCGTCGGGCACTTGCACTACGTGCTCATCGGCGGCGTCGCGTTCCCCATCTTCGCCGGGGTCCACTACTGGTTCCCGAAGTTCACCGGGAGGCTGCTCGACGAGCGCCTGGGCAAGTGGAACTTCTGGCTGCTGTTCATCGGTGTGAACGTCGCCTTCTTCCCCATGCACATCGTCGGGCTGATGGGCATGCCCAGGCGCGTCTACACCTACGACGACGGACAGGGCTGGGGGGTCTACAACCTGATCTCCACCATCGGCGTCGTGGTGTTCATCGTGCCCGGCATCGCCGCTTTCGTCTGGAACGTGGCCCGCAGCTCCCGCCGAGGAGAGCGGGCGGGGAACAACCCGTGGGGCGCCGACACCCTGGAGTGGGCGACGACCTCGCCCCCGGCCGAGCACGGCTGGACCGTGCTCCCCATCGTGCGCAGCCGCCACCCGCTGTGGGACCAGGACGACCTGCACTCGGGCGACCCCCGTCTCGAGCGGTTCGTCCGCGGCATGGCGGAGTGGCCGCTGCGCTGGCGGGCCGCACTGGTCGTGGGCACGGCCGACGGTCGGCCCCAAGAGGTCTTCCAGGTCGCCCACCCTTCGATCTGGCCCCTGGTCACGGCGTTGGGGCTGCTCGTCGTCTTCATGGCCGAGCTGCTGAAGCTGCGCTGGGCGATCGGCGTCGGCGCGCTGGTCATGATCGTCGCCGTGATCGGCTGGACCTGGCCGGACGAGCCGCCGGTGAGCGCCGAGGACGAGGCCGCGTTCGAGCGCGAGCACCAGGTGGCGGTGAACGCCGGCGGGAGCGTCGTCATCGCCGCCTGGGCGACGGGCATCCTGATCCTATTCGTCGGGATCTTCTTCGCCAGCCTGCTGCTCGCCTATTTCTACCTGCGGCTCGACAACCCGCAGTGGCCGCCGCCGGGGATCGCCGAGCCGGGACTGGCCCGGGTGCTCGTCGCCACCGCGCTCGTGGTCGCGAGCGGCAGCGTCGCCCGCGCCGGGCTGCGCCGGCTCCTGGCCGACGACCGGCCCGGCTTCATCGGCGGCCTCGCCGGCGGGCTCGTCCTGGCCAACGCCGGCGTGGTCCTGCAGGTCGTCGACCTCGCCAGCTTCGAGGTTGGCTGGACCGAGCACGCCTACGCGTCGATCTTCTTCACGCTCGCCGGCTTCGTGCTCGTCGTGGGGGCGGGGATGATGATGGCCACGACGATGGTGCTGTACTGGGCGCTACGGGGCCTGTACACGTCGCGCCGCCATGCCGCAGTCGCCAACATCGCCCGGTTCTGGACGGCGGCGCTCGTCATCTGGGTCGTCGGCTTCGGCACCCTCTACCTCGGGCCAGCCCTGACATGAGCCGTCCCGGCCCCACCGACGGCGACGCCCCGGAGACGGGCCGGGAATCGAGCGGGGCGACGACCGCGGCCAGGGGCACGCCCTTCGCCGTGGACCTCTCGGGGGACCGGCGGGCCCGGGCCGGTTGGGCCCTGTTCATCGGCGGACCGGTGGTCTGGTTCGCCCACTTCATGGTCGTGTACCTGGTGGCCGAGGCGGGCTGCACGGGCGACGGCCCCGGCCTCGAGGTGTTCGACCCGCCCGTGCCGAGGGTCGTCACGCTCGCGACCACCGCTGCGGCCGTGCTCGTCTGCCTCCACCTCGCCGCGTGGGGCTACCGACGGTGGCGAAGGACCGGCCGACAACCAGCCACGGCCGCCGCCGACGATCCCGGACAGGTCGTCGGCGACGGCGGCGATCGGGCGGACATCTACTTCGCCGGGTGCCTGCTCTCGCTGTTGTCCGCCGCGGCCGTCCTGCTCGTCGGCGTGCCAGCCTCGTTCCTCCCGGCGTGCTGACCCTCCTGGCCCACAGCGGCCGCCCGCCCGCACCGCACGACCTCTGGGCGGCGTGGAACCTCGACCCCGTCCTCGTCCTCGGGCTCGTGCTAGCCGCGTGGGCCTACCGGCGCGGGCAGGGCGTCGGCCCCAAGCGGACATCGACACCTGGCGGGCGCGGTGCTTCGCCGGTGCACTGGTCGCGCTGGGCGTCGCGCTCGTCTCGCCCCTCGACGCCCTGTCCAGCGCCCTGGCCTCCGCGCACATGGTCCAGCACGTGCTGCTCGTGCTCGTCGCCGCGCCGTTGCTGGCCCTCAGCGCCTCCTCCGTCACCCTGCTGCGGGGCAGCCCGCTGGTGGTGCGCCAGGCGGGCGCCCGTTGGCGTCGACGGCTCCGGCTCACCGGGCCCCACCTCCGTGCGCTGCGCGACCCGGTCACGCTGTGGTTGGCCCACGTCGGGGCGCTGTGGGTCTGGCACGCCGCGGTCCCCTATGACGCCGCGCTCGAGCACGAGCCCCTCCACATCCTCGAGCACGTCAGCTTCCTCGTGACGGCCGTGCTCTTCTGGCGGGTCGCCATCGGCACGCGTGGCGCGGGGAGGGTCTCCAACGGGCTCGGCGTGCTGCTCGTCTTCGCCATGGCCCTGCACAGCACGTTCCTCTCGGCCCTGCTGACCTTCGCTCCGACGCCCTGGTACTCGGCCTACGCGGCGACGACGAGGACCTGGGGGCTCGAGCCGCTCACCGACCAGCAGCTGGCGGGCGCCATCATGTGGGCCCCGGCCGGGCTCCTCTACGCGGGCACCGCGCTGGCCCTGCTCGTCGCCTGGGTCCGAGCCACCGAGGACGACGCGGCCGTGCCGGTCCCCTCATCCCGAGGTTGACCGGTGGGGTACGTGGGCGCGAGCCCGCCCGGGCCACCCTGGTCGCGCCGGTCGGGCGCTCAGGTCGCCGTCTCCAGCACCACGCGAACGCCGAGGAGCCGGACC
>WHTX01000214.1 GCA_009377505.1 Acidimicrobiia bacterium
ATGGCCACACGCTGGCCACCACCCAGTCAGGTGTCAGGGATGCCGCGCGACAGGAAGTGTCAGGGATGTCCCGCGAAAGGACAGCCCAGGACCCGGGACGAAGTGCACCGAGAACTGCCGGCAGCCGCCGGGAGTCGTGCATCGGCCGGCTCGGCTCGCGTTTCGTCACCGGGGAAACGCCCAAGGGCGGGCGCGCCGCGGGCCCGGCCACGCCAGCAGCGGCCGGCTCAGCCCCGGTCGACGATCGTGACGTCCTCGGTCACGTAGCCGCGCCCCTCGACCCACCGGCCGGGCGCAACCGGCGCAACCGAGGCAATCGGCGCAACCGCGCCCGTCGGCTCGCCGCCCGCCACCGGGCTCGCGGCTGAGCCCACGCCCGTCACGACGGCCGATCCTGGCGCCACCGTCGTGGCCGGCTCCCACGCTGCGGTGGGCTCGGCCGTCGCCACTCGGGGCATCACCGCCGTGGGGGTCGCGCCCGCTCGGCCCGCCGGCTCCCAGGGCTGGTCCCAGCCCGGGGGGACCCCGGCGTGGGAGCTCCAGCCCAGGTCTTCCTGGTGGGGCGGGCCGCGCCGAGCGTGCTGTTGGCGGGCGGCCCAGTCGATCAGGCTGCCACCGAGGAACAAGACGTTGCCGAGGGCGACGAGGATCAGGCCCGGCCACAGCATCGACTCGGACACCGCCGTGGCCAGGCCGCCCACGAGGGCCGACCCCGCCGGCAGGAGGGACTCGGCGAGCGGGGGCACGGCGAAGCGCAGCACGAGCCAGAGGCCGCCGGTGATGAGCGCCCACCACCCCATCTTGCGCAGCACGCTCGACCGGCGGGGGCTGACCACGAGGGCGACGGCCAGTGCCACGCTGCCGACGACGGCCGCCCATCGCACGAGGTCAGCGAGCGCCTCGCGGGAGGTACGCGCCGCCTCGAGGCCCTGGTCGGGCAGGCTGATGGCCAGCGGGGGCAGGGCCGCCACGGTCGGGGCGAGGTCGGGGCGCAAGGTGACGAGCTGCTGGCGCACGGCCTGGTCGATGGGCCCCGCGGTGATGACCGGGGGCGCGTCGAGGGCCCCGGTCACGTAGCCGTGCACGCCGAGCATCGCCCCCCGCAGCGCGGCCTGCGCCTCGGGACCGGCGAGCGCGCCCCGGGCGACCGCCTCGATCTGGTCGGCGGGCAGGCTGACCACCACGTCGGCAGGCAGGGCCCGGCGCATCGCCGTCTCCGTGGCGTCGGCGAGGCCGTCCTGCACGCCCCGCTCGTCGAGCAGGACGTCGACCACCTCGTCGGCCCGGTCGGCGTCGCCCACCGTGCGTTCCAGGGTGAACCCCCACCAGGCGAAGGACCCGACGAGCAGGCCCACCCCGAGCGCCAAGGACGCCAGCATCCGTCGCACGGCGACAGCCTGCCACGCACGGAGGCGCTGGTCACCCTCAGGGTGGGTAGTCCGGCCCAGGTGGCCGGGGACTCAGCGCCGGGGGTAGGGCGCTCCCGCCCGGAGCGCTACTGCTGGGGCTGGCCCTGCCGGGCTTCCTGCTCGGCGCAGGTCCCCTGCTGGTGCTCGTCGAGCTCGACAGCCTTGCCCTCGTCGCACATCGGCTCCACCTGGAAGGACGGCCCGGGGGTCGGCTGAACCGGCTGCGGCAGCGTGGTCGGCGGCGGAAGTGTCACGGGCGTGGTCGTGTCCGGAGGCAGCGTCACGTCCGGCGGCGGAACCGCGGTCGTCGGCGGCACGAAGACGTCGGGGATGGTGTTGATCGAGGCCGGCCCCGTCGGCTCCGGTGCCGTCGTCGTCGCTCCCATCGTCGAGGGGGTGGGCGGCGTCGTCGTCGGCGCGGCGGTGGTGGGCGCGGTGGACGCCGTCGTGGCCGCCGTGGAGGGAGGGATCGTGGAGGTCGACCGGCGGGGCACCGAGCCGGTGGCGTCGGGCCCGTCCGAGCGGGTCGTGTTCGACGCGGTGCCGAGGACGGCGGCCTGGGGGTCGAAGGACAACGCCTGGTAGGCCATCGGCCCGGCCACGGCCGTGGTCACCGCCGCTGAGCAGATCAGGGCGGTGAGGAAGCGCAGCGTCTGGACGCCAGCGGCGATGTCACGGATCAGGCGGTGCATGGGGTGGTCGCGTCGTCCCTCTTCGGAGCTTCCTCGATGGTAACTGCGTGGTTGTACCGGTCGGCACGACCGGGGTCGGCCCTGCACGTTCGCGGGTAGGTTTCCCTACGGGAACCCCTGCTCGTCCCCTGGTTTGGCGAACGCCGACCCCGCCGGGGAGCATGCCTCGATGGTCACGTCGCCCTACGACGCGGTGCTCGTGCTGTCCTTCGGCGGGCCGGAGGGGCCGGGGGACGTCATGCCGTTCCTCGAGAACGTGACCCGTGGTCGAGGTGTTCCCCGGGAGCGCCTGGAACAGGTGGCGCAGCAGTACCAGCGCTTCGGCGGCCGCAGCCCCATCAACGAGCAGAACCGGGCCCTGGTCGAGGCCCTGCGGGCCGAGCTCGACGGTGCCGGCATCGACCTCCCCCTCTACCTCGGCAACCGCAACTGGCGCCCCTTCCTCGCCGACACCGTGCAGCAGATGGCCGACGACGGGGTGCGCCACGCCGCAGCTTTCGCCACCTCGGCCTGGAGCTCGTACTCCTCCTGCCGCCAGTACCTGGAGGACATCGCCGGGGCGCGGGCAGCGGTGGGCGACGCCGCGCCGGCCATCGACAAGCTCCGGCCCTTCTACAACCACCCCGGCTTCGTCGAAGCCCAGGCCGACCGCCTGCGCAGCACGCTCGCCGGGCTCGACGAGCCCGCCCGACTCGACGAGCCCGCCCGACGTCGCGTCCACCTCGTGTTCGTGGCCCACTCCATCCCCCTGGACATGGCCGAGGGCTGCGACTACCAGGCGCAACTCCTCGAGGCCTCGCGCCTCGTGGCCGAGCGGGCGGGCGGCGGGCGCCCGTGGGACGTCGCCTACCAGAGCCGGTCCGGCCCCCCGCACGTGCCCTGGCTGGAGCCGGACATCTCCGCCCACCTGGCCGCGCTGGCGGCCAAGGGGGCCCGCCACGTGGTGATCGTGCCCATCGGGTTCGTCTCGGACCACATGGAGGTCCGCTACGACCTCGACGTGCTCGCCGCCGCCACCGCGCAGGAGCTCGGCATCGCCGCCTGGCGGGCGCCGACGGTGGGCGTCCACCCACGTTTCGTAGCCATGGTGCGGGAGCTCGTGGAGGAGGGGGCCGGCTCGGGGCCGGCGTTGGCCGTCGGGCGGTGCGGGCCTCGCCACCAGCCCTGTGCCGAGGGCTGCTGCCCGCCACCGGCCCGCCACTGACCCTCCGGGCGCGCCAGACTCGTCCCATGGAGATCGCTGAGTCCGTGTTGTCCCTCGTGGGGCGCACACCGATGGTGAAGCTCGGCCGTGTCGGAGCGGGGCTGCCGTGCCCGGTCGTGGCCAAGCTCGAGACCACGAACCCGGGCGGCAGCGTGAAGGACCGGCCCGCCGTGGCCATGGTCGACGCCGCCGAGGCCGCCGGCCTGCTCCGGCCCGGCGGCACCATCGTCGAGCCCACCTCGGGCAACACGGGCGTCGGGCTCGCCATCGTCGCCGCCCAGCGCGGCTACCGCTGCGTGTTCGTGATGACCGACAAGGTCGCCCCCGAGAAGATCGCCCTGCTCAAGGCGTACGGCGCCGAGGTGATGGTCTGCCCGGTGGCCGTGCCGCCCGAGGACCCCGCCTCCTACTACTCGGTGGCCGAGCGCCTGACCAGGGAGACCCCCGACGCCTTCCGGCCGAACCAGTACAGCAACCCCGCCAACCCGGCGTCCCACGAGGCCACCACCGGGCCCGAGGTGTGGGAGCAGACCGGCGGGCGGGTCACCCACTTCGTCGCCGGCGCGGGTACGGGCGGGACGATCACCGGCGTGGGGCGCTACCTCAAGGCCCGCAACCCCGCCGTGCGCATCGTCGCCGCCGACCCCGAGGGCTCCGTCTACTCGGGGGGCAGCGGTCGGCCCTACCTCGTCGAGGGCATCGGCGAGGACTTCTGGCCGGCGAACTACGACCCCTCCGTCGTCGACGAGGTCGTGGCCGTCTCCGACCGGGACAGCTTCCTCATGGCCCGCCGGGTGACCCGGGAGGAGGGCCTCCTCATCGGCGGGTCGTGCGGCACCGCGGTGGCTGCGGGCCTGCGGGTCGCCGAGCGCTGCACGCCCGACGACCTGGTGGTGGTGCTCATCCCCGACTCGGGCCGGGGCTACCTCTCCAAGGTGTTCAACGACGAGTGGCTGGCCGGTTACGGCTTCATCGAGTCCTCGGGGACGACCGTGGCCGACGTGCTCGGCGCTCGTGAAGCGGGCATCCCCCCGCTCGTCTACGTTCGGCCCGAGACCCCTGTGCGCGAGGCCGTCCGGCTCATGCACGTCCACGGCCTCTCCCAGCTCCCCGTGGCCCGGGGCGAGCTGCCCCTCGCTGATGCCGAGGTCCAGGGCGCCGTCGACGAGCTCCGCCTCATGGAGCGGACGTTCGTGGACGGCAGCCTCGTCGACCAGCCCGTGGAGCGGGTGATGGGGCCGCGCCTGCCCACCGTGGGCTCGGGCCAGGCCATCGAGTTGGCCGTCGAGCTGCTCGACTCCGCCCCCGCGCTCATCGTGCTCGACGGCGGCCGGCCCTGCGCCGTGCTGTCGCGCTCCGACGTGCTCGCCTTCCTGTCCGCGTCCCAACCCGAGGAGCTGCCGTGACGACGCCCGCCGACCCCTCCGCGCACGAGGCCCCCGACGACGGCCTGACCGGCGAGCGGGGCTGGGGCTTCGAGACCCGCGCCATCCATGCCGGCCAGGACCCCGACGCGGCCACGGGCGCGGTGAACGTGCCCGTCTACCTCTCGTCGACCTTCGCCCAGGACGGCGTGGGCAAGGACCGCGGCTACGAGTACGGCCGCACCGGCAACCCGACGCGCACCGCGCTCGAGCGCTGCGTGGCCACCCTCGAGGGCGCCCGCTTCGGGCGGGCCTTCGCCTCGGGGCTGGCCGCCGAGGACGCCGTGCTGCGCCTGCTCCGGCCCGGGGAGGGGGTCGTGCTCGGCGACGACGCCTACGGCGGGACGTTCCGCCTCATCAGCCAGGTCTTCGCCCCGATGGGGGTCACCTGGGCCGTGCTCGACCTGTTCGACCCGGCCGCGGTCGACCGGGACTGGCCCGAGGGCGCCCGCCTGTTGTGGGTGGAGACGCCGACGAACCCGACGCTCGGCGTCGTCGACATCGCCGCCCTCGCCGAGGTGGCCCACCGCCACGGGGCGCGCTGCGTGGTCGACAACACGTTCGCCACGCCCTACCTGCAGTTGCCGCTCGCCCTCGGCGCCGACATCGTCGTGCACTCGACCACGAAGTACCTGAGCGGGCACTCCGACGTGGTCGGCGGGTTCGTCGCCACCGACGACGAGGAGGTCGCGGCCCGCGTCGCCTTCGTGCAGAACGCGGTGGGGGCGGTGCCCGGCCCGCTGGACTGCTACCTGGTGCTGCGGGGGGTGAAGACGCTCGGCGTGCGCATGGACCGCCACTGCGCCAACACGGCCGCCGTCGTCGAGGCCCTGGTCGCCCACCCTGCGGTGGAACGGGTGCTGTACCCGGGCCTGGCCGAGCACCCCGGCCACGCTGTCGCCGTGCGCCAGATGCGGGACTTCGGGGGGATGGTGTCCTTCCTGGCCCGGGGCGGGCGCGATGCCGCCTACCGCGTCGCCGGGGCGACGAGGCTGTTCACCCTGGCCGAGTCCCTCGGTGCGGTGGAGTCCCTCATCGAGCACCCCGGGGCCATGACCCACGCTTCGGTGGCCGGGTCCCCCCTCCAGGTCGACGACGCCCTCGTGCGCCTCTCCATCGGCCTCGAGTCCGCGGAGGACCTCGTGGCCGACCTCCGCCAAGCCCTCGACGGGGGGCGCTGACATTGCCGGGGCGCCGGCGGCATCGGCGACGTCGTGCAGGACGCTGGGGAACCAGACCCCCACGGCCCGACGTCACACAGCCCATGCGCAATCCACGGACCACCCGATTGAGGCTCGCGGCCGTCGCCGGCCTGGCCGCGCTCGGCCTCGGCGCCTGCGGTGACGCGACCAACGTGGCCGCAGGCGAAGAGAGCGCCGCCGGCTCCAGCTCCGCCGCGGGCGCCGCTGAGACCCCGGGCACCTCGGGCACCGAGGGGGAGCTGCTCCTGCGGGTCGACGTGGGCGGCGGCTTCGTGCCCATCGAGGCGAACCTCACCCACCTGCCCATGCTGAGCGTCTATGACGACGGGCTCGTGCTCCAGCCCGCGCCGATGATCATGATCTACCCCGGGCCCGCCCTGCCCGCGCTCAACGCCAGCGAGCTGGAGGACGAGGGCCTCGAACGGCTCCAGGCGGCCGTCGAGGCGTCGGGCCTGGCCGCCGAGCCGCCTGACTACGGCCAGCCGCCCATCGCCGACGCCGCGAACACGATGGTGACCATCACGGTCGACGGGACGACCTACGAGCACGTGGCCAACGCCCTGCGCGAGCCCGGCGAACCGCCGTGGCCCGGCCTCACCGAGGAGCAGCAGGCGGCCAGGGAGCAGCTCGCCGAGTTCGTCGCCCAGGCGTCGGACCTCGGTGCCCTCGTGGGCGAGGGCAACTTGGGCGAGCAGCAGCCGTGGGAGCCCGAGCGCTACCGCCTCTGGGCCCAGCCGGCCAGCGACATCCTTCCGGGCACGCCGGCCCAGCCCGCGCCCGGGCCGACGACCACGACGTCCTCCCCGGCCGGTGGCCCCGCGGCGGGCCCAGCCGACGTGACGGGCCCGGACGCCTCGGTGTCGAGCCCGGCGCAGCCCCCGCCGACCGGCGACGCGGCCGCGCCGACCGAGCCAAAGCCCCGGCTGTGGACCTGGCCCATCGACGCCATCGACCTCGCCACGGTCGGGAACTGCCTGGCCGTGGAGGGCGGGGTGGCCGACGAGGTCGGCGCGCTGTTCGCCCAGGCTGACCAGCTCACCCGCTTCGAGGACGACGGCGTCGCCTACACCGTGATCGTGCGGCCCCTCCTGCCCGACGAGCCGGACTGCCCCGAGCGCGGCTGAGGGGCCCAGACCGGGCGGCGGCCCCTGCCGGTTTCTCGGTGAGGACGGTCCCGACAGGTGGGACGGTCCTCCCGAGAAGCCCTCCCGGTCCCGAGCAGCAGGCCGCCGAGGCTCAGCTCGCGGCGGCGGCGGCGGCGTCGATGGCCTGGGGCAGCACGTCCACCAGGGTGTCGAGCTCGTCGTCGCGGATGGTGAAGGGCGGGCCGAGGAGCAGGGCGTCCTGCACCGGGTCGCCTCCTCCGCAGGGGTAGACCCAGACGCCACGGGCCAGGGCCTCGGCGGCGACCGCGGCGGCGAAGCCGGGGGGGAACCAGGTGTGCGGCTCGCGCTGGCGCACCAGCTCGAGGCCCAACATGAGCCCGAGCCCCCGCACGGCCGCCACGTGGGGGTGGTCGCCGAGGCGGTCGGCCAGGCGTTCCTTGAGCGAGGCGCCGACCTTGGCCGAGCGCTCGACGAGGTCCTCCCGCTCCATGATCTCGAGGACCGTGTCGGCCACCGCGCAATGGGCGGACTGGGCGCCGAACGTGAAGAACATGAAGTTGTGGGCGGTCGCGGCGATGGGCTCGGTGACCGAGGGCTTGGCGTAGATCCCGCCCATGGCCGCGTAGCCACCGGCCATGCCCTTGCCGCCCACGAGGATGTCGGGCACCACGCCCCAGTGGTCGACGGCGAAGTTGCGCCCGGTCCGCCCGAACCCGGTCATGACCTCGTCGGCGATGAACAGCACGTCGTAGCGGGCGCAGATCTCCGCCACCCGGGGGAAGTAGTCGTCCTCGGGCACGAGGGCCCCGCCCGAGGCGCCGATGACGGGCTCGGCGATGAAGGCGGCCACCGTGTCGGGGCCCTGCGCCTCGATCATGGCCTCGAGGGCGTCGGCGTCGTCCCAGGGGATGTGGGGGAAGTCGAGGAGGAGGGCGTCGTAGCCCGCCCGGCGCCCGGCGTGCCCACCGGCGGCGAGGCCGGCGAGGGTCACGCCGTGGTAGGACGGCCAGCGCCCGATGACCTTCCACTTCCCCGGCCTGCCGGCGCAGCGCTGGTGGGCGTGGGCCAGCCGGATGGCGCTGTCGGTCGACTCCGAGCCCCCGGACAGGAACCCGACCTGGGTGAGGCCCTCGGGCAGCCACGAGCGCACCAGGCGGTCCCGCAATGCCACCCGGGCCGGCGTGGCCCAGGGCGGCAGCACGTAGTCCACTTCGCCCAGCGAGCGGCCGGCGACCTCGGCCACCTCGGGCCGGCCGTGGCCGATGTTGGCGACGATGGCCCCGCCGCCGGCGTCGAGGACCCGCCGGCCGTCATCGGTGATGAGGTGGCTCCCCTCGGTCCGCACGACCATCAGCGGCGCAGGGCCGGGGATGAAGGGGTAGTGGGCGACGCCGAGTCGCGCCTGCTCGCTCGTCATGGCGCGAGCCTACGCAGACTCGGGCCGGCGGGCCCTCCTGCAGCCCGTTGGGCTCGGACGGCGGCGGTGGGGGAGCGTGTGGCGCTTTCCGGCCCGACTTCTTGTGCGCGGCGCGAGTAGGGGACACTTGACCGACGAGTCGAGCAGACGACCGGAGGCTGGCAGCGCAGGATGGCAAGGGGCAGAGCGAACGGTCCCGCGCGGTCAGCCGCGGCGAGCGAGGCCACGAGGGCGCGCATCGTCGAGGCGACCCTCCAGACGATCCGGGACGAGGGGATCGTCGGCGCGTCGGCGCGTGCCATCGCCCGCCACGGGAACTTCAACCAGGCGTCGATCTACTACCACTTCGGGTCGATCCACGACGCCATGATCGCCGCCATCCAGCACATGAGCCAGGAGCGCCTCGACCGCTACGAGCAGCGGGTGGGCCGGGTGGCGAGCCTGGGCGACCTCGTCGCCGTGGCCGCGGAGCTGCACCGCGAGGACGTGGCCAACGGCAACATCCGCGTGCTGGCCCAGGTGCTCGCCGGGGCCACCGGCGACGACGCGCTGGCCCGGTCGGTGGCCGACGTCGTCCAGCCCTGGGTGGCGGTCGTGGGCAAGGCCATCCACCAGGCGCTCGCCGCCAGCCCCTTGGCCGCCGCCCTGCCCGTCGACGACCTCGCCTACGCGGTGAGCGCCCTCTTCATCGGCGTCGAGATGCTCTCCACCGTGGGCCCCGAGGACCGCTCCACCAGCGTCTTCGCCGCCTTCGAGGGGATCGCCGGGT
>WHTX01000215.1 GCA_009377505.1 Acidimicrobiia bacterium
GGCAGCGCGCAACGGCGGCTGAACGCCGCCGACCCACAGGGAGAGGGGGGCGGTGATCGAGCGGACCGGGGTGCCTGCCGGCACGCCGCCCGGCGCGAGGTGGCGGCTCGTGGCCGGCCTGGCGGTCACGCAGACGGTGTCGTGGGGGGTGCTCTACTACGCCTTCTCGGTGCTGCTCGTCCCCATGCAGGACGACCTCGGCTGGTCCCGCAGCGTGCTCGTCGGCGGGTTCACGACCGCCGTCGTCATCTCCGGCTTGAGCGCCCCCCTCGTCGGCCGCCTGCTGGACGCGGAGGTGACGCGCCCGCTGATCGTCGGTGGCTCGGTACTGGGCACGGCTGCCGTGCTCGGCTGGTCCCGCGTGGGCAGCGAGCTCGCCTACTACGCGATGTGGGCGGCTATCGGGCTGGCCATGGCGGCCGTCCTCTACGAGCCGGCCTTCACCGTGCTGGCCAAGCGGACCGCGCCCGACCACCGGCGGGCGATCACCGCGGTGACCCTTCTCGCCGGGCTGGCCAGCTTCGTCTTCCAGCCCTTCACCAGCGCCCTCACCGGCCAATGGGGCTGGCGGACGGCCCTGGTGGTCCTCGCCGCGGTGCTCGCCGCCGTCACCGTGCCCATCCACGTCGCCGTGCTCGGCCCGGTGGGCCGAGCCCCGGCTCGCCCGGCCCGGCGGGCGCGGGCGCGGCCCGAGGAGACGTCCGACCCGCGCTTCTGGGCGCTGACCGCGGCGTTCGTGGGCGTGACGACGGCGTCCCTGGCGACGGGGGTGCTGCTCATCGCCTACCTCGTCGACCACGGCTGGAGCCTCGGACGCGCCGCGTTCGCCGGGGGCACGCTCGGCGCCATGCAGCTCCCCGGGCGGCTGGCCTTCGGGCCCCTTACGAGCCGCCTGTCGCGCCGCGTGCTGGTGGCCGGGCTCTTCACCGTGCCGGGGGTGGGCATCCTCACGCTCCTCGTCGCCGGGGGCGGTCGTGGCGTGTGGGCTGCCGTCGTGGTGCTCGGCTTCGGCCAGGGCGCGACCACCTTGCTGCGGGCGACGCTCTACGTCGACCTCTACGGCATCGAGCGCATCGGCGCCCTGAACGGTTGGAGCGGAACCCCGATCACCTGCGCCCGGGCGCTCGCTCCCCTCGCCGCATCGCTCGTCGTCGGGTGGACGGGCAGCTACACCGTGGCCTTCGTGGGCCTCGTCGGCTGCAGCGTCGGTGCCGCCGCACTGGCCGCCGACGTGCTGGGCCGCGCCCCGGCGTGCCCGGGTGGGCGTGCCCGGGCCGACGTCGCCGCGCCGGATGGACGACCGTAGGACGATGGTCTTCGCCCAGGTGTTCGTGACCCTGCTCGTGATCATGGACCCGGTGGGGAACGTGCCCATCTTCTTGGCCCTGACCCGCTCCGATGGCGACCATGCCCGACGGCGGGCCGCGTTGCAGGCCACGGTCGCCGCCGCGGCCATCATCCTCACCTTCGCCGCCTTCGGGCAGCAGATCCTCGGCCTGCTCGGCATCTCGCTGCAGGCGCTGCAGGTCTCGGGCGGGCTGCTGCTCGTGCTGGTGGCGCTCGAGCTCCTCCAGGGCGGGACGGGCGCCGGGGCGGCAGCCGAGGAGGGGATGAACGTGGCGCTGGTGCCGCTCGGGACTCCTCTGCTCGCCGGCCCGGGCGCCATCGCCGCGACGATGGTCTACATGCGCGATGCAGGCTCCGCGTCCGAGGTGGCGGTGGTCGTCGGGGCGCTCGTCACCGTCCTCGCCGTCGTCTACGTCGTGCTGCGCCTGGCGGCGCGCATCTCCGACGTGCTCACCACGAACGGCATCCTCCTGCTGTCGCGCGTGGTCGGCCTGCTCGTCGCCGCCATCGCCGTGGAGCTCGTGGCGACCGGTATCCAGGAGTGGGCCCGCCAAGGTGTGTGAGGCTCGGCGCGGCCGGGGGACCCGGCGAGGGACAGCGGGCCGGGCCGGCTGTCCCATCGGTCCAGGACGGCAGGCGGGGCCGCTCGTACCGTCCTGGGCACGGCGCTCCACGCTCGACTCATCGTCCAGGCTTCCGACGCCGCCATCAGCTGGTACGGCGACGCCTTTGGGCTGAGCTGCTCGAACGCTACGCCGACCCGTCACACGACGAGCAGGTGGTGCACGCCGTGGTGCGCGTCGGCACGTCGATCCTCGCCCTGGCTGACGACGACGTCGAGTAGGGCAACGCTCGACCAGGCCGAGATCCAGCACCTTCGGAACGTCGTTCAGTACTCGCAGGCGAGGGCGTGGCGGAGCGCCTGGTCGAGGCGGATCCTCGCGTCGAGCCCGAGGTGGCCGACAGGAGCGTCGTCGAAGGCCCCGGCTGGGATCGTGATGACGTTGTCGCAACTGATGACGCCCGGTTCGGGAAGCCCCTCGCTCGGGCCGACGCCCACCTCGGGGGGGGGGACGGCTCTCGGCGCATTGTCTCGGCCGGGGACGACCTCGCCCGGTCGGCCGTCGCTCCTCAGCGGCCCTGGAACTGCGGTGGTCGCTTCTCCAGGAACGCCCGCTGGCCCTCGAGGTAGTCCTGGGACCGGAAGCAGGCCTCGACCATCGCCTCGAGAGGAGCGAGGTCGCGCCGGTGGGGGTCCTTGACGGCCTCACGGATCGCCGCCTTGCAGGCCGCCACAGTGAGGGGGGCGTTGGCGGCGATCTGGTCGGCCACCTGCCGAACGGAGGCCTCCAGGTCCGCGGTGGCGACCACCTGGTTGACCAGGCCGACCCGGAGCGCCTCCGACGCGGGGAGCCGCCGCCCGGAGAACAGGATGTCGGCGGCTGCGGCGGGACCGACCAGCCGAGTGAGCTGCTCGACCCCGCCGAGGCCGAGCCGGGCCGCGGGGATGCCGAACTGGCTGTCCTCGCTGCAGATGCGGATGTCCGCCTGCATGGCGGTCATGACCCCGCCACCGACGCAATAGCCCTGGATCATGGCGAGGACCGGCTTGGTGACGTCCGACCACGATCGCCAGGCCACGCCAGTGGCCCGGTCGTAGTCGGCCCGGGCCTCGGGGCTCGTGCGCTTCTCACCGAACTCGGAGATGTCCGCCCCTGAGACGAAGGCGCGGCCACCAGCCCCGGAGATCACCACCACCCGGACGTCGTCCTGCGCCTCGAAGGCCGCCAAGGCTATGGGGACCGCCAGCAACATCTCCACGGAGAGCGCATTGTGGCGGGCGGGGTTGTTGAACGTCAGCCATCCGATGCCGCCTTCGGTACGGGCGAGCAGGGTCTCAGTGCCGGTCTGCAGGTCCATGTGTCTCCTTCGTGGGCGTCCCCATGGGTCGGGGCTCAGTGGTGGGCAGGGCGGCCGTGCCAGGCGACGCGTCGATGTCGGGCAGCTCCAGCGCTCCTTCGATGGCCGCCGCTGCCGCGGCCACGACGGGCCCGAGTCGGGCGACGGCCGCGTCGTCGAGGCGGTGGGTCGGCACGGAGATGCTGATCGAGCCCAACAGGCCCCCGGTGCTGACGATGGCGGCGGCGACCGAGGACACGTCGGGGTCGACCTCGCCGCGGTTCGTCGCGTAGCCACGCTCGCGGATGAGCGCCAACGCCGCCCGCAGGGCCTCGGGGTCGGTGATCGTCTTGGCCGTGTAGCGCGTCAGGCCGTCGGCCAGGAGGGCCTCGACGCGCGCCTGGGGGAGGTGGGCGAGCATCGCCTTGCCGTTTCCGGTCGCGGCGATCGGGGACCGGGTGCCGAGTCTCTGGAACGTGCGGACCGGCAGTGAGCCGTCGATGCGCTCGATGAGCACGATCTCGTCGCCCTCGGGGACCATGAGGTGGATCGTCTCGTGCGTCTCGGCTCGCAGGGCCTGCATGATGGGCTCGGCGGCGAGGCGCAGGCGGTTGCTCTCGCTTCGCTGGCCGACCAGGGCCGGCTTCGCCGCCAAGGCCCACCTCCCCCCGGTCCCCCGACCGTGGACCGCGAGCCAGCCTGCGGCGTGAAGCGTGGTGAGCGCCCGCTGGACGGTGCTCTTCGGAAGGTCCAGTCGTCGGGCGAGCTCACTGACCCCCACCGGCTGGAGCACGGAGACCTCCTCGAGGACGCGGAGCGCGTTTCGCACGCTCTGCACGGGGCGCCTCCCTCTCCGGCCGATTCCGGTCGCCTGCCCGTCCGTCGCCGACGGCCCACTCCTGGTTGACCCTTGGCAGCCTACCTCCTAGCATGCCGCAAGGCAGCACAGTCCGTGCCGTAACGCGGCACATCTGGGGGGGAACTGTGATGGCAACGAAGAGCGTGCCGCGCCCGCGGCACGGCCGGAGCGCAGCACGCGCAGGGCACGGCTCGTCGGCCTGGGGGCGCGGGCCGCTGGTCCTGGAGTCCGTCAGCAAGTGGTTCGGTGAGGCGCGGGCCGTGGACGAGGTGAGCCTGTCGGTCGACGAGGGGGAAGCGCTCGTACTGCTCGGCCCGAGCGGGTGCGGCAAGACGACGACGCTCCGGCTCATCGCCGGCTTCGAGCGCCCCGACGGCGGGTCGATCAGCCTCGCCGGTCGCTCCCTGGCCAGCGACTCGACGTTCGTGGCGCCCGAACGGCGGGAGATGGCCGTCGTCTTCCAGAGCTACGCCCTATGGCCCCACATGACGGTGGACGAGAACGTCGGGTTCGGCCCGAAGTTGAGGTCCGGGCGGCGCAGCGTCGCCGAGCAGGTCCGCTCCGCCCTGGAGATGGTCCGCCTCGGGGACCTCGGGCATCGCTATCCCCACGAGCTCTCCGGTGGCCAGCAACAGCGCGTCGCTTTGGCGCGGGCCCTCGTCAACCGGCCCGAGGTGCTGCTGCTCGACGAACCCCTCAGCAACCTCGACACCCAGCTGCGCGAGGACATGCGCCTAGAGATCAAGCGGCTCCAGCGCGAGCTCGACCAGACGATGATCTACGTCACCCACGACCAGAGCGAAGCCCTCTCGCTCGCCAACCGCGTCGCCGTCCTCAAGGACGGGCGGATCGAGCAACTGGGCACGCCGACCGACCTCTACGAACGGCCGCGCAGTCGATTCGTCGCCCGGGCGCTGGGGCCGACGAACGTGGTCGCCGGCCAGGTCGTCTCCATCGACGGGAACAGCTGCTCGGTCTCGGTGCTCGGGGGCCACGAAACGACGGCGCCGGCCGCAGCCCACGGCCGGGTGGGCGCATCGGTCGCGTTGTCCATCCGCCCCGGGGCGATCGCGCTCGGGCCGCCCGACGAGGCGCTCTCGGTCCTCGGCCAGGTCACCGACGTCCTCTTCCTCGGCGACTTCGCCCAGTACGGCGTCGAGGTCGACGGCGCGGGCGACCCGCTCCGGGCCGTCGTGCCGGGCCGGCCCGAGTACCAGCCCGGGGATCGCGTCGGCGTGCGCGTCCGCCGGGGCACGGCGTCGGTGCTCGAGCCGTGACGCCGCGGGTCGGGCCGCCCACGACTGCCCGCCCACTCAGTTCGTGATCAGCAGGGGGAGCCAACATGACGAGCCGAGCCAACCGCATCGCCCGGGCAGCTTCGTGCGCCGCGCTCTTCGCCCTCGTCGCTGCCGCGTGCGGTGGTGACGACGGGGACGAGGATGCTTCCGCGATCACGGGCCAAGGATCCGGGGCAGGGCAGACGACGGCCGGTGGTGAAGGCGACGAGACGTGCGGTGCCGACCCGGGCCTCGTCGCCGCCGCCCAGGAGGAGGGCGAAGTGGTGCTCTTCGGCGGCGGCCACACCCGGGAGGGCGGTGAGGCCGTCGCCGAGATGTTCGAGGATGCGTACGGCATCTCCGTGACCGTCAACCGCCAGCCGAGTGGCGATGTCATCCAACAGGTCGAGGCCTCCCTCGAGGCGGGCGCGGTGGTGGCCGACGTCGTGAGCCTGGCAGACGTGTCGACGTTCATCCGCTGGGACGAAGAAGGGATCATCACCGACGCCGAGGTCCCGAACGTCGACCAGCTCATCGACGGCATCGTCGACCCCTCCCGCGCCTCCTTGCCCTACGCGGTGAGCCCGCTGGGCATCGTCTACAACTCGGCCCGCACCGACCCGAGCGAGGCGCCGACGAGCTGGGCGGAGTTCAGCGACCTGGGCGGCAAGGTCCTGGCCCACGCCAACCCGTCCACGTCCGGCACGGCGCTCTCCTTCATGTACATGGCCGCCAAGGCGGCCGGGGATGCCTACTACGACGGCTTCAAGGGCCAGGACATCCTCATCACGGACAGCGCGCTGGCCCTGAACCAGCTCGTGCTCACCGGTGAGGCCGACTACGGCGCCCCCGCCATCGAGGCCGAGGTCGCCCGGGCGAAGGCCAACGGCGAGCCCCTCGAGATCATCTACCCGTCCGAGGGCGTGCCCGTGTTCAGCTCGGAGCTGGCAGCCCTGACGGAGGCCCCACACCCGAACGCGGCGAAGCTCCTCGTGCAATACACCTGTTGCGAGGAGTACCAGGAGAACGTGGCCGAGCTGGGCGGGCGTCCCGCGCTCGTCGGCGTCGCTTCGCCGGAGGGCCTCCCTGACATGGCGGACTGGACGATCGTCACCGTCGACGTCAACGAGCTCGGCACGCGCCGCGATGCCCTCGTTCAGCAGTTCGAGGCGATCACGGCGTGAGCGTCGCCCGCTTCTTCACCCGGGACGAGGCGTTGCCCGGGTCTCCGCCTGCCGAACAACCGGTCGGCCGTGCCTCCCCGGGCCCTGGGTCGGCGGGCCCTGCGCCTGCGAGGCGGGGACGAGCCCGAGGCTCGCGCCCGGTCCTCTTCGGCATCTGGCTGCTCGCTGCTGTCGCCCTCGTCCTGTACCCCCTCGCGCTCCTGTTCCGCATGAGCTTCCGGGAACCTGACGGCAGCTATGGCCTTGGCAACTACGCCGACTTCTTCGGTGACGAGAAGCTGCTCAGCGCGGCGTGGAACTCCTTGTGGACCGCCACGGCCGTGACCGTGGGCTGCATGGTGATCGGCGTTCCCCTCGCCTTCCTCGTGTCGAGGACGGACCTGCCCTTCAAGCGGCTGCTCCGCTCGACGGCGGTCCTCACGTTCGCCATCCCCAGCTTCGTGTCGGCGCTGGGATGGATCCTGCTGTTGGGCCCGCGCAACGGGATGCTGAACACGCCGCTGCAGTCCCTGTTCGGCCTCGACGAGGGCCCCTTCAACATCCTGTCCGCCTGGGGCGTGGTGTTCGTCCTCGTCGTGCTGCTCTACCCGCTCATCTTCCTTCCTGCCGCGGCCGCCCTCGACAACATGGAGGCACCGCTCGAGCAGGCGGCAGCCTCCCTCGGGGCCGGGAAGTGGACGGTGCTGCGCAAGATCACGCTGCCTCTGATCCTGCCGGCGGTCCTGGCCGGTGGGCTTCTCGTGTTCACCGTCTCCTTCATCGCCTTCGGCCCGGTCGCCCTGCTCGGTGGGGCGGTCGGCTTCGAGAACATCTCGACAGCGATGCTGCGCCTGCTGCAGTTCCCGCCCCGCATCGAGATGGCGGCCGTGATGGGCGTCCCGACCCTCGCGGTGCTCGGGATGCTGCTCTACCTCCAGCGGCGCAAGTTCGGCGGCCGTGCCTTCTCGATCATCGCGGGGAAGCCGGGCCAGCGGGGCCTCATCCGCCTCGGGGCCTGGCGCTGGCCGGCCGCGGCGGGTGCGCTGGCGGTGTTCGCCGTGACCGTCGTCCTCCCCTTCGGGGTGCTGCTGCTCACGTCGGTGCGGCGCACGATGGGCCTGCCGCTCGACTTCGACAACCTGACCTTCACCGCCAACTACCAGAGGGTGCTCGACCAGCCGAACGTGCTCGCCGCGTTCCGCAACAGCATCGTGCTCGCGTTGCTCGCCGCCCTCGCGGGCATCGCCGTGTCGCTCCTCGCTGCCTGGCTGGTGGAGCGCGCCCCACGCCGGTCGTCGGGCGTGGTCAGCCCCACGATGCTGGCGCCGCTCGCCTTCCCCGGTGCCATCCTGGGCATCAGCCTCGTCATCGCCTACGCCCCACAACCGTTCGGCCTGAGCGGCGGGCTGGTGATCCTGTTCATCGCCTACGTCATCGGCAACCTCCCGCTGGCCTTCACGTACCTGCGCGCTGGCCTCAAGCAGGTCGACCGGAGCATGGAGGAAGCGGCCCGAAGCCTCGGGGCGACGTGGCCGAAGACCATCCGCAGCATCACGATCCCCCTCCTGAAGGGGCCCGTCCTCGTCGTCGCCGTCCTCACCTTCGTGTTGCAGTTCCGCGACCTCGAGAGCTCCATCTTCCTCTACAACGGTACGAACCCGGTCATCGCCGTCGTCTTGTTCACGTTGGCCGAGGAGTCGCTCTTCCAGCTCATCGGCGCGCTCTCGATCATCATCCTGGGGGTCAACGCCCTCGTCATCGGCGTGGCGCTCCTGGTGTTCCGGCTGCGCCGGCATCGCGCCCCGGTGACTGTGCAGCCAACCTGACCCGATCTGCTCGGGCCCCGAGCTCTGACCATTCAGCCCATACGTCTCTCGACGTGTACCCAGGGGAGATCCAAATGACCGACCAGTTGACTGCGCCGGGATCGACGGCGTCCGGGGGTGGCGCCACGCACACGCGCGACGTGCTCTATGTCGCGAACACCTACGGCTCGGACATCTGGGTGCTCGAGCTGCCCGGCCATGAGCACGTGCGAACGATCGAAGTGGGCGGCCACCCGGACGAGATCAAGCTGCCGAGCGACCACTCGACGCTGTACGTACCCCGTCGCGACAAGGACGATCTGGTGGCCATCGACGCCATCACGGGCGAACATCTTTGGCAGGTACCGCTCGCTGGTTCGCCACACCACATCACCCTGACGCCAGACGACCGGTTCATCTACACCCCGATCTTCAACCAGACCTATGTCGAGATCATCGACGTGGTCGAACGTCGCGTGGTGGACCGCGTCGAGGTCGGCTTCGGCGGGCACGGGTCCCTCGTCAACGCCGACGGGACGCGCGTGTACGTGGGGACGATGGTCGCCGACCAGTTGTGCGCCATCGACACGGCGACGCACGAGGTCGTGCACACGTACCTCTTCCCCGAGGCGGTGCGCCCCTTCGACCTGTCACGAGATGAATCCCGCCTCTATGTGCAGACCTCGAAGCTGCACGGCTTCTACGTGCTCGACGTCGCCACAGGGGTCGTGCTCGACAAGGTCATGCTCCCGTTGCCGCCGGGCGGGTCGCCGGTCCTCGCCCTCGAGTTCCCGCACACGGTCAACCACGGGCTGGCGCTGACCCCCGATGGCCACTTCATCAT
>WHTX01000216.1 GCA_009377505.1 Acidimicrobiia bacterium
GCACCCGAGCGCCAGCTCCTCGGGGTCGACGTCGACGCCGACAAGGTGGCAGCGGCGACCGTCGCCACCGACGGCCTCGCCAACATCGAGGTCTCGGAGGTGCCGGGCGGCTGGGCCCCCGCTGGCCCCTGGGACGGCATCGTCATCATCGACGTGCTCTACCTCCTCGGCGCCGGCGTGGGCGCCGCCCTGCTCGACGCCTGCGGGGCATCTCTCGCCCCTGGTGGGCGCCTGGTCATCAAGGAGATCGACATCCGCCCCCGCTGGAAGTACCGCCTCGCTGTCGGCCAGGAGCTGGCGGCGACGCGGGTGACCCGCATCACCCAGGGCGAGACGGTCGACTTCCTTCCCCCGGGGGAGATCGCGGACCGCCTCGAGGCCGGAGGGCTCGACGTGACGGTCCGCCGCCTCGATCGCGGCTACCCGCACCCGCACCTGCTCGTGGTCGGCACGCGACCCGACAAGCCGAAGGCTGACGAGACCACCTCCTAGTCTCTAGCCTGGCCCGGTGACGAGCACGACCGGCGCGCAGCCGGGCGCCGACTACTTCGACGTCATGGCCGACCACGTCGACGACCACTGGTGGTACGCCGCTCGACGGGAGCTGCTGGCCGAGGTGCTGGCCGGACGTGTCGAGGCTGGTTCGGTGGCCGTCGACGTCGGCTGCGGGGCCGGAGGTTCCCTGGCCGTGCTCGCCGATGCAGGGGCGAGCACCATCGTGGGGACGGACCTCGTGGGCGAGGCCCTGGCCAACGCGCGGACGCGGGTCGGCGGGGCCCAGCTCATGGCCAGCCGAGCCGAGCGCCTACCGTTGCGCGGCGGCGCGGCCGACGTGCTGATCAGCCTCGACGTGATCGAGCACCTCGACGACGACGTGGCGGCCTTGGGCGAGTACCGGCGGGTGCTGCGCCCCGGGGGCACGCTCGTGCTGTCGGTGCCCGCCTACCCCGGGCTGTGGTCGCGCCACGACGAGTGGGCTGGTCACCGGCGCCGCTACCGGGACGGGACACTGGCCGCTGCCGTCAGGTCGGCGGGCCTCGAGCTCGACCGGGTGACGCACTTCTTCTCGTTCCTCGTCCCTCCCGCCGTGGCGCTGCGCCGGACCCCCCTGGGCCGCCTCGTCTCGGGCAACGACGAGGACGCCGCCGCCTCGCCCCTGGTGTCCAAGGTGCTCGGGGGCGCTGCCCGGGCCGAGCGCGCCGTGCTGCGCCGCGCCGGCCGTCTGCCCGTCGGCTTGTCCCTCCTGGCCGTGGCGCGACGGCCCAACGGGCGCTGAGGCTGCCACGTCGGTCGGTCCGCCCCGCGGCGACCGAGCGCGCGGGCCGAGGCGCAAGGTCGTGACCAGCGCGAAGGATCCTGCACCGTGGCGGTGCAAGATCCTTCGCGGCTCCGTGGCCGGGGGGGCGGCCGCCCGGCCGCCGCTGGCGGCGTCCTCGTCGCCCCGCTCACGCTGATTGGACGTCACCAGGGATCGGCACGATTACAGCCCGTGCTGGTGGCGCACTGCGGCGACCACCTCTCGGCCCTGGCGGCCCGTGGTCGAGGCCTCGGGCCGGTAGGCCTCCCCGGACAGCGCGGCCACGCAGGAACCGGCGGAACGGGCGAGGGCGTCGAGGTCGTAGCCGCCCTCGAGGAAGGCGATGCGGTGCCCTGCGGGGACCAGCTCGACGACCCGGCGGGTGAGCTCGACGTAGTCGCCGGCGGAGAGGCCGAGGTCGGTGAGGGGGTCGGCACGGTGGGCGTCGAAGCCCGCAGAGAGCAGCAGCCAGGTGGGGCCGAAGCGCTCGGCGGCGGGGACGACGACCTCCTCGACGGCGGCACGGTAGGCGTCGCCCGGGGTGCCGGCGGCGAAGGGCACGTTGATGGTGAAGCCCGTGCCCCGTCCGGCGCCGACGTCGTCGAGCGCGCCGGTGCCCGGCCAGAACGGGTACTGGTGCATGGAGACGAAGAGCACCCGGTCGTCCTCCCAGAACACCTCCTGGGTGCCGTTGCCGTGGTGGGCGTCCCAGTCCACGATCATGACCCGCTCGCCCCGGTCGGCGAGGGCCGAGGCGGTCACGGCGATGTTGTTGACCAGGCAGAAGCCCATGAGCCGCGTAGGGGTGGCGTGGTGGCCGGGCGGGCGGACGGCGCAGAAGGCGGCGTCCGCCTCGCCCCGGTCGAGCGCGTCGATGGCCGAGAGCCCGGCGCCGGCGGCGAGGAGGGCGACCTCGAAGGACTGGGGGCAGGCGATCGTGTCGGTGTCGATCTCGCCGCCGCCCTCGCGGCAGAAGCGCTCGAGGGCGTCGACCATGGTCGCGTCGTGGACGCGCGCCACCTGGTCCCGGGTGGCGGGCGTGGGAGCGAGGCGCACGAGGTCCTCGGCCGTGCCCGCGGCCTCGATGCCCCGAAGGGCCGCGCCCATCCTCGCCGGCCGCTCGGGGTGCCAGCGACCGGTGTCGTGCTCGAGGTAGCGCTCGTGCGTGACGAGGAGGACCGGCATCGCTCGACGGTACATCCCGGCACGGCTGGGCGGGCCACGGCCGAGGCGGGCGCGGCACCCTCACCCAGGCCCGTCACAGCTCAGGGCTCGGTGATGGCGCCCTTCTCCGCCCCCTGGGCCAGCTTGGCGTACTTGGCCAGGACGCCCGAGGTGTAGCGCGGCTCGGGCAGCTTCCAGTTCGCCCGCCGGGCGGCGAGCACACTGTCCTCCACCAGCAGGTCCATCGTGTGGCCCACCACGTCGATCACGATGCGGTCGCCGTCCTCCACGAAGGCGATCGGCCCGCCGTCCACCGCTTCCGGTGCCACGTGGCCGACGCAGAAGCCGTGCGTCCCGCCCGAGAAACGCCCGTCGGTGACGAGCGCGGCGTCGCCGCCCCGCCCGGCGCCCTTCATCGCCCCGGTGATGGCCAGCATCTCCCGCATGCCCGGACCGCCCTTGGGGCCCTCGTAACGGATGACCACGATGTCCCGGGGCAGGATCCGCCCGGCGAGCACCTCCTCCATGGCCGAGTCCTCGCCGTCGAAGACACGGGCACGGCCCTCGAAGCGGTCGACGTCGATGCCCGCCACCTTGACCACCGCGCCCTGCGGGGCGAGCGAGCCCCGCAGTACGGCCAGACCACCGAGGGGGTGTAGTGGCCGCTCCCAGGCGTGGATGACCTCGCCATCGGGGCCCGGGGGCTTGATGAGCTCGAGGTTCTCGCGCACCGTGCGACCGGTGACGGTGACCTCGTCGAGGTGCAGCCGGCCCCGCTCGGCCAGCATCTGCATCACGACGGGCACCCCGCCGACGCGGTCGACGTCGATCATGGCGTACTTGCCGTGCGGCCGGGTATCGGCCAGGTGGGGCACCCTCGCCCCGACCCGGTTGAAATCCTCCAGCTCGAGCTCGACCTTGGCCTCATGGGCGATGGCCAACAGGTGCAGCACGGCGTTCGTCGACCCGCCCAGCGCCATGGTCACGGCGATGGCGTTCTCGAACGCGCCCTTGGTCATGATGTCCCTGGGCCTGATCCCCGCCCGCAACAGGCTCACGGCCGCGGCCCCCGACGCTCGGGCGTAGTCGTCCCGGCGGCGGTCGACGGCGGGCGCCGAGGCCGAGCCGGGCAGGGCCATGCCCAGCGCCTCGCCCACCGAGGCCATGGTGTTGGCGGTGAACATGCCGGCGCAGGCACCCTCGGTGGGACAGGCCTTCTCCTCGATGGCGTGCAGCTCGTCGGCCCCGATCGCGCCGGTGGCGTAGGCGCCGACGGCCTCGAACACGGACACGATGTCGAGCGGCGTGCCGTTGTGGTTACCGGGCAGGATCGACCCGCCGTAGACGAACACGGAGGGCACGTTGAGGCGGGCCGTGGCCATCAGCATGCCGGGCAGGGACTTGTCGCACCCAGCGAGGGCCACCAGCGCGTCGAGGCGCTCGGCGTGCATGACGCACTCGACGGAGTCGGCGATGATCTCACGGCTCACGAGCGAGGCCCGCATGCCCTCGTGGCCCATGGAGATGCCGTCGGACACGGCGATCGTGCAGAACTCGATGGGGAAGGCGCCCGCGCCCCGCACCCCCTCCTTGGCCTGCTTGGCCAGCCGATCGAGGGGCATGTTGCACGGGGTCACCTCGTTCCACGAAGAGGCCACGCCGACCTGGGCCTTGGTCCAGTCGTCGTCGGTCATGCCGATGGCGCGCAGCATCGCCCGCGCCGGCGCACGCTGGTAACCGTCGGTGACCTCGTGCGAGCGCGGCTTGGGCGTGGGCGCCGGCGTACCGGCATCGGTCGGGCGATCGGCCATGGCGTGATTCAACCACCCGCCGGCTCCGGCTGCCGAAGCTGTGCCCGGCGCTGCGGCGGGGCTCGCCCTCGACGACGCCCGGCGAGGGCAGCCCTCCGCCTCCACGGGCCCGGGGGGAGCCTCGCTAACCTGTCCCGGATGAGCGCGGTCATCCAGGCGCGGGGGATCGTCAAGCGCTACGGCAGTACCACCGCCCTGTCCGGGGCCACGGTCACCATCGGGCCCGGGGTGACCGGCCTGCTCGGCTCGAACGGCGCCGGCAAGACCACCCTCCTCGGGCTGCTCCTCGGCCTCCACCGGCCCGACGCCGGCGAGCTGCGCGTGCTCGGCCTCGACCCCTCCGAGGCCGGGCCCGACGTGCGCGCCCGGGTCGGCTACGCCCCCGAGCACCACTCGCTACCACCGGACATGTCGGCTTACGACCTCGTCCGCCACCTCGCCGAGATCCACGGCCTACCCCGCCGCGAGGCCATCGACCGCGCCTCGGACGTGCTGTGGCTGGTGGGCCTGGGCGAGGAGCGCCTCCGCCCCGTCGGCACCATGTCCACGGGCCAGCGCCAGCGGGTCAAGCTGGCCGCAGCCCTCGGCCACGACCCCACACTCCTGCTGCTCGACGAGCCCACCGACGGCCTCGACCCGACCCAGCGCGACGCCATGCTCGCCCTGATCCGCCGGGTCGGCCACGAGTTCGGCATCGACATCGTGCTGTCGTCCCACCTGCTCGAGGAGGTCGAGCGCATCTGCGACGAGGTGGTGATCCTGGCTGGGGGCGAGGTGGCCGCCGCCGGGCCCCTCGACGAGCTGCGGGGCGCGGGCAGCGGCGTGGTGGTCGAGGTCCAGGACGGCGCCGAGGCCCTGGTCGCTGCGCTCACCGCCAGGGGCTTCGAGGCCGTGGCGGTAGACGCCCGGGTGGAGGTGGCCCCCAACGCCCTGGGCGAGGACGCGCTCTACGACGCCGTGCGCGACGCCGTCGCCGAGGCCGAGGTGCAACTGCGGCGGCTTCGGGCACGCCGGGCGACCCTCGAGGACGTCTTCCTCGGGCTCGACCGCGTCCCCGCCGCGGTCGCCCTCGCCGCCAGCCCCCTCGCCGCTCCGCTCGCCGGCGGCCCAGATGGAGCCAGCCCGATCCCATGACGACCGCCGGGCCTCGCGACGCCCACATCGCCGACCGCGGCTACCGCCGCTACGAGGGCCCCCGTCTCGGTTCGGCCGGGGCGCGTCGGGCGCTCTACCTCGCCAGCCTGCAGCGGGCGCTGGGCCTGCGCCGTCGCGCCCGCTACAAGATCGTGCCCGTCCTCGTGGCGGTCATGGCCTACCTGCCCGCCGCCGTGTTCGTGGGCGCCTCCGCCCTCATCCCCGACGAGGTCGCCGAGGGCCTCCAGGTCAACTACGGCGACTACTACGGCTTCATCACCGCCGCCATCCTGCTCTTCGTCGCCGCCACCGTGCCTGACGTGCTCTGCTCCGACCGGCGCACGGGCATGCTCGGGCTCTACCTCGCCGCGCCCCTCACCCGGGACAGCTACCTGGCCGTCAAGGCGGCAGCGGTCACGACGGTGATCGGCATCGTCACCGTCGGGCCGCCCCTGCTGCTGCTCGTCGGCTACAGCCTCGTCGAGGCCGGCCCCAGCTGGCCGACCGAGGGGCTCACGCTGCTCCTGCGCATCGTGGTCGCCGGGCTCGCCGTGGCCGTCTGGTACACAGCCCTGGGCATGGCAATCAGCTCGCTCACCGACCGCCGGGGACTCGCCTCGGCAGGCATCGCGCTCGGCGCGCTGGGCTCCGCCGCGGTGGTCGGCGCACTGGTGGAGGGCGCGGACCTGAGCCCCTGGCTGCGCACGTTCGACCTCTTCAACCTCCCCTTCGAATGGTCAGGCCGCATCTATGGAGAGCCAGGGGACTTCACCGAACTGGCCACGGCGCCGCTCTTCGTCGCTGCGCTCACCTGGTTGGCCGCCGCGGGCATCGTGGTCCGCACGGCCTACCAGAAGCTGACGGTGACCAAGTGACGGCCTGGGGCCCGCCCGCCCCCGGGCTGCCCGGGGCGGGGCCGTCGACGGAGAGCGCGAGCGAGGCCGCGACGACGAGAAGCGGCCCCCTGGCCGGTGAGGCCCCCGACGGCCCTGCGCCCGACGCCTCGGGCCCGGGGCCGTCGGTGTCCTTCGACGCCGTGTCCAAGTGGTTCGGGGACGTGGTGGCCGTCTCGGAGGTCTCCTTCCAGCTCTGGCCCGGGGTGACCGCCCTGCTGGGGCCGAACGGGGCCGGCAAGTCGACCGTGCTGCGCATGCTGGCCGGGCTCACCAGCCCGTCTCGGGGCACCGTCCGCGTCCTCGGCCGCGACCCGCGGGCCGACGTCGACGTCACCCGGGACATCGGGCTCGCCCCCCAGCAGGAAGCGCTCTTCGAGCAGCTCTCGGCGCTGGCGTTCGTGCGCCTCGCCGCCGCCCTGCACCAGCTCCCCGACCCCGAGGGCGCCGCGACCCGGGCGCTCGACGTGGTCGAGCTCGACGCGGGCGACCGTCGACGGGTGGGCAGCTACTCGAAGGGGATGCGGCAGCGGGTCAAACTGGCCCAGGCCATCGTCCACGACCCCCACCTCGTGGTGTTGGACGAGCCGCTCACCGGGCTCGACCCCCGCCAACGCCTGGCCATGATCGAGGTCGTGGGCCGCCTCGGCCAGGGCGGGCGCTGCGTCATCGTGTCGAGCCATGTGCTCGACGAGGTGGAGCGCTTCGGGTCGCGCATCCTGGTCATCGCCCAGGGGCGCCTCGCCGCCGAGGGCGACTTCCACGCCATCCGCAACCTGATGGACGACCGGCCCCGGCGCTTCGCCGTGCGGGTGGAGCGCGCTCGGGAGGTCGCCGCCGAGCTGGTCCGCTGGGGCCTCGCCGTCGGGGTGCAGCTCGGCGAGACCGAGGACCAGCTGGTCGTGCAGAGCGCCGAGCCCGCGAGCTTCCGGCGCTGGATCGCTCCTCTCGCCCGGCACCTGGGTTGTCGCCTGTGGGAGGTCAACCCGCTCGACGAGGACCTCGAGAGCGTGTTCCGCTACGTGGTGGAGGGCCGGTGAGCAGCCCTATGAGCGGTCGCGCTGCGCCGCCGGCGCGGGCCCGCGGGGCGGGTGGGGAGCTCTACGGCCTCTTCCTCAGCACGATGGCCAGCCGGGCGCGCCTCGTCGGCCTCGGGCTCTTCGGGCTCATCGCCGTCGTCGTCGGTGCGGTCTTCGGCGGCCGGGTGTCGAGCCTCGACGAGATGGAGGCGTGGACGCAGTTCGCCAACACCTTCGGCCTCTCGCTCCTGGCACCGGTCGTCTCCCTGATGTTCGCCTCCGCCTCGCTCGGCGGGCCCGGGGAGGACGGCACCCTCGTCTACCTGTGGCTCCGGCCCGTCCCCCGCCTGCGGCTGGCGCTGGCCGGCTACGCCGCGTCCCTGACCTTCGCAGTGCCCATCGTCGTCTTTCCCTTGGCGGTCGGGGCGGTGCTGAGCCGGGCGGGGGCGAGCGCGGTTACGGGGACGGTCGCTGCGGCGACGGCGGGGGTGGTGGCCTACTGCGCCATCTTCTGCTGGCTCGGGCTGCGGACGCGTCGGGCCCTCGCCTGGGGCCTCGCCTACGTGCTCATCTGGGAGGGCTTCGTCGCCATGGCCGGCGACACGGCCAGCCGCCTGGCCATCCGGGCCTACACCCGGTCGATCCTCGCCGACGTCACCGATGTCGACCTGCGCCTCGCTGACGTGAGCCCCTTCTTCGCCGGTGTGGTGCCCTTCGCCGTGGCTGTGGCCTTCGTGCTGTTGACCGCTCGACGGCTCCGCCACACCGACGTCGCCTGAGCGCGCCGGTCGTGCCACGCGCGGCCCGCGCCCGGGGGCCCGGGCCCGGCGTGCCGCTCCCCCGCTCGGGGGCGCTCGCCCGCCTCCGCCCAGGGCCGGTCGACCGGGACATCTTCCGGCTGGCGATACCGGCCTTCGCCACCATCATCGCCGAGCCGGTGTGCGTCCTCACCGACACGGCCATCGTCGGCCACCTCGGGACCGACCAGCTCGCCGGGCTGGCCCTGGCGTCGACGATCCTGCTCACCGCCTACGCCGTGTTCATCTTCCTCGCCTACGGCACGACGGCGGCGGTCGCTCGCCTCCTCGGCGCCGGCCAGCTGCACGCCGCCGCCGCCCAAGCTGTCCAGGGGATGTGGCTGGCGCTGGCCTTGGGGGCCGCCTCCGCCGCGGTGGTCGGGTACTTCTCGGAGCCACTGGTGGAGCTGCTCGGCGGCTCCGGAGCGGTAGCCACGAACGCTCTCGTCTACCTGCGCACAAGGCTCGTCGGGCTGCCTGCGCTGCTGGTCACCCTGGCGAGCGTCGGCTACCTGCGGGGCCGGCTCGACACCCGCACCCCCCTGCTCGTCGCCGCCGGCGTGGCGGTCGCCAACCTCGTCGTCGAGGTCGTGCTCGTCTACGGCTTCGGGTTCGGCATCGGCGCCGCCGCGCTGAGCACCGTGCTCGCCCAGGGGGCCGGCGCGCTGGTGCTGTGCTGGCGGGTTGCCGCCTCGGTGCGCGCCCTGCAGGTGTCGGCTCGGCCCAGCCTCGGGGCCGTCGGCCGGCTGCTGGTCGTCGGGCTGCACCTACTGGTACGCACGGCCGCCCTACGGGCGTCCCTGCTGTTGGGCACGGCCATGGCGGCACGCCTCGGTCGGGACGAGCTGGCTGCCTACCAGGTGGGCTTCGAGATCTGGTCCTTCCTCGGCTTGGCCATGGACGCGCTGGCAATTGCCGCCCAGGCGCTCGTGGGCCACGCGTTGGGCGCCGGTGACGTGGCCCAGGCCCGGGCCGTGGGGCGGCGGGTCAACGAGCTGGCGGTCCTCGCCGGGTTGGTGCTCGGATGGGTGGTGCTGGTGCTGCGCGGCCCGATCGCCGGGGTCTTCAGCGAAGACG
>WHTX01000217.1 GCA_009377505.1 Acidimicrobiia bacterium
ACTACGACCGGGGATGCCAGTACACGTCTGCAGAGTTCGCCCGACATCTTCGGTACTGCAACATGGTCGGGTCGATGGGCCGCACGGGCGTGTGTTGGGACAACGCCCTGGCCGAGTCCTTCTTCGCTTCATTGAAGAAGGACTCGTGCATCGTACCGTGTTCTCGACTCGTAGGAAAGCCCGCGATGCTATCGCGGAGTACATCGAGATCTTCTACAATCGGCGGGGTCTGCACTCCGGCATCGGGTACCGCACCCCGCTGGAAGTATTCACATCACATCAAGCAAGCTCGGCAACCTGAAACAACTGTCCGGAAAACGCGCGGCGGTCCACCCGCCGTCACGATCGCTCGCACGCTCAGCGACACCTTCGCCGGGATCAAGCCCTCCTCGGTGCCGGCCTTCTTCGCCGCCCAGGTGATCGGTGCAGCGATCGCGGTCGTCGTCGCCCGCTTCCTCCACCCCGACCTCGACGCCGACGACGTCGTCGTCCCCCACGAACCCGACGCCCGCTGAGCACTGGAGCCCCCACCATGCCGACCCTCTCCGAGATGAGCACCGAGCAGCAGCACTTGCTCCGCTCCGCCGCGCAGAACCTGGCCCGCGACTTCGACGGCACCTTCGGCCAGGAGACGATCGAGGAGTTCCTCGCCTCCAGCTACGAGCAGTTCGCCGGCGACGCCAAGGTGCTCACCTTCGTCCCGCTCCTCGCCGAGCGCTTCGCCCGCCAACGCCTCCGCGCCCTGGCCAAGGTCGAGGGCAAGGCCAGCGAAGGCCTGCCCACGGTGCTCTTCCTCTGCGTTCACAACGCCGGGCGCTCGCAGATGGCGCTCGGCTGGTTCAACCACCTCGCCGGTGACCGGGCGGTGGCGTGGTCGGGCGGCTCGGAGCCGGGCATCGAGGTCAACCCCTCCGCCGTCGAGGCCATGGGCGAGGTCGGCATCGACATCCGCGAGGAGTACCCGAAGCCGTGGACCCAGGAGATCGTCCAGGCCGCCGACGTCGTCATCACGATGGGCTGCGGCGACGCCTGCCCGATCTTCCCCGGCAAGCGGTACGAGGGCTGGCAGCTCGACGACCCCGCCGGCCAAGGCGTCGACGCCCTTCGCCCCATCCGCGACGAGATCGAACAGCGCGTCCGCACGCTGCTCGACAGCCTCGGCGTCCCGGCCCGAGCCTGAGCACCCGGCTGCTGCACTGCTGCCTGCAGTAGCTGCTGGACGGAGCCTGATCTGGGCGGTGTTGGGTGGGAGGGGCGATGATATGGGCGTGGAGGAGCCGCCTGCCCGGCCACGGGGCCATCGCCTTGGTCTGCGCCCGGCGGTCGCGGTCGAGCGCGACGTGCGAGATCACTATTGGGCGTTTACTGCTGTGGTGCTGGCTGGGATCGGCGGGGCGCTGGTCATGGGCCGTTTCGGCGTGCCGGCGTTGGACCTGCACTCGCCGCTGCACCATGTGGGGGTCATGGACCCGTTGTGCGGGGTGACGCGGGCCACGGCTGCGTTGGGCCGCGCTGAGCTGGCGTCGGCGTGGCGGTACAACCCGGGCGTGTTCCTCCTCGCGGCAGCTGCGGGGGTCGCGCTGGCTCGGGTGGTGGTCGCGGCTGTGACGGGGACGTGGTGGTGGGCCCGAGCGCGTGGGTGGCCGGTGTGGGTTGCCGTGCTCGCCGGCGGTGCGGCGTTAGGGGTGAACCAGCAGCTGCACGCTGGGCTGCTCCGGTGAGCATGGGGTGAGCTCAACGCAGCTCAGCGGTCGAGGAGGAGTTCGCGGATGGTGCGTTCGAGCTCGTCGGCGTGGATCTCGCCGGTGCGGGTGGCGAGGCGCTCACCGGTGGTGGAGATGAACACGGTGGTGGGCATGCCGGTAGAGCCCGTACGCTTGGGCGACCTCGCCGGCGGGGTCGTGGGCGGAGGGGTAGGTGACGCCGGTCTCGGCGAGCAGGGCGAGGGCGTCGCTGCGGCCGTCTTGGTGGTTGATGCCGACGAACGCGACCCGGTCGCCGAGCTGGTGGTGGAGGCGCTCGAAGGCGGGCATCTCTCGCCGGCAGGGCCCGCACCAGGCGGCCCAGAAGTTGAGCACGACGGGCCGGCCGGCGAAGTCGGCGAGGGCGATGTCGCGGGCGGGGTCGCGCAGGTCGGGCAGCCGGAACGTCGGTGCAGGCTCGCCGTCGCCGTGCCGCAGCGCGCGCCGGGTGCGCCGCGGTCGCGACGCTGTGGTGTCGGCGGCGTCGTCGCGTGCGGGGCTGGTCATGCCTGGATCGCCGTTTGGACGGCGGCTTCGAGTTCGGCGTCGGTGGCGACGTTGTCGAAGCGCTCCCGGATGAGCCCGTCGCGCCCGACGACGAACACCCACGGCTCGCGGGCGTCCTCCGCGCCGGGCGGGTAGACCCAGTCCCGCACCGCCTCGTTGAGGGTGTGGGTGTCGAAGTCGGACCAGATCTCCAGGTGCACGAACGCGGCTTGCCCGGCGTAGCGGTCGGCGAGCTCGGCGACGCTGTCGGTGATGGGCCCGCAGAACCGGCTGACGCAGTAGACGGGGGTGGAGATGACGACCATGGTCGGCTTCCCCGCGGCGATGGCGTCGTCGATGGTCACGTCGTGCAGCTGGGCGTCGGGGATGGGGCGGGCGTCGTCGGCGCGTGAGTCGATGGTGCTCGGCGCGACACCGGCGGCGCCGGCGAGCGGTTGGCGGGTGCGGGGGGCCGGGTCACCGGGCGCAGGGATCGGGGAGGTTTCCTGCGCGGTGAAGGCGGCAGTCGCGGTCTCGACGTCCCCGTCGACGGTGGCGCTCGCTTCGACCTCCCAGAACCCCGCACGGTCGAAGCGCACGTCGTGGGCGCCGTAGACGCCGATGACCTCGGAGCCGGGGCACGAGTTCGGCGGTGGTGGCGTCGGTGGGGGGGTCCTGGCCGGGGACGGGGAGGAACTCGGCGGCGACGGGAGCGCTGAACTGGCCGTCTTCGCCACCGCCGCTCGTGTCGAGGGCCCGGAAGCGCAGATCGATGGTGCCGTAGGCGAGGCTGCGTTCGCGGTCGGCGGCGAACACGCCGAGGATGAACCGGCCGGGGCGGCCGGCGACGAGGTCGTAGCTGGCGACCTCGGCGGCGAGCGCGGTGGGATCGCCCGACGAGGCGGTGCCGCTTTCGTTGCCGCTGGCGCAGGCGGCGGCGAGGATCGCGGCGAGGCTGATCATGGCCAGCAGCCGCCAGCACGCTGCCGTGCGGTCAGCCGGGTGGGGGTGGGCGGTCGGGGTTGGGCTCATGAGCGCTCCTGGCAGCGGCTTGCCTCGTTCCCGGTGGCGGTGAGCGCGGCGTGAGCGGCGACGCCGAGCTCGTCGAGGCGCGCTGCGAGCTCGTCGGCCGTGGCGGGGGCGTCGAGCCCGGCTTCTACGGCCTGCTTGGCCTCGAGGAGGCGAGCGGCGACCGGGCGGTCGACTCGTTGGGCGTCGGCGGCGAGCTCGTGCAGCGCCTGGTGCGCGGTGTCGTAGAAGACCCGCCGGGCGGCCTCGACGTCAGCGTCGCGAGCGTCGGCAGCGGCGGCGCACAGGGCGGCGAGCGCGGCGTCGTAGCGCGTCTGGGCAGCCGGTTGCGTGGGGGCGTCGTCGGCGGCGCACCCGGCGGCGACGACGAGGACCGTGGCGACGGTGAGCACGAGCCTGGGCCCGCTCACGGGCTCGCCCATGTGCTCCCCCCGTCGCGGCTTACCTGGACGCGCACGGCGGCGCCTTGGTGGGCCCTGGCGTAGAGCACGCTCGGCTCGCCGGGGGCGACCTCGACGAGCGACGTATCGTCGGGCACGCGCAGCGGGCTCCAGTTGGCGCCCCCGTCGGTGGAGCGGGCAGCGCCCGCTGGTCCTGACGCAACGAGCACGTCGAGGCGCTCACCGCCTCGGGACAGCCATGTCGCGCCTGGCAGGCCGGTGTCGAGTCGTGCCCAGGTCCGCCCGCCGTCGCGGCTCTCGAGGGCCCCGGATCGGGCGTCGGCGGCGAGCAGGTGGGTCTCGTCGTCGGGGTCGACGACGATGCGGCCGAAGAGGGCTTCGCCCGGGTTGGCGGCGCGGAGCTGCCAGGTGCGGGCGGCGTCGGTGGAGGCGAAGGTGCCGCCGTTTACGACGTAGCCGTAGAGGACGGTGGGGCCGGCGCCGAAGGCGTGCACGTCGGTGCCGGGCAGGCCGGCGTTGACGCGCTCGAAGGTGCTGGCATCGTCGTGGGAGCGGTTGAGCCCGGGGTGGCCGCTGACGTAGATGCTGCCTTGGGAGAACGCCCATCCCATGGCGTCAGCGTCGTCGAGGGCGCTGACACGGGCCCAGCTCGTCCCGGCACGGGGATGCGCAGCACCCCCATGGTGGCGAGGCCCATGACGATGATGAACACGCCGAACCAGCGCACGAGGGTGTCCTGGTTGCGCAGCAGCAGGGACCCGAAGGCGGTGGCGCCGATGCCCAAGGCGACGAACACGGTCGTGAACCCGGCGACGAACAGCAGCGACGCCCGCAGGGTGACCGCCCGGGCGTCGCGCCGGCCCAGCTCGGCGACGGGCAGGGCGGAGACGTAGGACAGGTAGCCGGGCAGCAGCGGCAGGCAGCACGGCGAGCTGAAGGAGATGAACCCGGCCACGAGAGCAGCAAGGGGGAGGGCCAGGGCCTCCACGCTCCAGCCTCGTCCCAGATGGGCGCAGCGGTCACCGGCTCGGGGCGTCATCAGCGTCGGGTTCGCAGCCAGGGGTGACGGCGACGGCTTGGCGTGGAGCGGCTCGGGGGCGTCACCCGATCGGTTCGGTGCCGAGGGTGGGGGTGGCCATGAGCGGCAGGTCGAGCGGCGCCCAGCCGAGCGCGGCGAGCGCCATGCCGCCGGCGCACATGACGCCGCAGTCCACCACCGGGGCGACCGCCAGGCTGAGGAGCCGCTCCATCGGCGCCCACCCGAGCAGCTCTCATCCACCGAAGGGCGGCGCCTGCATCATGTTCATGCACGCCGGCGTGTCCATCATCTGGGCCATGCCGCGGTTGCCAGCAGCCATCAGCCTCATGTGCGGCTCCATGGCCCGAGAGCCGTCCTCGGCGGGCACGCCGTGATCGGCCCACGCTGAGCCGGCGGGGATGTGGGCCACGCCCGCAGCGAGCACGCTGAAGGTGAGGGGCACTCGTGCACGTTGCTTCATCGGATCTGCCTTTCGTGAGCTGCGCTGGTCGAACGCCCGGCGTGGAGGCCATGTGCCTCCCCGGCCAGGGGGACGTGCCTATCGATCGCTCCGTGGGGAGCGGCTCATCTGGGGCCGTCCGTCACGTGCGCGCGGATCGGCTGCGGTGGCGTTGCGCAGCTGGGCGAGCTCAGCGCGCGCCTCGGTGATGGCCCGGTCCAGCTCGCTCGGCTGGTCGGTCCGACGAGGGCGAGTCACCCTGCACTGCCCGCCGCGCATCGGCCGCATGCAGAAGAGGTAGCTCAGCGCGAAGGCGGCGGCCACGCCCGCCAGCGGCAGCCAGAGATCGCTCACGACGAAGACGGCTGGCGCTCGGCGCCGGTGCTGCGGCCGTCACGGCGGAGCAGGTCGAGCTCGGCTTGGAGCCGGGCGAGCTCAGCCTCGTGTTCCTACATGCTACCCCCTAGGGGTAGCGGGCCGACGACAAGGACACGATGGTGTCACGGTCGGCGACGGGCAAGCCGGCGCGCATGATCCGGGGCAAGTGGGGGGAGCTGTACGAGCGCGGCGAGCTCGCGGCCCTGCCCATGCCGCTGCAGTCCATCGTGTCGACGCCGGTCATGGCCTCGGCCATCGCCAACGAGCGTGACGACGTCTTCGCCGGCTTCGCCGGCCAGGGCGTGGGCCTCGTCAGGGACCTCCCTCCCGCAGGGCAGGTCTTCGGGCGTCTCGTCGAGGAGGCGACGGCGCTGCTCGACGGCATCACCACCCTGCCGGGAGTCACCGCCCAGCGAGGTGTGCACGCATGACGGTCAACGTGTGCGGCGAAGCGGCGATCGTCGGCATCGCCGAGACCGACTACGTGCGGGGCGCCACGCTGACCGTGCCCGAGATGATCCTGCAGGCGTCGATGGCCGCCATCAGGGACGCTGGGCTGAAGCCTTCAGACATCGACGGGGTGATCCCGCCCCCCGGGTTCATCTCCACCGAGGAGATCGCCGCCAACTTGGGCATGCCGGAAGTCCGGTACTCGATCACGGTGCACATGGGCGGGGCCAGCCCCACGGCGTCGCTGCAGAGCGCAGCGATGGCCATCTTCGCCGGCTTCGCCGAGGCGGTGTTGGTGACGCTCGGCTGGAACGGGTACTCGGCGTTGCGGCCTCGCCCCGACACCAAGCCGTCGCGCCGGAAGATCGACCTGGGCCCGGTGCTGGAGACCAGCCGCAACTTCTACTCGCCGTACGGGCTGCGCTCCGCCGCCCAGTGGTATTCCTTGTACCTGCAAAGGTACGTCGACCTGTACGGGGTCGAGCCAGCCGACGCCGCCGAGATCGCGCTGGCGTGCCGGGAGCACGCCCAGCTCAACGACAAGGCCCAGATGCGGGGCCGGCCCATGACCCTCGACGACTACCTCGACTCGCCGCCCATCGCGGGGCCGCTGCGCAAGCTCGACTGCTGCCTGGAGACCGATTGCGCCGCGGCGGTCGTGCTCACCTCGGCGGAGCGGGCCCGGGACCTCCCGCACACCCCGGTGCTGTACCTCGGCGGGGCCGAGGGCCATCCCTACCCGGCTGACGAGATCACCAACCGGCCCGAGCTGTTGCGCCTGGGTCTCGACTTCGCGTCGCCCCGGGCCTTCGCCATGGCCGACGTGTTGCCCTCGGACATGGATTTCCTCGGGGTGTACGACTGCTTCACCTACGTGGTGATGATGGAGCTCGAAGCACTGGGCATGTGCGAACGCGGCGGCGCGAAGGACTTCATCAAGGACGGCAACATCCGCCTCGGCGGCAGCTACCCGATGAACACGCACGGCGGGCTCCTCTCCCAGGGGCACTGCTGGGGCCTCAACCACCTCGTCGAGGCCACCCGACAGCTCCGCCACGAGGCCGGCGCTGCCCAGGTGCCGGGCTGCGAGCTCGGCGTGGTCACCGGCTACGGCGACCTCGGCGACGGCAGCCTGGCCATCCTCGGGAGAGACCGCTGACCATGACGACCCCGACGAACCCCCCGGCCCGCTCGCCGCGCAAGTACGTCCCCGAGACCGAGGGCCTGAACCGCGAGTTCTTCCTCCAGTCCTCGACCGGGACCCTGCACGTCCAGCGCTGCCGCGACTGCGGCGCCTACCGGCACCCGCCCCCGCTACTACTGCCAGCACTGCTTCTGTGAGCGATGGGCCTGGGAGCCCTCACCTGGCCTCGGCACCGTCGCATCCTGGGTGACGAGCCACTTCACCGTCGACCGCGGCTGGGTGGGCGAACTGCCGTACACCACCATCGTGGTGGAGCTCGACGAAGGGCCCCGGCTCGTGGGCGCCATGCGGGCCACGGAAGGCGATGACCTGTCGCTGGGGATGCCCGTGCGGATCGTCGGGGAGACCAAGCAAGACGACTTCGTGTTCTTCTGGGTCGAGCCGCAGAACGCCCCGACGACGTAAAGCGCCATTGCACCGTCGGTGTGCGATGACGCAAGTGCGCCCACCGCAAGGGCCGGCACCCGCGTGCTGAAGCTGGTCGGGTCGTCGACTACAAACCGCTGCCACGCCGGCCGGTGTCGCGAACGAGTCGCCGTCCTACCTCACGATGGCGGGGATCAGGTACCGCTCGACGAATGCCCGCTGCGCCTCCCGGCTGCGGCGCTTGGGCCCCTCGACCGTCAGGATCGAGAGCACGGCCCGCAGGATCCATTCGCTCGCGTCGGCGATATCTGTTCCTGGGCGGACCTGGGTGCTCCACCGCTCGAACAAGGGACGGAGGAAGGCGGTGACCCGCTCGAACAGCTCGACGGAGGCGCCGGCGATGATGCCGCCTGTCATGCGAGCCGCTTCCCCGGTGAACAGCAGGCCCAAGCTGGCGTCGCGTCTCGCGGCGCGTACCGTCAGGTCGACGAACTCTGCGATGGCCTCACCCAAGTTGGCTTGGCGTTCGATGCGGGCCCGAATGCGGCTCAGGTGCCGGTCTGTGTCTCGGAGTAGTACGCCAAGGACGAGCGCGTCCCGCCCGTCGAAGTAACGGTACACGGTGGCTCGTGAGACGTGTGCCACTCGGGCGATGTCCTCGACCGTCGTCTTCATGATGCCGTACTGCTCGAAGCACGCTTCGGCAGAGTCGAGGAGGCGGGCCTGTGCTGTGGTGATGTCATCGGGCGCGTTCGCGCCCCAGCGGAGGGGTGTCGCGGAGTTCACGGTACAGCCAGTATGGCAGCTCTGCCTCGCCCGCCGGAGCCGCGACGATCACACGGGTCGGGGGATGTGTCACATCGTCCCCCGTTCGGACGACCACCCCGGTGGCCGGGGCCGCCGCATTGACCGGCGGGGTCGACTCGCTCGACGTCACTCCGCACTCTTCGGCGCCACGATCGTGCACGTGCCCTGGGCGACGGCGCCGAGGCGGCCCTCGTTCACGATCTCGATGCGCCGCCACCGCCAGCCGGCGGGTCATCGAGATGATGTCGGCGGTGGCCGTGCACGTGCCACGGCTCACCGGAGCCAGCAGGTTCACCTTGAACTCCGTCGTCGCCGCCCAGTAACCGGGGGGCATGACCGGGTAGAGGATCACCCCGAGGACGTGGTCGACGAGGACCGAGAGGCAGCCGCCGTGCATGTTGCCGATCGGCGTGACGAGCTCGTCGGTGACGTCGAAGCTGGCGACGCAGCGCCCCGCCTCCATCTCCGTGACGACGATGCCAAGGTAGGCGTTGACGCCCTTGTCGCCCCGAGCCCCGACGATCCGCGTGGCGAACTTCTCGACCACCAACTCGAGCTCGGGCTGGTGGGTCATGGTGTGGTCGCCTCCCTGGACGCAACGCCGTCGCACGCTAGCGCCACGGGCGAGACAGACGTGGGGTAGCGTCTCGGTGATGGAGCTGCACGGGCCCTCCGACGTGGCTACGGGGTCGACGCCGGGGTGGCCTGGACCACGACCGACCCGCCGAGGCAGCGAGAGCTCATCGATGAACTTGATCGACGAGACGGAGAGACCCCCGATGAGTGAACCGCACCTGCTCTACGAGAAGCGGGACGGTATCGCCACCCTCGTGCTG
>WHTX01000218.1 GCA_009377505.1 Acidimicrobiia bacterium
CCTGCCGGAGGTACGTCCCGGGGTCTCGAGGATGGCGAGGCCCAATGGGTTGACGCCGATGGCGAGGAACAGGCGCATCAGCGGGTTGATGGTCCACCGCTGGAACGTCCGCACGAGCAGCACCTTGAGCCGACGGCTCCAGAACGTGAGCACGAGCAGTGCCGCGTAGACGGCTGTCTGCACCCCGGCGGACACGAGGCTTCGCCCCGGGTCGATGGCGAACAATCCTCCGCTCCATGCCCGGCGTCTCGTCAACCACAGCGGGCCCACCCTCCGCGTCCCCGCCCGATGGCCCTGGGCGCTTCCACCGAGCCCTCGACGCGCCGCGCCCCCTCACCTCGTTCTCGGGCGGCTCCCTCTCATATACGAGACGCAGCCGCCCGAGAACCGCCCACACCCAGAGCCCAGCCCCACCAGCACGCTCTCCGGGGGCGGTCGACGTCTCAGAACACCGAGTAGGTGTGGTCCTTGGCGGTGATGAACTCGAGCAGGGCGGGCGAGCCCTGCCGGGTGCGCTCGATGCCTCGGCGGATCGCCGCCCCCACCTCGCTGGGCTCGGTCACCCGCTCGCCGTAGCCCCCGAGGGCCCGGGCGAACTCGGCGTAGTTGCCCGAGATGTCGCACGAGCCGTACTTGGCCTGGGCCTGCTGCATGATGGGCAGCTCGATGGCCATGGAGAAGTTGTTGAGCAGGATCGACAGGATGGGCAGCCGCTCCCGCACCGCGGTCTCGAAGTCCATCCCCGTGAAGCCGATGGCGGCGTCGCCCCACACGTTCACGCAGGTCTTGTCCGGCCGGGCCAGCTTCGCGCCCATGGCCAGCCCGAGCCCGTAGCCCAGCTGGGTGGTCTTGCCCCACCCCAGGTAGGACAAGGGCTCGGTCGACACCCAGAACGGCGTGATCTGGTCGCGCGGCGACCCGGCGTCGTGGGTGATGATGACCTCGCGGGGGTCGAGGTTGCGCCCCAGCTCGCCGATCACCCGGTAGGGGTCGATGGGCACGGCGCCCGAGGAGAGACGCGGCTGCCACTCCTCGAGCCATGGCCCGTTGACGGCGGCGATCTGGGCCGCCACGCCCTCTGCCCGCCGCTCGGTCGCCGGCGAGCGTGGCCGGCCCTTCAGCTCGGCCAGCAGGCCCTGGAGGGCGAGCTGAGCGTCCCCCACCAGGGCGGCGGCGACGGGCAGCTCCCGGTTGAGGTCGGCGGGGTCGACGGTGTTCTGCACGAGCGGCACGCCTGCGGGCATGCGCACGCCGAAGGCGGTGCGGGCGAAGGACACCCCCAGCCCGACGACCAGGTCGGACTCGTCGAGGAACGTGCGCACGGCCCGGGGCATCGAGCGGCCCCCGCAGCCCAGGTAGAGCGGGTGGTCCTCGGGGAAGGCGGACTTGCCCTCGAGCGACGTGCACACCGGGATCGACCACGACTCGGCGAGCTCGCGCACCTCGGCCCACGCCGCGGCGTAGTGGACGCCCTGGCCGACGTAGAGCACCGGGCGCTCGGCGCCGGCGATCATCCCGGCCACGGTGGCGACGTCGGCTGGGTCCGGGGCGCTGCGCACGTGCCGAGTCGGCGTGTAGTCGAAGTCATCAGGCACCTCCTCGCCGAAGACGTCGACGGGCACCTCCACCGACACCGGCCGGGGCCGCCCCGTGCGCAGGGCCGAGAACGCCCGCCGGAACACCTCCTGGGTGTGGGCGCCGCTCAGCAGCACGTCGGACAGCTTGGTGACGTGCTGCAGGTTCAGGAACGACGAGTAGTTCGGCTCGACGTGCATGCTGCGCCGGGCGTAACCCGCCGGCACCACCAGCACGGGCGCCGACTCCGAGTAGGCCTGGGCCACGCCCCCGAAGGCGTTCTCCGCCCCGGGGCCGTGCTGCATGGCGAACGCGCCGACCCGCTTGCCCGAGTGCAGCCGGGCGTAGGCGTCGGCCATGTGCAGCCCGGTCCGCTCTTGGCGCACGATCACCGTGCGGATGTCGGCGGCGGCCGCCGCCTCGATCACCGGGTTCACCGGGTAGGCGACGAGGACGTCCACCCCCTCCCGCTCGAGGATCTCGGCGATGGCGGCAGCGACCTTCATGGTCGCGGAGCGTAGCGACCGCCCGAGCGGCGGAGAGCGGGAAGCACCGCGTAGCGACCGCCCGAGCGGCGGAGAGCGGGAAGCACCGCGTACTCCGCTGCGCTCAGCGGCGGCGCCTCAGGTAGATGGAGCCGCCGATGTTGGCCATGGCCTGGGGGAAGCGGGCGGCGATTGACTCGGCCTCGACCCCGACCATGAGCGAGGGCCACAGCACGATCTCGAAGGCCGAGTTGTACTGGAGGAAAGCTCGTAGCAGGTACGACTCGGCCCAGGCCCGGCCCTGCTCCAGCCAGGGCCAGTGGTACTCGAAGCCGGGGAAGATGTCGTGCACGTGCACGAGCACGCCGGGCGCCAGCTCGGGCAGCACCTCGAAGAAGAGCCAGTTCACGTCCCCGGCGGCCTTGACCGTGTGGGTCGAGTCGATGAGCAGCAGGTCGCCCGGGCCGAGCCGGCGGAACAAGTCGAGGGGGACCCGTTGGACCTCCTCGTTGCGGATCTCGACCCGGGCCTCGTCCCCGGGCCGCAGCAACGAGCGCAGGCGGTCGTCGTAGGGCTCGACGAACGTGAATTGCACCTCGCCTCCGAGGAAGGCCTCGGACGTGTCGAGCAGGCAGGCGGAGGAGAAGCCCGAGCCCACCTCGACCACGTGGGAGGGCCGCAGGTGGCGCAGGAGCAGGTGGAGGAACAGGCCGTCGGCGTAGGCGAAGAAGTCGTTGTGGAAGTGGTAGCGCCACCGGCCCCCGTCCTCGCCGTGGTCGCTGAAGGGCACGTCGGCCACGAGGGGGGCGAGCTCGTCGAGGAGCGCCCGCTGCTCGTCGAGGTGCAGCTCGACCCCGGCGATGCGCAGGGGGTCCTGGCCGAGGACGAGGTCGCGGTAGCGCTCGAGGTGCTGGCGAGAGGGGACCGCGGAGTAGAAGTGGCCGGTCGGGTACAGCTCGCGGGTCTCGCCGGCCAGAGCCGTCCCGCCCGCTGCACCGGCACCGTCGCCGGCGCCTTCGAGGCGCCCGAGCTGGGCCTCCAGGGTGGCGATCCTGCCCTGCAGCGCCGACCGCCCGGTGAGGCGTCCAGCGGTCTCGGTCAGGCGCGACGCCAGGCGGTGCAGGGCTTCCATGGCGCTGGAGGATAGGGGCGAGCGCCCCCCGGCCAGGGTCATCCTCCCCGGGGCAGCGGCAGCTCCTGGCGCAGCGTGAGCGTCGGCGCGAACAGGTCGCCCAGCCGCTCCAGGCGCTCGAGCACCTGGCCGGCCTCGAAGCGCAGCTCGGCGTCGCCTTCGGCCCCGGCGGCCACCTCGTCCCAGTCGAGCGGCGTCGACACGGTGGGCCGGGGCCGCGCCCGCAGCGAGTAGGGGGCGATCGTGGTCTTGTGGCGGCTGTTCTGGCTCCAGTCGACGAACACCTTCCCAGGCCGCGCCGCCCGCTCCATGGTGGAGATGACCTGGCCGGGGAGGCGCCGCTCGAGCAGCTGGGCGACGGCGAGCGCGAAGGAGGAGGCCTCGTCGTGGGTGGCGGGGCTGTTGAGGGGCAGGTAGAGCTGGAGCCCCTTGGAGCCCGACGTCTTGGGCCAGGCCTCGAGCCCCAGCGCCTCGAGCAACGTGCGGATCTCGAGCGCCACGGCGCAGCACTCCAGGATCGTGGCCGGCTCGCCAGGGTCGAGGTCGAAGACGACCATGGTGGGCGACTCGATGTCACCGGCCCGGGCCATCGGCCCGTGCACCTCGAGCGCGGCCATGTTCGCCGCCCACGCCAGGGCGGCCACCGAGTCGAGCACGCAGTAGCCGATGGGCCCGGCACGGTCGCCGGGCCCGAGCGCGGTGGGCACCCAGTCGGGCCGGTGGCTGGCGCAGCGCTTCTCGAAGAAGGAGGTGCCGTCGACCCCGTTCGGGTAGCGGCGCAGGGTGACGCCGCGATCGCCCACATGGCCCACCATCACCGGAGCCACCCGGACGTAGTAATCGATGACCTCGGCCTTGGTGAACCCGGCCCCGGGGTAGAGCACCTTTTCGAGGTTGGAGAGCAGCAGCCGCCGGCCGTCGATCGTCGCCTCGACCTTCTTGGGCGGGGGCACGGGCGCTCCGTCAGGCGCTCTTGCGGGCGCGCGGTTTGCGGGCCGGTGCCGGCTCCGCCTCCTCGGCGTCGTCCTCGGCCGCGGCCTTGCGCTTCGAGGCGGTCTTCGCCTTCACCTTGCCCTCGGCGGCCCTGGTGGCGGGGTGGTTGCCTCGCGACTCCTTGGCCGCCTGCACCGAGGCCTCGAGGGCGGCGAGCAGGTCGACGACGCGGCTCTCCTCCGCTTCCGCCGGCGCCGGCGCTTCGAGCACCTCGCCGGCGGCCTTGCGCTCGATGAGGTCGAGCACCTGCTCGCGGTAGGTGTCGCGGTACTTGTCGGGCTCGAAGTCGGCGGAGAGGGAGTCGACGAGCTGGACGGCCATCGCCACTTCGCGCTCGTTGAGCTCGACCTTCTCGGCGGCCTCGATCTCGGGCAGCTCGTCGACCGAGTTGAGCTCGTCGGCGTAGACCATGGTGGAGAGCACGAGCTTGCCGTCGCGGGGGCGGATAGCGGCCACGTACTGCTTCGAGCGCATGACGAAGCGGGCGATGCCCACCTTCTGCGCGTCGTCCATGGCCTGGCTCAGCAGCGCGTAGGGCTTGGTGGCGGCCTGGTCGGGCACGAGCCAGTAGGCGCTGTCGTAGAAGACGGGGTCGATCTCGGCGAGGTCGACGAACTCCTCGAGCTCGATGGTGCGCTGCGAGGTCGGCATGATCGCCGCCAGCTCGTCATCGCCCACCTGCACGTACTGGTCGGCGCCCAGGCTGTAGCCCTTGATGACCTGGTCGCGGGTGACCTCCTCACCGTCGACGGAGGAGACCAGCTTCTGGCGCACGCGTGCTCCCGTGCGAGCGTCGAGCTGGTTGAAGGAGACCGACTTGCGGCTGACGGCGTTGAAGAGCTTCACCGGGATGCTGACCAGCCCGAAGCTCACCGCCCCACTCCAGATCGCCCGCGCCATCGAGCTGCCTCCCTCGGTCGGCCGGACCACGGCGACCCTGACCAGCCTAATCCGCCCGCACCCCCGAGGCCCGCATGCCTTTCCCAGGCGGCTTACGCGGAGAGCACGGCCCGGGCGACGAGGTCGGTACCGAAGGCAGTGAGGATGGCGAGGTAGAGCAGCCCGGTCGCCGCCATGACGGCCGAGTACTGCCGTTCGCGCAGGGCGGCACGGGTGACGACGACCAGGCCGATCGTGGTCAGCGCGCACGCCGCCCAGAACCACCCGAGCATGCCCTTCCACCCGTCGTCCACCGCGCCGCTCCACACCGAGAGCATCCCCGTGGGCACGAGCAGCACGAGCACCTCGAAGGGCCAGGTGACGCCCACCCAGCGGACCAGCTCGAGGAGGGGGCCGCGGGCGAGGCCCGGCTGCACCAGGTACCAGTGGCCCAACAGCATGGCGTCGGTGACCGCGCCGAGGAAGGCGGCGCCGACGAGGGTGCGGGCGATGGCGAGGGGCGGCGGGCCGCCGGCGTCGAGGGCGGCGGCCACGCAGGCCAGCGCCCCGACGGCGGGGGCGACCAGGTCGAGCGCGGGAGGGAACTCCGGCAACGAGCTGTCGTGGCTGGGGGCGGCCCTGTCGATGCCCGTCATGGCCGCGACCCGGGCCGACCGGCGCTCCTGCACGGCGTGCTGTCCCGCCACCCCCGCCCGCCTGCGGGCGATCGACACGGCGAGCACGCCGCCCGCGGCGAGAGTGGTGGCCAAGGCCAACAGGTCACGCGCCGCGTCGGGGTGGCTGGCCCGTCCGGCCAGGGCGGCGAGCAGCGCCATCAGCCCGAAGGTGGCGCGCATGAGCCAGCCGTAGCCCAGGCCCACCTCGCGCCGACGGGTGGTGACCCACAAGAAGGCCAGGCCGCCCGTCGCCCACTGCAGCAGCAACGTGGCGACGTCGAGGCGGATCACGGCGCGGCGTCCGCGCTGGCGGGGCCCGGCCCGTCCCCGTGACCGTCGGGGCCGCGGCTCACGCCTCGACCACGACCAGCCCGTGCTCGACGACGTTGAGCGGGTCGGGGCCGTCGTCGGTGGCCACGACGATGTCCTCGAGGCGGGCGCCGAACCGCCCGGGGAGGTAGATGCCGGGCTCGATGGAGAAGGCGTTGCCGCCCTCGAGAGGCACGCCGTTGCCCGCCACGATGTAGGGGTCCTCGTGCTCGAAGATCCCGATGCCGTGGCCCGTCCGGTGGATGAACCGGTCGCCGAAGCCCGCCGCGGTGATGACCCGCCGGGCGGCGCCGTCCACCTCCTCCGCCGGGGTGCCGACGGTCCCGGCGGCGACGGCCGCCGACTGGGCCTCCCAGAGCACCGCGTACAGCTCGGCGAACTCGCCAGGGGGCTCGCCCGTGTAGACGCAGCGGGTGATGTCCGAGCAGTAGCCGGGCTCGCCGTCGGCCATGGGGAAGCTGCCCCCGAAGTCGCACAGCACCACCTCGCCGGGCCGTATCACCGTGGCTCCGGCCTCGTGGTGGGGGCTGGCGGCGTGGGGGCCGGCGGCCACGATGGCGAAGTTCACGTGGGTGTGGCCCTCGGCGAGGAGCCGTCGTGAGAGCTCGGCGGAGACCTCGGCCTCGGTGTGCCCCACGAGGGGGATCTCCCCGGCGTGGAGCTGCGCGGCGACCCGGTCGGCGGCCTGGGCCGCGGTGCGCAGGGCCTCCACCTCGGCCGGGTCCTTGCGCGCCCGCAGCGGGCCGACCAGCTCGGTGGCCCGGCTCCAGCGGGCGCCGGGCAGCCGGCCGAGCAGGTCCACGACGTTGCGGGCCCAGGTCTGGTCCCCGACGGCCACGGAGGAGGGCGAGCCGGAGAGGCCGGCCACGATGTCGATGGGGTCCTCGGTCTCGGCCCAGCCGCGAATGCCGAAGACGCCAGGCCGCTCGACGACGCGGGCAACTTCGAGGTTGGGTATGACCAGGGTCGCGTCGCCGTCCCGGGGCACGACGAGCATGGTCAGCCGGGGCAGGTTCATGGCGTCGTAGCCGATGAGGTAGGGCAGGTCGGCGCCGACGGAGAAGAGGGCGAGGTCCACGCCCCGACCAGCCATGGCCTGGCGAACCCGGTCCAGGCGGCCGGCGTAATCGGGCGAGCTCTGCACGGTGGCGAGGCTACCCCTCGCCTCGTCCCCGGGGCTGCTCGCGAGGCCGAGGGGCGGAGCACGGCGGCCCCGTCGCCCGGGCGGGCCGTCGGCTTGTGCCTGACGTCACACGACCCGATGGGGACGTGTAACGTGCCCGCTGAGACTTCTGTCACATTGTCATGTGGCAGGCACCAGGGGGGAACGAATGGCCAGAGTGAAGCAGCGCGGCCGCGTCGCGGGTGCGGTGTTCGTGGGGTTCGCGCTCGTCGCCGCGGCGTGCGGAGGTGGCGACGACGAGGGCGCGGCCAGCGAGGACACCATCGATCGCAGCATCAAGGAGGCCATCAGCGAGTCGACCACGACGACCGAGGTGGCCATCGACGAGCCGACGTCGATGGAGGAGTGGGAGGCGCTCTGGGCCACCGAGCGGGAGGCGATCGTGGCCCGCATCGAGGAGAACGGCTGGGGCACCTCCGCCGACGGCACGACAGTGACGGGGCCCGAGGGCTTCACCATCGACCTGTCGGCGTGCCCGGCGGGCTGGTCCGAGACCGAGGGGCTGACCGAGACCTCCATCAAGATCGGCCAGACGATCGCCCTGTCCGGCACGCTCGCCGACTACGGCAACTACGGCAAGTCCATCGACGCCCTGCTCGCGCACTACAGCGCCGAGGGCGCCTTCACCGACTCGACGGGCAAGAACCGCACCGTCGACTACATCCAGAAGGACGACGGCTACGACCCGGCCCGGACCATCCCGCTCGTGGACGAGCTGCTCGACTCCGAGAAGGTCTTCGCCCTGTGGACCCTCGGCACGCCGTCGACCATGAAGGTCTACGACAAGCTCAACGAGCGCTGCGTCCCCAACCCCCTGGCCATGACCGGCCACCCGGCGTGGGGCGACCCCGTCAACCATCCCTGGACCACGGGCGCGCCGGTGCCCTCCTACACGACCGAGACCCAGCTCTGGGGCACGTTCATCGAGCAGAACCTCGACGAGTTCGGGGACGACACGATCACCGTCGCCGCGCTGGTGATGAACAACGACTTCGGCAAGGTCTACGACGCCGGCTTCCGGGCCTTCCTGGCCCAGTCCGACCTGCTGCGCGACCGGGTGGAGTTCGTCACCGAGACGATCGAGCCCCAGGCGCCGACGGTCAAGGACCCGATGACGACGCTCGCCTCGAAGAACCCCGACGTCTTCATCGCCATGACGGCGGGCACCTCCTGCACCCAAGCGGTGGTCGAGGCGGCCGAGAACGGCATGAAGGAGGAGGTCGGCTACCTCTTCCAGCCCCTCACCTGCACGGGCGTCAGCTTCGTGAACAAGGAGAAAGTGGGCGGCGACGGCATGGCCTCGGACGGCTGGTGGATCTTCAACCCGGGGGTCAAGGACATCAAGGACCCGGCCTACGCCGACGACCCGTGGATGGAGTTCGTGCGGGGGCTGCTGGAGGAGCGGGGGATCGACCCGACGATCTCGAGCTCGCTGGGCGCGGGGTTCGCCTACGCCTGGCCGCTGGTGCAGTCGCTCCAGGTGGCCGGCGAGATGGAGGGCGGGCTGACCCGCTCCAACCTGATGGTGGCCCTGCGCAGCCTGGACATGACCCCGCCGACCCACCTGTGGGGCCTGCGGGCGAGGATGGACGGCAACAAGGACGCCTACCTGATCGAGGGGGGCGCGTTCGCCACCTTCGACGGGGCCGCCCAGACGTGGGTGGACGAAGGGTCCCTGTTCAACCTGGAGGGCAAGTCCCTGAACTGCGCATGGGACCAGGCCAGCAGCACCTGCGGGTGAGCACCGGGCCGGCCGGGCACCGGCGGGGCCGCGGGGCACCGGCGGGCCCGCGGGGCACCGGCGGGGCCTG
>WHTX01000219.1 GCA_009377505.1 Acidimicrobiia bacterium
AGCTGGGCCCCGAGAGAGACCAGGCGGGGCCACAGCACGTCGCCGACCGCCACGGTGGCATGGGGGCCGGGGCCGTCGAGCAGCGCCCCGAGGCGCTGTCCGAGCTGGCCGAGCGCCTCGTCGTCGTCGAGCGCCGCCTCGATCGCCGCCGCGCCCGCCGCGGGCACGAAGGCGGGCCGGGCCCGCCAACCCGCCACCGCCCAAGCCTCGAGCGTGCCGCCGGCGGCTGCGCCCGGCCGGGCCGCCGCTCGTCGCACCCACCAGGCATCCTGCACGGCCTCGACGGCCCGAGCCACGGCCCGCACGCGGTACCCCGTCCGCTTCACCGCCGCCACCTGCGGTGTCGCCCCGCCAGGCAGGCCCTGGCGGTGCCGTGCCCAGGCGATGACGAGGTCGGCCGCGTCCACCAGCGCCGCCGTGGTGTCGTGTATGGCCAGCGGAGCGCCAGGCCCCACCGCCGCCTGCAGGGCCGCCCCGAGGGCCAGCTCGTCGTCCGCGCTCCAGTCCCCGAGCGGCTGGGCGGGCAGGTCGGGCGGGGCCGAGGGGATGCTGTCGGGACGCCGGAGCGAGCCCAGGACCCGGTCGGCCTCGATCTGGCGGCGGATGTCGTCGAGCTCGGTCGCCCGGGCCCTGCCGAGCGCCCCGGCCGCCGCCCGGCTCCGGCCCGTACGACCGGCGGCGGCCGGTGCCGTGGCCGCGGCTCGGGCGGCAAGCTCGGCGAATATGGCCTGCAAGGCGAGTTGGCGACGTCGCACGACGTCGTTGAGCCGGGCCAGCTCGGCGATGTCGTCGAGCAGGGACTCCTGGCCTACCCGGGCGGCCAGGGAGCGCAGGGCCGAGGCGACCGCCCGGGGCGAGCCGGCCACGCCGGCGGGCCTCGCCTCCTCTTCCGCGCGCGTGGGCCCCGGGCTCGGGTGCAGGAAGACGAGCCAGCGCTCCGTCGGCCCGTCGGCCGGTGCGTCGGCGACGGCGGAGAGCGCCGCGGCCACGGGGATGTTGTCGAGCACGCCGCCGTCGATGACCTGGTGCACGTGGTGCGCGGCCGGTGCCGGGGCGTGGAAGCGCCCGGCGAAGTCGAGGTGGTCGACGACCCTTTCCGCGGCCTGGCGCCCCACGGCGATGCGGGCCGGCTCGAAGGCGCCCGGGAAGGAGGACGTGGCCCTCGCCGCCATGGCCAGGCGCCCGACGGCAGGGTCCTGGGCATCGGGGCTCGCGGGGAAGTCCCCCTGGCCGGGGCGGTGGCGGAAACGGAACGTCGCCCCCGACCGGCGGTCCTCCACCGTGGCCGACCGGTTCGCCCGGACCCGCACCACCGTGGGCTCGTACAACGTGGCCGACAGGATCAGCTCCAGGCGCTCCACCGTGTCGCCCCCTGGCGCTCGCTGGGCGTAGCTGGCGGTCCCGGTCGCTGGCCGTCCCTGTCCGTAGGGGGCGGTCCCGGTCGCTGGTCGGCGCTCGGCGATGAGGCTGGCCAGGCGGTCGACGAGCTGGGCGTAGAGGTAGCCGTCTCCCCGTAGCAGCGAGGGCGGGCGCAAGGCTTCGGCGCGCCGGGCCGTCGCCTCCTCGAGATAGGACTCCTGGGCCCGTCCCCCCGTGGTCGTGGACCGGGCCAGGGCCTCGATGTCCGCGATCGAGCACCAGAGGTCCCGCAGCTCCCCGACGTCGAAGTCGTAGACCTGGGCCGCCGAGTAGACAGCGGCGTTGAGGCCGCCGGCGCTCGCTCCCGAGAGCACGTCGACCACGGCCTTCTCGTAGCCGAGCAGGCTCATCAGGCGGCCGTAGACCCCTTGGCGCTGGCGGAGCGCGTCGATCTCGCTCACCGCCCCGCCGATCCACACGGCCAGGCTCACCCCGCCCCGCATGGCGAGGGCGAGGCGGAGCTCCTGCCCCGGGGGCGGCGGGTGATGGCTGGTCGGGCCCCCGCCCGGCTCGAACTGCATCGGTGCTGATCCTCTCGCCCCGGTCGACCGCCCAGCGCCGGGTCCCGTCCGCCAAGTGAAGCCGATCCACCGGGCGCGGGGCCGCCCGAGCGGCGATCATCCGCCGAAGGATCGTGTCACTGTGTCAGGAACGGGACCGTACGCGGTCGCGAGGCCACGGACCGGGCCAATGGCGGGATCGGCGGCAACTATCGGCCCGCCGTCGAGCCGCGAAGGGCGGTGCACCCCTACGGTGCAGGATCCTTCGCGCCTCGTTTCGGGGGCCTTCGGCGCCCGGCTCGGGCGGTAGCTCCCGGAGCGTCAGCGGGCCGGGCGGTAGCGGAGGAGCACGGTGCCGTCCTCGTCACGGTCGAAGACGGGGAGGACGGCGAGGCCGACGCATACCTCGTCGGGGTCGACGTCGACGAGCGTGGTGGTGAGGCGCGGGCCTTCCTCCAGCTCGACGACGGCGAGCACCTGGGGCACCTCGTCGGCGAATGCCGGGTGGGTCGCCTGGCGGGCGATGGTGAACGTGTAGACGCTGGCCCGCCCCGACACCGTGTGCCAGCGCAGCGCCGCGGACAGGCAGGACGGGCAGCGGTGCCGCGGGTAGAAGACCCAGGCGCCGCAGTCGTCGCAGCGCTGCAGCCGCACCTCCTCGTCCCGGAGCCCGCTCCAGAACGGCTCGGTGACCTCGATGGGGACGGGTCGGGGCTTGTCAGCGGCCCGGGGCTCGGTCGTGGACATGCTCACGCCCCTCGCAGCAGCAGCGCCGTCTGCTCGGACATGATGCCTCCCGTTCCTGAGCAGTAGGCGATGTCACACCCGGGCACCTGGCGGGCGCCCTCCTTGCCGCGCACCTGGCGGACACCTTCGACGACCTGGGAGAACCCGCCCGCCATGCCGGCCTGGCCGAAGCCGAGCTGCCCGCCGTGGGTGTTGGTGGGGAAGCTGCCCCCCGCCGTCAGGTCGGCGTCGGCCACGAAGGCCATGCCCTCGCCCTTGCCGCAGAACCCCGAGTCCTCGATGGAGAGCAGCACGGTGATCGTGTAGCAGTCGTACAACTCGACCACGTCGACGTCGGCCCTGTCGATGCCCGCCATCGAGAAGGCCCGCTCGGCCGCCGGGCCGATGGGGGTGTGCAGCAGGTCGGGGGCGTAGGTGGGGGTCTTGTGCGCCAGGTGCTCGCCGAAGCCGACGACATGGGCCGGCCGGTGCGGTGAGCGGCGGGCCTTGTCGGCCGAGGCGACGACCACGGCGGCGCCGCCGGCGCAGGGCATGACGATCTCGAGCACGTGCAGGGGGTCGGCCACGACCTTGGACGCGAGCACGTCCTCCACCGAGATCGGCTGGTCGCGGAAGACGGCGTCGGGGTGGAGGGTGGCGTTGGCCCGCTGGTCGGCGGCGATCTTGGCCGTGGCCCGGGGGTCGTAGCCGTATTCGGCGGCGTAGCGGTTGGCGATCATGGCGTAGCCGCCGTTCTGGGCCAGGTTCCCGTACGGGATGTCGAACTCGGCCTGGGGCGAGCCCAGCATGGTCGACGAGGCCCCGAAGGGCGTCCAGGCCCGGGGCGCCCCGGGTGGCAGCCGCGGGGTCGAGCGGGCCGGGGCGGCGCAGACGACCACGTCGCACAGCCCGAGCTCGATGGCCGCGGCGGCCCGCCACACCATGCCCACCGGCGTAGCGCCGCCGAGGTCGACGTGCTCGGCGAAGTCCACCCGCCAGCCGAGGTACTCGGCCACGGTGGACGGTACGAACATGTCGGACTCGCGCAGGCTGGCGCAGACGAGCCCGTTCACCTCCGAGCTCGACAGGCCGGCGTCGGCCAGCGCCAACGCGGCCAGGTCGGCCCACTGCTCGAGCGTGGTGCGCCGGTCGCCGCGGTAGTGACGCTCGGGCGGGTGCTCGGCCACGCCGACCACCGCCGCTTGCCCTGTCAGGCCCATGGCGGCGCACGCTAGTGCCGTGTCCACCATCGTCGGCGTGAACGCGGCGAACGTTGGTGGTCATGGCACTGGCCCGGTACTCATGCCGGCGACGGGACCGGGCGGGACCGCCGGGCTCAGCCGTGCCGGCTGGCGACCGGCTGGCGGGGCGCCTCGGCGGCGATGGCGCCCGGCCGCACCGCGAACCACGAGACGGACAGCGCCCACGCGGTGTACGCCACGATCCCGCCGACCTTGAGGGCGTCCTCGGCCACCGAGGTGCTGTCCCCGACCAGCTCGATCCCGCGGCCGTCGGCGAGCGTGTCGACGGCGAGCGACGCGGACAGCAGGGCTCCGGCCGCGACCAGGGTCAGGCGGTGGGAACCGTCGGCGAGCGGCCGGGACCAGGCCAACCAGCAGATGGCGACGGCCACGTAGAGCAGCCCCACGGTGAGCTCGGCCAGGTCGCCGAGCTGCTCGGCGTTCTCGTGGACGGCGAATGTGTCGTCGACGCAGAGCAGGAGGGTGAAGGCGGCGGAGCCCAGCAGCAGGCGCGACGCCGGCGTAGGGGCGCCGTCGTGGCCGCGGCGCAGCACCCCGGCGAAGCCGAGCGCCGTGGCGGACATGGCCCAGGCGAGCGTGCCGAGCAGGGACACCGCCCCCGTGCCGAACCGGCCGTCGATGGTGGAGGGGTCGCGGGTGAAGCGGGGCACGTAGACGCCGGCGAGGTCCGCGGCCACGAGCACGGCCATGCACGCCACCGCGAGGCCGATCGCCGAACCCAGCAGGGCACGGTCGGATCGCCGGCTCCTCGACGGTCCAGGTGGCCGGTCGATGAACACGGGGTGAAGGCTAACGAACGTCCTCGCAAACGGGACGCGTCGCCGGCGCTCGCCAGGGACCGGCCGAGGAATCCGTTGACCCGTCAAGGAACTAACAGTCCTATGTGTCCGTTTGGACGCTCAGCGTCGGCAGACTAACACTCACAGTGCGAGGAAATGACGGCGATGAGCGGGACGCGGCGGCGGAGCACGACGCCCGGATGGCGGCCGTGGTGGCCATCGCCGCCGATGCCATCGTCACCCTCGACGACGAAGGCGCCATCGACAGCGTGAACCCGGCCGCCGAGCGCCTCTTCGGCTGGTCGGCCGGCGAGCTGCTCGGCACCAGCGTGGTGATGCTGCTGGCGGGGCCGTACCGGGACGACCGGGCGTGGCGTGCCTGGCGAGCCGTGCCCGAGCTGGCCGGGGGCCGCGAGGTCACGGCCCAGCGGCGCGACGGCACCACGTTCCCGGCCGAGCTGTCCGTGGGCGAGGCCAGCGTGGCCGGGCGCCCGCTCGTCACCGTCATCGTCCGAGACCTCTCCGAGCGCAAGGCGCTCGAGGCCCACCTCGAGCAGGTCGCCCTTTACGACGCCCTCACCGGGTTGCCCAACCGGGTCCTGTTCCTCGACCGCCTGGCCGCCCGGCTGCGCGAGCAGGGCGCAGCAGCAGTCGGCCCGGCGGTGCTCTTCATCGACGTCGACCGCTTCCGGGTGGTGAACGAGAGCCTGGGCCACGAGCGCGGCGACCAGCTGCTGCGCTTGCTCGCCGCCCGCTTGCAGGGGGCGCTCGGGCCCGAGGAGCTGGCCGGGCGCTTCGGCGCCGACGAGTTCCTCGCCCTCCTCGAGGCGCCGACGGTCGCAGCTGCGGCGCGCCGGGCCGCCCAGCTGGTCGAGGCCCTCGGCGAGCTGGTGGAGCTGGGCGATGCCCGCGCCTTCCCCTCGGTCACCATCGGCGTGGCCCACCCGGAGCACGGCGCCGTCGACGCCCACGCCCTCACCCGGGACGCCGAGGCGGCCATGCGCCGCGCCCGTGAGCTCGGGCACACGATCGAGGTCTTCGGGGACGAGCTGCGGGGCCGGGCGCACGAGCGCCTCGCCCTGGAGAACGCCCTGCACGAGGCGTTGCGCAACGAGGAGTTCCTGCTCCACTACCAGCCGATCGTGGAGATGGGCAGCCGGCGGATCGTCGGCGTCGAGGCCCTCGTGCGCTGGGAGCACCCGACGCGGGGGCTCGTGCCCCCGGGCGAGTTCATCCGCGCCGCCGAGGAGAGCGGCCTCATCACCCGGCTCGGCTCGTGGGTGCTGGCCGAGGCCTGCCGCCAGGCCGCCCAGTGGGCCCGCTCGCTCGGGCCGGTGGCGCCGCGGGTGTCGGTGAACCTCTCGGTGCGGGACCTGCTCCACGCCGACCTCGTCGCCAACGTGGCCCGCAAGCTCTGCGAGACTGGGGTCGACCCTGCCCAGCTCAGCCTGGAGATCACCGAGGACATGCTGGAGGCCGACGACGCCGAGCGGGTCAGCGAGGTGTTGCTGGGGCTCCAGGGCCTCGGGCTCCACCTCGCCGTGGACGACTTCGGCACGGGCTACTCGTCGCTCTCCCGGTTGAAGCGCTTCCCGGTGGGCACCCTGAAGATCGACCGCAGCTTCGTGGCCGGGCTGGGCGTGGACGAGGACGACCTGGCCATCACCGAGGCCATCGTCGCCATGGCCCGGGCGTTGCGGCTCGGGGTCGTCGCCGAGGGCGTCGAGTACGCCTACCAGGCCGAGCTCCTGTGCCGCATGGGCTGCGAGCACGCGCAGGGCTACCTGTTCGGCCGGCCCCTACCCGCGGCCGAGACGACGGCGCTGCTCCAGTCCCAGGCGGTCGCTGCCGGCCGCTGACGTCTCGTGCCCCGCTCGACCAGCGCGGCCGATCGGCGGCACTGGCAGCGGGCGGCGCGGGTCTCTCTGCGGGCTCGGCTGCCCGCCGGGCCTACGGCGGGGTCAGGCTGGCCGGTCCGTCGGGCCGGCCGGGGGGCGAGGGGCACGCAGTCCGACCCACAGGTCGCCGGTGAGCCCTCGGGGGCGGGGCCGGGGCGGTGGAACACGGCGCCGGTCGGCGTGACCCGGATCGACTCCTCCACGACGGAGGCGTCGCCGTCGACGATGAGGCTGTAGCCGTCGGGCTCGGTGGGGGGCCAGACGAGGCTGACCAGCGGCGACCGGGCGGCGTTGGCCGTGGTCCTGCGCCCCGCGCTGAGCACGAGGGCGTCCTGGGCGACGGTCACGCCCACGGCGACGGCGTGGGGCCGGCCCTCCGAGGACACCGTCAGCAGGTACGGGGCACGGTCGAGGCCGGCGATCTCGTCACGGAGCCGGTCGAGCGGTACGGCGATGCTCATGGGCCCGAGCGTAGGAGCGTGGCGGGCCCGCGGCCCGACGGGGCGCGCCCGGCGTGGCCATCAGTCGACGGATGTCGCCCGCGCCGGAGCCAGCCTCACACGACCGCCCGGCCCTCCATCTCGCCCAACGGCTCGGAGATGAGCTCGAGGCGGGCGCCGTCAGGGTCGCGGAAGTACAGCATCGACCCGCCGACCACGGCGTGCTGCACCCCCGCAGCTGTCAGCTTGCCCGCCAGGCGCGCCCACCGCTCGGGCGCCACGGAGATGGCGAGGTGGTGCAGCCCGCCGAGCACCTCGGCGTAGGGCCCGAGGTCGAGGCCGGGCATGTCGAAGAAGGCCAGCGCGTTGCCGTTGCCGATGTCGAAGAAGAAGTGGGTCGAGCCGCGGTAGTCCCGGTTCTCGAACACCTCGGTGAGGGGGAACTCCAGGAGGTCCTGGTAGAAGCGCACCGTGCGCTCCACGTCCGCGCTGAGCAGCGCTACGTGGTGCACCCCCCGGGCCGAGGAGGCCGGCCGCTCGGCGCCCGGGCGCAGGTGCAGCCGGCGGATGCGCTCCCGCTCCGCTCCCAGGGCGTCGAGATCGGGGGTGGCGGTGGACATCGGTGCTCCTCCTCGGGGACGCAAGCACACGCGCTTGACCAGCGGTGCGCCCCACAGTAGGCCTGGGCCCGTGGCGCGTCCTGCCTCGACGGGGCGCGGGCGCCGAGGGGGACGAGATGGGCCAGACGACGCTGCCGAACCGCATGCACCACCACGCCCACGTGGTGCGCGACCAGGAGGTGACGCGGCGCTTCTACGAGGACGTCCTCGGCTTCCCGTTGGTCGCGACCTGGTGCGAGGTGGAGGACGTTCGGGGCAAGGTGCGCGAGTACTGCCACACCTTCTACGGCCTCGCCGACGGCAGCGCCCTCGCCTTCTTCCAGTTCGCCGACGCCGTCGACTACGAGGAGCTCAACAGCACGAAGGCCGGTTCCCTCGGCCACATCGCCCTCGAGGTCGACGCCTCCGCCCAGCACGAGCTCGTCCGGCGCCTCGATGCCGCCGACTCCCGCTACCGGGTCATCGACCACGGCTACTGCACGTCGCTCTACGTGCTCGACCCCGACGGGCTCACCGTCGAGTTCACGGTCGACGCGCCGGAGGTGGACGAGATCAACGAGCGGCGCCGCACCGACGCCCACGCCGAGCTCGAGCGCTGGCTGGCCGGGGACCGCCATCCCAACAACGATTGGCGCGCCGGGCACTGATCGCCGGCGCGAATCCGCGAGAAGCGCGAGACCTGAGGAGACGAGCACCATGGCCGAGCCCGGCGACGCCGCAGCCCTGAGGGACGAGGTGCGGACCTGGCTGGCCGAGTGGTGGGACCCCGAGCGCCCCGTCGTCGAATGGCGGGGGATCCTGGCCGACGCCGGGTGGGCCTGCCCCACGTGGCCGGTGGGCTGGTACGGCCGTGACCTGCCGGGCCGGCTCGCCGCGGTCGTGACCGAGGAGCTGCAGGCGGCGGGGGCCGTCGGGCCGGCCACGGGCGTGGGGATGTCCCTGGCGGCGCCCACGATCCTGGAACACGGCTCCGACGACCTGAAGCGGCGCCTGCTGCGCCCGATCCTCACCGGCGAGCACACCTGGTGCCAGCTCTTCAGCGAGCCCGGCAGTGGCTCCGACCTGGCCGGGCTCACCACCCGGGCGGTGCGCGACGGGGACGAGTGGGTCGTCGACGGCCAGAAGGTGTGGAACTCGGGCGCCCACAAGGCCGCATACGGCATGCTGCTCGCCCGCACCGACTGGGACGTGCCCAAGCACCGCGGCATCAGCTTCTTCGCCCTGCCGATGGCCCAGCCGGGCGTCGAGGTGCGCCCGCTGCGCCAGATGAACGGCTACGCCACCTTCAACGAGGTGTTCTTCACCGCGGCCCGGGTGCCGGCGAGCGACCTGGTGGGCGCCGAG
>WHTX01000220.1 GCA_009377505.1 Acidimicrobiia bacterium
GCCTCGGGGGCGGGCTCGGGAGCCGGCGGCTCGGTTGAGGGCGGCGCCGCCGTCGTGGTGGCCTCGGTGGGCGGCGCTCGGGGCGGGGGCGCGGTGCTGGGCGGAGCTGTGGTGGCGGCCGCAGTCGGCGGCGGGGAGGCCCTCGCGGCAAGGGTGAGCGGCGTGGAGGCGGCGGGCGCCGTGCTCCGCGGGGAGGCGCCCTCGTCCTTGTCCGCTCCGCCGCACCCCGCCAGGGCGGCGACCAGGGCGAGGAGGAGCGCGGCGCCTCGGAGCCAGGGGGCGCTGGCGCGGGCGCGGGGAGCCGGAGCCCGGTGTCGAGCAGCGATGGCGGCACGCTAGTGCCGTGTCCCGACCTGTTCCCACCTCCGGTCGGGCCGGCAGCCGGGGCACGGGCGCAGCATGCTGGGGGGATGATGGTTGCCTTCTCGATCTCACCTGGTGGCGTCGGCGAGTCGGTCAGCGGCCTCGTGGCCGACTGCGTGCGGATCGTGCGCGAGAGCGGCCTCGAGAACCGGACCGACGCCATGTTCACCACGGTCGAGGGCGACTGGGACGAGGTCATGGCCGTGGTGAAGCGCTGCGTCGACCACGTTGCCGCCCACGCTCCCCGGGTCGGCCTGGTGCTCAAGGCCGACCACCGGCCCGGGCACCCCCAGACCATGGCGGACAAGGTGGCGTCCGTCGACCGCCGCCTGGCTGAGCAATGAGCGGAGCGAATGGCCCGAGCGGCGGAGAGCGGGCAAGCCGATGAGCGGAGCGAATGGCCCGAGCGGCGGAGAGCGGGCAAGCCGATGAGCGGAGCGAATGGCCCGAGCGGCCGAGAGCGGGCAAGCCGATGAGCAGAGCGAATGGCCCGAGCGGCCGAGAGCGGGAAGCACCGCGCGGAGCGAATGGCCCGAGCGGGTAAGCCGATGAGCGCTGGGGCGACGGCTGACCTGGTCGGGGAGGTCGTCGAGGTCGGGGGGCGGGCCTTCTCGCTGCTGCGGCCCCGAGACGTTGACGCCATCGTCACCGACCTCGTGGCCGCTGACGTGCGCGACGATGCTTGCCTGCCCTTCTGGGCCGAGCTGTGGCCCGCGGGAGTGGCCCTGGCCGCCGCAGTGGCCGCGCGCTCGGTCACCGGCTCTCGTGCGCTCGACCTGGGGTGCGGCCTGGGGCTCGCGAGCGTGGTCGCCGCCACCGGGGGCGCCGAGGTCCTTGCCGTGGACCGCTCCCCCGAGGCCACGGCGCGCACTGCGGCCAACGCCGCCCGTAACGGCGTCGCCGTCGACACCGCGGTGTGCTCGATCACCGCTCCCGGCCCGATGCTGGCCCGGGCGCCCTGGGACCTGGTGCTGGTCGGCGACCTCCTCTACGAGCGCGGCAACGCCGAGCCGCTGCGGCGACTCCTCCCCCACCTCGTCGGCGGCGACACCGGTGGGCTCAGGCGCCGACGCGACGGCGCCCGCCGTGGCGATGGCGGGCAGGCCGATGGCGGCCGCAGCGGGCGTCGTGGAGAGGTCTGGTTGGCCGACCCCGGGCGGCCGGCGTTGGCGTCCTTCCTTGCCGGGCTCGACGCCGACGGCTGGCGACGTGCCCCCATGGGCGCCGGCGACGATCACGTGTCGGTGTGGCGCCTCGCCCTCGGCTGATGCGGCTCGTTCCCCCCGGCGGGCGTGACAACCTGGAAGCGCTGGTGATAGCTGTACGCCGTGGCGGAAACCCAACAGGACGTGGCGACCCGGGCAGCAGCGGCGGTGCGGCGGTTGGGAGACGCCCTCGCCGGCCATGTGGCACCGGACGAGCTGTTGGCGCGGGCGATCGCCCTGGCCGAGGAGCTGGCCGCGGCCGTCGAGGCCGCGCCCCAGCGAGACAAACGCGCCGAGATGGCGAGCCGGGGCCGGATGGGCGAGTACCTCCGCACCGGGACGTGGCCCCCGCCCGTGCCTGACGGCGCGGTCATCGAGTTCGACCGGGGCTCCTTCGTCGGTGGGGAGCTGAACCCCTTCACCATGGGCGCCACCTTCTGGCGCCAGGCCGAGGAAGCGCACTGCCGCGTGGTGGTCGGCGCCGCCTACGAGGGCCCACCTGAGCGAGTACACGGCGGGGCGGTCGCCGCCCTTGTCGACGAGACCATGGGCTCGCTGCTCTCCGTGCTCGGCAAGGTGGCCTTCACCGGGCGGCTCGACGTGCGCTACCTCGAGGCCGCCCCGCTCGGCGTCGAGCTGCGCTTCCGGTCCTGGCTCGTGGGCCGGGTGGGGCGACGGCTGAACATCGCCTGCGAGGGGTCGGCCGACGGCGTGGTCTTCACCCGGGCCGAGGCGGTCTTCGTGGAGCAGGACCCCGCCCGCCTGGCCGCCATGTGACCGCATGCGACTGACGGCCGGACGAGCATTGTTCTGGTAGGACTAGAACAATGCTCGTCAAGGTGGATGCCTGTTCGACGGAGCCGATCTTTCGTCAGGTGGCCGCGCAGGTTCGTGCCGCGGTGGCCACCGGCGAGGTCGAGCCCGGCGACCGCCTTCCCCCGGCACGTGAGCTGGCCGGTGCGCTGGGGGTCAACATGCACACGGTCCTGCGGGCCTATGCCCTGCTGCGGGACGAGGGCCTCGTGGAGATGCGCCGCCGGCGGGGCGTGATCGTGCAGGGCGGCGCGCCCGCTCGGGCCCGCCTGCTGGGACTGGCGACAGACCTCACCGCCGAGGCCCGCCGGCAGGGCATGGACCTCGTCGCCACCTACCGCCTCCTCGAGGAGGCGTGGTCATGAGCCCGGCCAGCCGACGCCGCGCCGTGACCGGCGGCCTCGCCGCCGCCGCCGCCCTCGTGGCCGGGGTGCCTTGGATCTCCGTCTGGGGCGAGCTGCCCGACCCGGTCGCCACCCACTTCGCGCTGGGCGGCGACGCCGACGGTCACCTGCCCCGGCTCGTGGCCGCGGCCTCGACAGCGGGCCTCGGGCTGGTGGGCGCCGTCGCCCTGGCCGTGCTGGGGGCGCGGGCCCGGGCCCGTCCCGTCGCCGGGGCCACCGCCCTGGTCGCCGGGCTGGCTGCCGTGCTGGCCGTGCTGTCGGGGGCGGTCGCGCTGGCAAACCGGGGGGTCGGGAGCTGGCACGACGCCCGTCTGGCTGGGTGGGTCGTGCTGCTCGCCTGGGCGGCGATGGCCGGGGCGGCGGTGATGGCGCTGCGGGCGATGCGGTCCGACGCCGCCACGGAGGGCTCGACGACGCCGCCGGGAGCGCGCCCCCGCCTCAAGCTGGGCGAGGGCGATCGGGCGGCGTGGACAGGGACGGCGACGAGCCGGTGGGCACTGCCTGTCGGGGCCGCCTCGGGCGCACTGGCCGTGCTCGTCTGGTTCACCTCCGCCCCGGCATGGGTGGCGCTCACGATCCTGGCCACGGGACTGCCGTGCCTGGCCTTCGGCTCCCTGCGGGTGACGGCCGGCGTGCGCGGGGTGCGGGTGGCGGCGGGGCCGGGCTGGCCGCGGGTCAGTGTCCCCCTCGAGCGCATCGCCGTGGCCGAGGCCATCGACCTGCAGCCGTCGACCTGGGGCGGTGGGGTTACCGCGGCAGTCGAGCGCTCACCGGCCGGGCGGCGTGGGTGCTGCGGGCCGGGGACGCCCTGCGCCTCGAGCTCGTCGACGGCAGCGCAGAACGCAGGTCTCCGCCGAACCCGCTGCCCGCGCCCCGGCCCGGCCCGGCCAACGCCCCGGACAGCGCAGAACGCGCCTGACCGCGCTTCTGGCAGCCAGTTGCAGGCGGGGCACCGTGCGGCAGGCTCGGCACCGCCCGCAGGAGCGGCCCGATCACGTCACATTCGTCCAAGACGCAAGCTGGGGCGCGTCCTTACGTTCGCCCCATGACGACCACCACCGCGGCCTCCACGGACTCCCGCGCCGCTCTCGGCCCCCTGCTGTTCGGGTTCTTCCCCGCCCAGGTCCTCCACGTCGGCGCCAGGCTCGCGCTGGCGGACCGGCTGGTCGCCGGGCCCCGGACCTCGGGCGAGCTGGCCACGGACACCGGCACCCACGAGCCCTCGCTGTACCGGGTGCTGCGCGCCTTGGCCTGCTTCGGCGTGCTCGACGAGACCCAGCAGGGGACATTCGCCCTCGGTCCCCACGGCCGGGCGCTCGTGAGCGACGACCCCACCTCGCTGCGCAACCTCGTCCTGCTCTTCGCCGGCCCCGAGGTGTGGAAGTCCTGGGGCGAGCTCGACGTCACCGTGCGCACCGGCGAGCCCGCCTGGGACCGGGTCACCGGCAAGTCCTCGTTCGAGTTCATGGCCGCCGACCCCGAGTACCGGGCCATGTTCGACCAGGCCATGTCGGAGGGGACGCGCAACGCCGTCCCCGGCGTCGTCGAGGCCGGCGACTTCGCCCGCTTCGGGTCGGTCGTCGACGTCGGCGGGGGGGACGGCACCCTGCTCGCCGCCCTCCTCACCGCCCACCCGACGCTGCGGGGCACGGTGTTCGACACGGTCGACGGCGTGGGGCGCGCCGCGGGGACGCTGGCTGGCGCCGGCGTGGCCGACCGGGCCGAGGTGGTGGCCGGCGACTTCTTCGCCGACGTGCCCGATGGCGGCGACGCCTACGTGGTCAAGAGCGTCATCCATGACTGGGACGACGATCGCGGCACCGCCATCCTCGCCAACGTCAGGGCGGCGATGCCCGAGGGCGGGACGCTGCTCCTGGTCGAGCCCGTCATGCCTGACGCGCCGGCGTCGACTGTCGACGTGCTCATGATGGTGATGAGCGACCTCAACATGCTCGTTTGCACCAGCGGCCGGGAGCGCACCGAGGCGGAGTTCCGTCGCCTGCTCACCGGCGCCGGCTTCGAGCTGCGGCGCATCACCGAGGCCCCCGGGCCGACCAACTTCAGCGTGCTCGAGGCGGTGCCCGCCCGGCCGGCGTGACGCCCGCAGCCCGCGGCGCGCCGGCGCGGGCAGCTCGCCCCGCCTCCCCCGTCGAATCAGGGAGGCAGGACCTCAGACGGCGACGGTGGTGTCCAGGGGGACGGCCTCGGGCCGCAGGGCGAGGTGCGCGCGCTCGACGCGCCAACCCCAGGCCGCGGCGCCCAGCGCGGCGAGCCCACCGAGCACCACGCCGCTGCGGGCACCGAAGATGTCGATGACGAAGCCGAGGATGGGGCCGCCCACGGGCGTCGAGCCCAAGAAGACCATCGACTGCAGCGCCAGCACCCGCCCCCGCATCGTCGGGTCGGCCCTGACCTGGACGATGGCCGTGGAGCTCGTCATGAACGAGATGCTGGTGAAGCCCATCAGCAAGCCGGCTGGGTAGGCGAGCCAGAGGTTCGGCGCCGCGGCGAGGAGCAACATGCCCCCGCCGAAGGTGGCGGCGGCCGCCACGACGTTGCTCACGGTCGTCTCGCTGCGCCGGGCGGTGGCCAGAGCACCGGCCACGGCGCCGAGGCTGACCACCGACCACAGCACCGTGTACATGGTGCTGGTGCTGCCGAGGCTGCGCGTCACGAACAGGGGCAGGACGACCTGGAAGTTGAACGTGAAGGTGCCGATGATGGCCATCATCACGAGGGGCACCCACAGGTCGTGGACCTGGCTGACGTAGCGAAGGCCCGCCCTGACCTGCCCCTTCGCCCGAGAGGTGACGCGAGCGGTGCGCAGCTCGCGGGGGTCGATGAGGTAGAGGCCGGCGATGACCGCCAGATAGGAGATGCCGTCGAGCAGGAAAGCCCAGCCGTAGCCGAAGAAGTAGATGAGGGCGCCGGCCAGCGCCGGGCCCACCACCCGTGCCCCTGTCATCAGGGCGCTGTTCAGGCTGACAGCGTTGTTGACGTCGGCCTCGGGCACCATCTCGACGACGAAGGCCCGCCGGGCCGGGCTGTCGAACGCGATGGCGAACCCCCCGGCCAGCGCCACCAGGTACAGCGACCACAAGGGCGGGTCGCCGGTGAAGGCCAAGGCGGCGAGGGCGAAGGACTGCAGCATGGCGAAGGCCTGCACCACCATGAGCAGGCGCCGCTTGTCCGAGCGGTCGGCGAGGAGGCCGGCCCACGCTCCGATCAGGAGGACGGGGAGGAACTGGCAGGCGGTGAGCAGGCCGATGGCGACGCCATTGTCCGTCAGGTGCAGGACGAACAGCACCAGGGCGACCATGGTCAGCCACTTCCCGATCTGGGAGATCAGCTGGCCGACGAAGAACAGACGGAAGTTGCGGATGGAGAAGGACCGGAAGGTCTCCTGGGCCGTCCCCCGCAACCGAGCGTTCATCGATCACCTCGGGCGGGCGGCGTGCTCAGGAGCTCGAGCACCGGGAGCGCGGCGGCGAGCCGCTCGACATCGTGCTCGTCGAGGTCACCGAGTCGGCCGACGAGCCAGGCGGTGCGCCGGCTGCGGTTCTCCTCGAGGTGGACCTCGCCGACCGCGGTGATCACGACCCGGCTGACGCGGCCGTCGGAGGGGTCTGCCTCACGGCGCACGAGGCCGCGCTCCTCGAGCTTGGCCACCACCTTGGTCATGGTCGGGGCGGCGACGTGCTCGTGAGCGGCGAGCTCGCCGAGGGTGGGCGCACCGGCCCGGCTCACGGTGGCGAGCGCTGCGCTGGCCGTGGCACCGAGGCCGCCGCCGTCCTGGTTCCGGAGCAGGCGGTTGAGGCGGGCCACGGAGTAGCGGAGCCGGCTGGAGAGCGCCACGAGATCATCGTCCTCGCGGAGCGGCTTGTCGCTACTGGCCTCGCCCCCAGGGGCCTCGGTGGGCGTCGGCGTCATGCGGGCCAGCCTACGCCGAGATAGTTAGTGAGGGGAACTAATTGGTGGTGGCGTTCGGCACGCGGCGCGGGAGCCGGCGGTTGGCTCCCCTGCGTGGGTGATCGGGGTCAACCCAAGACGAACGTCTGTCGATCTCCGGGCATGCGCAGCGCACCAGCCGTTCTCGCTCCGGTCAGCGATCGGGCCGCGGACGCGCCCCTCGGGGTCGGCGTGGCCTTGGCCGGCTTGGCGCTCGCCTTCATGGTCGTGTTCGTCTGGCGGATCGGTGGCGTGGTGCTCGTGCTCGACCGCCATCACGGCGTGCACAGCGGCGACCTCCTCGCCTTCCCGCTCCTGCTGCCCGCCCTCGCCTCGCTGCGCCGCTGGCTCGCGACCGCCGCCTGAGCGAGGGCCAGCGGCCAGGGCGAGCGTCTCGGCGCGCGTGTCGAATCGACGTCTACAACGTCCTGACCTGCGCTGACGGCCTCGCCGTCGAATCGACGTCGAATCGCTCGGGCCGGCCAGCGAATCGGCGGGCTGCTCGTCGAATCGACGTCGAATCGCTCGGCCATGCCGCGCTGGCGCGGGCGCCAGCGGGGAGGGACGGCAGCCGTGGTGGGCCTGCTCCCCCGTGGCCGGCCGGACGCGGCGGGCCGCCCGGTAGCGTCGGGCCCGGCATGGGCTCAGCGCTGACGATCGTGCTCGTGGCCTTGGCCATGGTCGTCGGCCTGGCGGGCACCGTCGTCCCGATCTTGCCCGGCCTCCTGCTGGTATGGGCGGCAGCTGTGGTCTACGGCCTGGTCGAGGGCTTCGGCACCGTAGGCGTCATCTCCATGGCGGTCATCACCGTGGTCGGGGCGGCAGGATCGGTGGCCGGTGTCGTCCTGCCCAGCCGGGCCGCGGGCGGGTCGGGTGCGGCCCGGTCGTCGCTCTGGCTCGGGGTGCTCGGCGCCGTGGTGGGCTTCTTCGTCGTTCCCGTTGTCGGCTTTCCGCTGGGCGGCGCTCTGGGCATCTACGTCGGCGAGCAGCTGCGCACGGGCGACCCGCGGGCAGCGGCCCGGGCGACTCGGGCCACGCTTCGTGGCTTCGGAGCGGCTGTCCTCGTCCAGCTCGCGGCCGGCGTCGCCATGATGGCAACCTGGGCGGGCTGGGCCATCCTCGCCTGGCCCGGGGGCTAGTGCCGGGCTACTGCCCGGCCGGGCAGCAGCGCCAGGCCGGCCGGCGATTGGCAGCACAGAACGCGGATCTCCGCGCGAAGGTTCGCGCACCGTGGCAGTGCAAGATCCTTCGCGGTTCGCTTGACCGGGGCGACGCCACAGCCCGGCCACCGCGGATCGCCCCAACCGCCCCTCAGCCAGAGAAGGCGCGACCGCCTCTACACCAGCCGACTAGGCGAATTGGGGCATGACCTCCTCGGCGAACAGGCGCATGGAGCGGGACACGTCCTCCTTGGCGATTGACCCCCAGGAGAAGGCGAAGGCTGCGTAGTTGAGGTGGCCCTCCTCCAACAGCTTCGTCACCCGGTCACGCACGGTGTCGGGCGAGCCGGTGATCAGGGCGCCGACGGCCTGGAACGCCTCGATGGTGGGGATGCCGACCGCCACCGGCTCGTCGTCGTGGGCCACCCAGAGCTTCACGAAGCTGTGCTTCCACCGGGGGAAGGTGGCCTCGGCGAGCCTCTGCGCCTCGGCGTCCGTCTCGGCTACGACGATCTGGCGCATCATGCCGATGGTCGGCTCGGGGACGTGGGCGTTGTAGCGGCCGGGGTCGCCCCGGTGGGCGGCCAGCTCCTGGCGGTAGGCGTCGACGGCCTGCCCGAAGAGCGCCGCCGGCCCGAGGCCCATCAGGTTCAACCCGTGGCGCGCCGCCCACGCCACCCCCTCCGGCGAGCTCGTCGCGTGCCACAACGGCGGGTAGGGACGCTGCAGGGGCTGGAGCTCCATGGGCACGTCCTGGTAGCTCCTCAGCAGGCGCCCCTCGTGGTCGAGGCGCGGGCTGCTCAGCCCTTTGACCACCACCTCGAGGGTCTCCTCGAAGACAGGCCGCGACGTGGCGGCGTCGACCCCGTAGTAGCCGAGCTCCCACGGGCTGACCCCCCGCCCCACCCCCAGCTCCAGGCGGCCGTCGGAGAGGTGGTCCAGCATGGCGACCTCGCCGATGAGGCGCAGCGGGTCGTACAACGGCAGCAGGTAGACGAGGGGGCCCAGGCGGATGCGGCTCGTCTCCCGGGTAACGGCGGCCAGCCAGACGCTC
>WHTX01000221.1 GCA_009377505.1 Acidimicrobiia bacterium
CAACGCCGCCCGCCGCGCCGTCCCCGCCGTCCCCGCCGTCCCCGCCGGCCCCGCCCTCCCCCCCGGTCCCGCCGGCCGCGGGGCCGACGGAGGCCGCGGGGCCGACCGAGGCGAGGAGGATCTCCGGCGCGCCCAGGTACCAGGCGCCCTCGTCGGCGAAGGCGACCGCGCTCCACTTGCGGGCCGAGGAGAAGCCCACACGGCTGGTGCTCTGCCAGCCGGGGTCGGCGTAGCGGGCGCCGATGGCGGCCAGGGTGCCGTTCGGGTGCTCCTCGGCGGCGACCATGGCCCCGAGGCCGTCCTCGACCTCGCCCAGCGCGGCCCCGGCCACAGGGAGCACCTCCCGCACGGTGATCTGCCCGTCGGTGATCGTGCCCGTCTTGTCGAGGCACACCACGGTGGTGCGGGCCAGCAGCTCCACGGCCGGCAGCTCCTTGACGAGGCAGTTCCGCTGCCCCAGGCGGATGACCCCGGCGGCGAACGCGATCGACGTGAGCAGGATGAGGCCCTCGGGGACCATGGCGATGAGCCCGGCGGCCGAGCGCTGGGCGGCCGGGCGCCACTCCGCCCCCGAACGGAGCTGGCCGGTGATCAGCAGGATCGCCGCCGGCACCATGACGATGGTGATGACCCGCAGGATCCGGGCCAGGCCCGCCTGTAACTCGGAGCTCACCAGGCTGAAGCGGCGGGCCTGCTCGGCCAGGCGGGCGGCGTAGGCGTCGGCCCCGACCCTGGTGGCCCGGTAGCGGCCCGATCCGACGGTGACGAAGCTGCCCGAGAGCAGGGCGTCGCCCTCTCGCTTGGCCAGGTCGTCGGACTCCCCGGTGACGAGGGACTCGTCGACTTCGAGCCCGTCGGAGGCGACCACCTCGCCGTCGACCACGACCTGGTCGCCGGGGCCGAGGTCGAGCACGTCGTCGAGGACCACCTCCTCGAGGCCGACTTCGCGCACGACAGCGTCGCGCACCACCCGCGCCCGGGGAGCGCTGAGGATGCTGAGCCGGTCGAGGGTGCGCTTGGCCCGTACCTCCTGCACGGCGCCGACGACCGAGTTGAACACGATCACCAGGCCGAAGGTGGCGTCCTGGATGGGGGCGACGGCGAGCACGACGACCAGCAGCCCTCCGAGCAGGATGTTGATGGGGGTGAGCACGTTGGCCCGCAGGATCTGGGTGAACGTGCGGCTGGGCGCAGCGGGGACGACGTTCGCCTGGCCCCGCTGCCGGCGCTCCTCGACCTCGGCCGGGCTGAGTCCAGGCCCGGCGCCGGGCGCGGCGACCGTTGCGCTCACGGGCTCTCCCTATTTCCGTGTCCACCATCGTTGGCGATGGTGGACACGGAACTGGGCGATCGGTGTCCTCGCTGCCGGCGGGGATGGGCGCTCTCGGTGGCCGGCCCCCCGCGGTCGGCGCAGGTCGCGTTGCTCGTGGGCCTGGAACGGCTGGAGCGGCTGGAGGGGCTCGTGCGCATCGGCGGCGGGATCGTGGTCAGACGGCCTCGGGCCGCACGATGACGACCGCGCACGGTGCGTGCTGCGCCACCTGGTGGCTGACCGAGCCCAGGAGCATGGTGGCGAAGCCGCCGCGGCCGCGGTTGCCGACGACGAGCAGGTCGGCCCCCTGGCCCGCAGCCACCAGCGCGTCACGGGGGCTGCCTTCGACGAGCTGGGGGGTGATGCGCAGGGCGTCGCCGCCCGCGGCCCTGGCCGCGGCGGCGAGGTCGTCGAGCGCCGCGGCGGCGTCCTCGGCCATCTCGGCCCGCAGGTCGGCCCGGCCACTCCGCTCGTTGCGGTACGGGTACTCCCAGGCGTGCACCACGACCAGCTCGGGGCCCTCCCAGTAGCGGGCCTCGCCGCAGGCCCACTCGAGGGCGGCCCGGGCGGGCTCCGACTCGTCCACCCCGACAACGATCCTGGCCACGGCGCCTCCGATCCGCTCGACTCGCCCGTCGGGCGGCCTGCTCGCCCCCATTGGACCACAGTTCGCCCTCCCGCCCGGGCGCCGCGTGGCCATCTCCCGCCGCGGCCTGCACAGCAGCGGCGAATCAGGCGAGGGCGTGCTCGACCAGCACCGACACGACGATCGTCTCGAGGCCGGGCTCGATGGGCGGCGCTGCCACCATCGACCGCTCGGCCGCCATGGCCATCGGCCGGGGTGGCGGCGTCCCACCAGCGGACAGCTCCTCGACCCGCCGCACCGGCCCGAGGTGGACGCCGGCTGCGGCGGCGAGCACGGCTGCCTGGGCGCGGGCCGCGGCCACGGCCCGCCGGGCCGCCTCGGCCTGGGCCTCGGCCACGTCCTCGAGGGCGTAGCCGAGGCCGTGCAGGCGGAAGGCCTCGCCCGCCGCCTCCGCCGCCCGGTCGATGACGGCCTCCACGGGGGCGCCGACCCCTAGGCGCACCGAGAAGGTGGTGCTGGCCACGAACGTCGGCGGCCGGGCCTCGCCCTGGGGCCCGTGGTCGTAGGCCTGGTGGACGGCAGCGTGCTCGGTGCGCACGGCGCTGGGCTCGACCCCCGCGGCCTGCAGGGCGGCGACGAGGGCGGCCGCCGCCTCGTTGGCCTGGGCCAGCGCGCCCGTCGGGCCTGGTGCCCGGGCCTCGGTGCCCAGGCGCAGCAGGATCGAGTCGGGCGCGGCCTCGACCCGGCCGGTCCCGTAGCTGACGATGCCTGCTTCGGCCACTGGAGCGTGACGTTACCCGCCGGCCCCGCCGCGCTGCGGGCCGGCGAGGGCCTCGAGGGCGGCGGCGAGCTCTCCAGGGCGGCGGCTGCCCACGACCACCTGGCCCCCGCCCGCCACGTCGACCTCGACCCCGGTGCGCCCCCCGGTGCTGTACGCCCGCCGGCCGCCGCTGGCCCAACGGGCCCCCCACCCCCCGAAGTCGCGCAGCGGGCGGTAGCGCACCGTACGGCTGGCCTCGATGCTCGAGGCGGCGATCCGGCGCCGGGTGATCGGCTCGAGGACGATGGACAGGCCGTCAGGGCCCACCTCGGTGACGAGCTGCAGGCGCCAGACGGCGAGGGGCAAGGCCAGGCCGAGCAGTGCCCAGGGCACGAGTAAGGCCACGGTGGAGGCGCGCTCGTCGCCGAAGGAGCGGCCGAGGGCGAGCTGGTAGACGACCAGGAACCACTGGACGGCCGCGGCAAGCCCGACGAGCACGAGCAGGGCCGGCTGGCGGAAGCGCTGGACTTCGCGGAACGTGGCCTCGGACGTCACCGCTCGGCGCGCTCGGCGCGCCAGCAGCCCCAAGCGCCGGGCACGGTAAGGTCGCGGCGCATGTCCTGGTTCGACCGTGTCCGGGCGGCGCTTCGGCGGGAGGCGGCGGAGGTCCGCGAGTCCTGGGACGAGGCGACGGCCAAGGCCGACGACGACCTCACCCGGCGGGAGCGCGAGCTGGCGGCGACGCCCGAGGAGCGCCTCGACTCGGTGCAGAAGGAGATCGCGGAGAGCGAGGACCCCTTCGCCGAGGTGCGCGCCAAGCTGGACGCCATGCGCAAGCCCGAGCCCGGCGACAGCACGCCCTGACGGGGCGCCCGGCGCACTCAGGCCCCAGGGTCGGGCACGGCGGTGTCGGGCACGGCTGCGTGGGGGATGATCACCACGGGGCACTTCGCGTGATGGGTCACGTGCTGGCTGACCGAGCCGAGCAGCAGGCTCGTCACCGCGCCGTGGCCGCGTGCGCCGACCACGACGAGTTCGGCGCCTTCGGAGCGGTCCACGAGAATGCCGCCGGCCGGGCCCTGGGCCACGAACGGGTCGACGGTCACCCCCGGGAGCGCGTGGGCGTCGACGAGCCGGGTCAGCAGGTCCTTGGCCGCCTGTTCGATCTCGGGGATGTTCTCGTACAGCGTCGTTGCGCCGATGCCGACCGGGTCGGCGAACACGGGCAGGTCGTAGGTGTGCACGGCCTCCACCCGAGCCGAGCGCCGCTCGGCCTCCGCCACGGCCCAGGCCAGGGCCGCCTCCGACTCGGGCGATCCGTCGACGCCCACCACGATCCGGTTCGTCATGGCCCGATCCTTGCCGAAGCCGGGCGGCGCGCGCCGCTCACGTCGCGGGCAGCGGGCACCGAGGCGGTCGTTGCGCCAGACTGCCGGGCATGTGGTTGCGCCTGCGTCAGATCGCCCTCGTCGCCTCCGACATCGAGGAGGTCGTCGGCGATCTCACCGCGGTGCTCGGCATCGAGGTGGCCTTCGTCGACCCCGGGGTCAAGGTCTTCGGGCTCGAGAACCGCCTGCTGCCCATCGGCAACCAGCTCCTCGAGGTGGTCGCCCCCATCCAGGAGGGCACGACCGGCGGACGCTACCTCGAGCGGCGCGGCGGCGACGGCGGCTACATGATCATCACCCAGACCGACGACCACGCCCCCCGCCGTGCCCGGGTCGAGGCCCTCGGCGTGCGCATCGCCCACAGCTTCGAGGACGGCGGTCTGCGCAACATGCAGCTGCACCCCAAGGACACGGGCGGCAGCTTCTTCGAGATCGACATGGTGACCATCCCCGGCGGCGAGGCTCCCGACGGCCCGTGGCCGCCGGCGGGGCGCGACTGGGCGTCGCACCGCAGGACCGAGGTCGTCAGCGCCATCGCCGCCGCCGAGCTGCAGTGCGACGACCCCCTCGACGTGGCCCGCCGCTGGGGCGCCATCGCCGAGCTGCCCGTCGAGGCTGGCGGGGCGGGGGCGAGCATCCGCCTCGAGAACGCCACGCTGCGCTTCGTGCCCATCACCGACGGCCGGCCCGAAGGCCTGGGCGGCATCGACGTGACCGTGGTCGACCGGGACCGGGCCCTCGCCGCGGCCGAGGAGCGAGGCTTGGCCGTCTCGGGGGACCGCCTCGACATCGCCGGGATGCGCGTCAAGCTCGTGTAGCCCCGATCCTGCATTCGAGCTCGTTCGAGCTGGTCAGCCAGTCGGCCGCATCACTCGACCGACCAGGTGCCGTCCAGGTCAGCGGCATGGCCACGAGCCTCATGAAAGATCAGGGCTAGGGGCAACCCGGGCACGACCCGCCGGGCGGCTGGGGCCCCGGTGGCCGCCGCCTCCTAACGTGGCCAGCGACCAGGACAACCAGCGACCAGGACATTTAGGAGGCAGACGTATGCGCAACCTCGCCCTGCTCGGGCTCCGTGCAACGCTGGGCGGCTACCTCGCCGCCCATGGCGCCCAGAAGCTCTTCGGCTCCTTCGGGGGGTATGGCCTCGAGGGCACCGGGGCCTTCTTCGCGAACCTGGGCCTCACGCCGGGCAAGGAGATGGCCGCCGTCGCCGGGGCGACCGAGCTCGGGGGTGGCGTGCTGACCGCCCTCGGCCTGGCCGACCCGCTCGGCCCGGTGGCCATCGCCGGGACGATGGCCGCGGCGTCGACCACGCACCTCCCCAAGGGGCCCTTCGCCGCCAACGGCGGCTTCGAGCTGCCCCTCACCAACCTGGCGGCCGCGCTGGCGCTCGCCGCCGTCGGCCCCGGACGCATCCGCCTCGGCGGTCGGCTCTCGGCCCCCATGAGCGTGCTCGTGACGCTGACCGCCGTTGGGGCCAGCGCTTATGCCGCCAGCAGGGTGATCGCCGCCCAGCAGAAGCCGGCCGAGCTGCCCGCTGCCCCCGACGTCGACCTGGCCGCCGCCGAGGCCGAGGTCGGTACCCAGCTCGACGACCTGCTCGACGAGGGCTGAGCGCTCAGCAGGGCGGGGCGGCGCCCCCGACACGGGCGAAACGCCGCGCCGCCTCCTCGATGGCGTGGAGGAGGGTGGCGATCGAGGCGTCCTTGACCAGGTAGGCCACGGCCCCGGCCGCGGCCATCTCGGCCTGGGCGGCCTCGTCCTTGCTGGCCGAGAGGGCGATCACCGCGGTGTGGGGGGCGAGCAGCTGGGCGCCCGTGGCCACGAGCACGCCTCCCCCGGCGGGCATGCGCACGTCGACCACGAGTACGTCGACGCAACCCTCCGCGGCCAGCGCCACACCGGCGTCGACCGTCGAGGCGGCGCCGGCGAGCTCGAAGCCCGGCACATCGGCGAGCAGCTCTCCGAGCGCGGCGAGCAGCAGCTGGTCGTCGTCGACGATGCCGACGCGCACAGCGTCGGCATCGTCGGTCTCGCCGTCGAGCTCGGTTCCCCGTTCCTGCACGATCATCACCGCCACATCTTCCCGGGCCCGCCGTCGTGGGGGGAACAGGTATTCTTCTCGTATCGGTGTCCGCGATGTCGATTATTGCATTCCCGTTTCAGTTAGACCGCAAACAGCCGACAGATTTTTTACCCAATCCTCCCTCGCCTCACGCATCGTGGCACGACGCACACACTTCGCGGGTGTGAGATTCGAGGAGCCAAGAGCCCCAGCCCGCCGGCGCCAGCCCGGCCCGACCAGGTAGCGTCGAGGGGCGATGATCGGCCTGCGCGCACGCTCATCGGCGCCTGACCTGGCCATCGACCTGGGCACGGCCAACGTGCGCCTGGCGACGGCCCGATCAGGCCTCGTGCTGGACCAGCCTTCCCTCGTCGCGCGCGACGGGCGGGGTTCCCTCGTCGCCGCCGGGCACGAGGCCGTACACCTGGCCCGGCACAGTCCCTCGGGCCTGAGCTTCACCGCCCCCCTGGCCGGCGGGGTGGTCGTCGACCTCGACGCGGCCGTCGCCCTGGTGCACTGGGCCCTCCGGCAAGTAGCAGCGACGGGGCGCCGCCGGCCCCACGCCGTGGCCTCTGTCCCCGTCGGCGCCACCGAGGTCGAGCGCCGGGCGCTCGAGACGGCCATCGTGAGCGCCGGCACCCGGTCGCCCCTGACCGTCGTCGAGGAGCCCCTCTCGGCGGCCATCGGCGCGGGGCTCGCCGTCGCCGACCCCTACGGCTCGATGGTCCTCGACGTCGGCGCCGGGATCACCGAAGCTGCCGTCGTGGCCGAGGGCGGGGTGGTGGCGTCGAGCTCGGCCCGAGTGGGCTGCCGCGCCGTGGCCGGCCTGGTCGCCAGGCACATGAGCCGGCGTCACGGGCTCACCCTCCGCCCAGGCGCCGCTCAGCGGATCTGGCCGAGGACGCTGGCGCCGGGGGCCGGAGGCGGGCTCACCGTGGAGGGCTGCGACGTGCGATCCGGTCAGTTCCGCGCCCTCGAGGTGGGCTGTGAGGAGCTGGCCGCGGTCGTGCAGACCCCGCTGCACGCCATGGCCACGGTGGCGCGCGAGGCACTCGAGCGCGCGCCGATCGACCTGGCCGCCGACGTGGCCGGCCAGGGCCTCGCCCTCGTCGGGGGCGGGGCACGGGTGCCGGGCCTCGGCGCCCACCTGAGCGCGGGCACGGCCCTACCCGTGCGCGTGCCCCCCGACCCCCTCCACGCCGTGGCCACGGGGAGCGCGGCCTGCCTCCGCCAGGTGGCCGTCCTGCCCCGGCCTTGACGTGTCAGGAGGCTCGAACGTCGGCGTGCTCGGGCACAGACAGGCATCTCGTGGCCTGAAAGATGTGCCGGTCGGGAGGCGGCGGCTGGACTGCACCCGGACCGGCCCGACACGCGGCTGGGCGTGCCGGCGGGGGCCGTGAGGCGCCGCCGGCCGAGCCCTGGGTGCACTGGTTGCCGGCAGGCGGGCTCGCACGCACCCGAAGCCTCGAGCAAGGCGCCGGCCGGCCGCCTGGGGTGCGCTCGTTGCCGGCAGGCGGGCTGGCACGCACCCGGCCACGAAGGCCCACCGCAGACAGGCCCGGCCGGCCCGGCACTACTAGCCCGGGGCTGCGCCCCCGACGGCGCCTGCGGCGCCTCCCCCATCCCCGGCGGGGACCCCAACCCCACCGGATCTGCTCGGTCCGAACTTGTCACAACTGCACGGCCTTGGGGGACCGAGCAGATCTAGGTTGCCGCCATGGTCGACCCCCAACCGATGACTGGCCGGGTGGCGTTCGTGACCGGGGCGGCCCGGGGCATCGGGCGAGCCATCGCCCTGGCCCTGGCCGAGGCCGGTGCCGACGTCGCCGTGGCCGACGTCCACCCGGCCCGCTTCGAGGGCGAGCGCTACTACCGGCTCCGCCAGCGCGTCTCGGGACCGGAGGAGGACGAGCCGACGGTGGCCGTGGTCGCCGCCAGAGGCCGCCGCTCCCTCGAGCAGTCCGTCGACGTCGCTGACCTCGGCTCGGTGGAGGCAGCCGCCGCCCGGTGCGCCGCCGAGCTTGGCCCGCCCGACGTGCTCGTGAACAACGCCGGCATCGTCAACAACATCGCCCCCATCGCCCACATGGGCGCGGAGGACTGGGACCGCGAGGTGCGGGTGAACCTCTCGGGGATGTTCCACACCGTGCGCACCGTGGTGCCGGCCATGGCCGAGCGGGGCTGGGGCCGGGTGGTGAACATCTCCTCGGTGGCCGCCCTCACGCCCGGGCTCGGCCAGCCCGCCTACGCCGCCTCCAAGGCCGGGGTGCTGGGCTTCACCCGCGCCGTGGCCCAGGAGTTCGGGACCCGTGGGGTGACGGCGAACGCCATCCTCCCCGGCCTGATCGCCACCCCGCTCGTGCGCTCCATGCCGGCTCCCCTGCGCGACCACTACACCTCGCGCGCCGCTGTCGGCCGCCTCGGCGAGCCCGAGGACATCGCCCAGCTCGCCCTCTTCCTCGCCTCGCCGGCCGCCGGGTACGTCACGGGCGCGGCCATCCCCTGCGACGGGGGCCTGTCCGGCGCAGCACGAGAAGGGCTCGGCGGGGACGGGGACGCCGGCTGACCCGCTGTCGAGCGGGGGTGTGCCGGCCGGGCCCTCGCTGGGCGGCCTCGTGCGACGAGGTGCTGGGCCGAGGCGCGACTCGCAGCGCCGCGCCTGGGCGGACGGAGAGGTCAGGCGCGGTGGTAGTTGGGCGCTTCTCGGGTGATGGCCACGTCGTGGGGATGGCCCTCGGCCCGGCCCGAGCTCGAGACCTTCGAGAATCGGGCCGTACGGCGCAGGTCGTCGAGGTTGCCGGCGCCG
>WHTX01000222.1 GCA_009377505.1 Acidimicrobiia bacterium
ATCGAGGGAGCCCCACCCCAACTGGTGGACCTTCTCCAAGGCCCACCCAGCCGCTCACCGGTGGGGAACTTCAGTGATCACACCTGGGGAGATCCCCGTGATCGGCCGCACTCGGGCCTCCCCAACTCCACCAACCTGCAACGCTCGGGCAAGGTGCCACGCCACCTGCTCGGCCACGTCCACGGCCACCTGACCGATGTCGCAGTCAGCGACTACACTGGGAACCGACTCGCTCATCTGGTCGGTGGCCGGGGTCTGGAGGGCGCCCTTGTGGAGGGGGCGCCCTCTCCAGTTGTGGGCGCTCATGCCGCACCCCCCGCGTCGGGCCGGACGGGGCGCACCCGGGCGCCAGCGGGCTCCGGGCGCGGCACTGGCACTGGCACTGGTTGGACGGTGCGGCCCCGGCGGCGGGAACGGCGGGCCGGCTCAGCAGGCGGCGGCGCCTCGGGCTGCCGGAGGTTGGCGAGCGCCTGGGCACGTTCCCACTCCTCGATGGCAGCGAGCGGGTACAGGGTGAGGTCGCCAACACGTAGGCAGGGGATCTCGCCCACCTTCGTCTTTTCGCGCACGGTTCGCAGGGAGCAGCGCAGCCGGGCGGCCATTTCGTCTGCTCGGAGGTGGACAGGGCCGACGTGTTCGCTGAGCGACACGAAGTGCTCCTCGTTGCCGTGGCGAGCGACCGGAGACGGAGCGCCCGCCGGTCGAGTACCTGCGGGTTGCTCGACGTGCCGGGGCTTTTCGCCCTTCAGCGGCCAGGCCCCTCTAGGGGCCTGCGCACCTCGTCGTTCGCTCGACCGTCCTTCGGCCTCCAGGGCCTATCCGGTGCCGAGCCCCTTGTCGGGTCTGCGGCGCCGGTCCCGTCTTACCCCGGGGTCCCCGTGTCGGGGCCGTGGTCGCCGTGGGCGTTGGTCGAACTAGCTGACCGGCATTCAACCACAATCGTCATGCGGAGTGGTGCACCCACGCGCACCCTGTCGCCCGTTGCGCGACGGTTGCGCGATACCGGTCCGCACCGCTGCGCGATTCCGCTGCATCTAGGTACATCTCAACGCCACTGTCAGACGGTCGCTAAGAGGACTCGAAACCTCGTCCGACCTGGGCGTTTCCGCTGGGAGCGGGTGACGGGAATCGAACCCGCATGGCCAGCTTGGAAGGCTGGAGCTCTGCCATTGAGCTACACCCGCGAACTGCGGCCGAGCTTAGGCGGCGTTCCCTCTGCCCGCTCCGGGCTGCGCCACGGCGCACCGCACCAGCCACGAGGAGCTGGGTGCACCTTGCGCCGGTGGGCGGTCACAGGTGCACCCGGACGGGCTCGTGGGCTGCTGGGACCGCACCACTAGGCTCGCCTGCTCGTGCAGCCCTCCTCCGAGCCCGAGCGGTACACGCATGGCCACCACCAAGCCATCGTCTCCTCCCACGCCCGGCGCACGGCGGCGAATTCGGCCGCCTTCCTCCTCGGCCACCTCCAGCCGGGCATGCGCCTGCTCGACATCGGTTGCGGGCCGGGCAGCATCACCGTCGACCTGGCCGCTGTCGTCGCCCCCGGGCAGGTCAACGGCATCGACCGCGAGCCCGAAGTGCTCGACCAGGCCCGTGCGTTCGCCGCGGCCCGGGGCCTGGCCAACACGACCTTCGACCCCGCGGACGTCTACGCCCTGCCCTTCGAGGCCGACACCTTCGACGTCGTCTACGCCCACCAGGTCTTCCAGCACCTGGCCCGGCCCCTCGCCGGCCTCGCCGAGGCCAAGCGGGTGCTGCGCCCGGGCGGTCTGCTGGCGGTTCGCGACTCGGACTACGGCACGATGGTCCACGCCCCCGCCGAGCCCGGCCTCGACCGCTGGCTGGAGCTGTACCACCAGGTGACCAGGGCCAACGGTGCGGACGCCGATGCCGGCCGCCACCTGAAGGGCTGGGTCGAGCAGGCGGGCTTCGATGACGTCGTCGCCTCGGCCAGTGCCTGGTGCTACAGCGACGACGAGGCCCGGCGCACCTGGTCCGAGCTGTGGGCCGTGCGCATCACCGAGAGCGCCTTCGCCGACCAGGCCGTCGCCGCCCGCCTGGCCGACGCCGACGAGCTCGCCGCCCTCGCCGCCGCCTGGCGCTCCTGGGCCACCCGGCCGGGGGGCTTCTTCGCCTTCATCCACGGTGAGGTCCTCGCTCGCAAGCCCGGGGACGGTACCGGTACCTGAGCGCCCACTTCCCGGCACACCCCCGCCTAGCGTGGACATGGTGGTTACTCGCCCCCGAGGCGGCCCATCTCCCGCTGGATGTCGGCCTCGGACATGCCCCCCGCCCCCCCGTAGGCGGCCATGCCCTGTCGGACCACGGCGACCCCCCAGCCGAGGGAGGCGAAGATCGGCCACGGGAACCACGTGCCCCCGTTCAGGGCCACCACCAGCCAGGTGACCCACAGCATCGCGTTGACGGCGACGTACGTCGCGAGGTGGGTGCGGAACTGCCGCTTGCCCTCGAGGCTCTTCATGGCCCGCGCTCGCAGGTCGTCGCCTGGACCGCCCGTCGCTCCGCTGTTGTCGCTCACGCCCAGATCTTCGCGCCCGGGCGCCCGGCGAGGAGGCGATCGTCCGCGGACCGGCGCGCTGGGGCCGCCCTCGGAGCCGGCGCTGAGCCGACCCTCAGCCTCGCAGGGGCGTCGGCCCGCGCCGGCGGCTACGTTCCGCTGAGCTTCCGAGCAACGGTGGAGGTCAGGGTGCTACGAAGCGTGTGCGGGTGACCACTGAGGCCACCGAGGCGGAGCCTCCGCTCCCGCTCCTCCTCGCCGGGCCCATCCTGCGGCGGGCCGAGCCCAGGCGGGTCTGCGTCTGGTTGGCCACGAGCGTCCCGGCCCGCTTCACGGTCGAGATCTGCGCCGTCGCTGCCGATGGCCTCACGCCCCTCGGTACCGGTGAAGCCCGCCAGGTGCGCCTGGGCCGGAGCCTCTACGTGCACCTCGCCGTGGCCACCCCGCTGGGCCGCGCCCCTGGTGGCGCCTCCCCAGGGGGCGACGAGATGCCCAGCGGCAGGGACATGGCCCCCGGCGGCGACATGGCCCCCGGCGGCGACATGGCCCCCGGCGGCGACATCGCCTTCCCCACCGGTGAGCTCCTCGGCTACGACATCACCGTCGCCCCCGAGGACGGGCCGCCCCACCGCCTGGCCGACCTCGACCGCCTGGACGGCGCCACGAGCATCGCCTACGGCCACCTGCCCCTGCCGACCTTCGCCCTGGCCGTGCCGGGCGACCCACTCCACCTGCTGCACGGCTCGTGCCGCCAGCTCCACGGCGGGGGAGAGGACGCCTTTCTCGCCGCCGACGGGGTGCTGGCCAGCCACGCCAGGGATCTCGCCAACCGGCCGTCGGCCCTGTTCCTCACCGGGGACCAGATCTACGGCGACGAGGTGGGCGGCCCCCTCATCGGCCACCTCGGCCGGCTCGCTCGGGCCCTGGTCGGGCCCGAGGACGAGCTTTCTGTCCCTGGCCTGCCCGCCCTGTCGAGCGTCGCCGTCTACGGCCGCCAGCAACTCGCCACCGAACGGGCCTGCTTCACCTCGACCAAGGCGGGCAACCACCTGTTCAGCCTGGGCGAGTTCGCCGCCGCCTACCTGGTCGCCTGGGACGAGCGCTGCTGGCCCGCCTCGTTCCCGTCCTTCGACGAGGCCGTGCCCGAGGGCGCGAAACCGACGGGGCGCGGCCGGCGGAGGCGCCGTCGCCAGTACCACGCCGAGGTGGTGCAGCTCGAGGCGGCCCGGGCGGCCCTGCCCGCAGTGCGGCGCGTGCTGGCCAACGTGCCCACCTACACCTGCTTCGACGACCACGACGTCACCGACGACTGGAACCTCACCTGGCGCTGGCAGGAACGGGTGCGCGCCTCGCCGACGGGGCGGCGGGTCGTGGCCAACGCGCTGGCCACCTTCTGGGCCTTCCAGGGGTGGGGGAACGAGCCCGAGGCCTTCGACGAGGCCTTCGTCGCCGCCGCGGCCCGCACGGCCCCACCCGCCGGCCGCGAGGCCGACGGCACGGCCAGTGACGCCGACCGGCGCTACGACGACGCGATGTGGTCCTTCGACCGCTGGAGCTACGTCGCCCCGACCTGCCCGCCCACCGTCGTGCTCGACACCCGCACCCAGCGGGCCTTCGACAGCGACGAGGGCGCCGCCCGGCTCATCGGGCCGAGCGAGCTCGAGCGGGTGCGCGAGCTGGCCATCGGCGCCGGGGTGCCCGAGTTGGGCAACGTCGTCCTCGTCTCCGCCGTGCCCCTGTTCGGCCTGGAGGTCCAGGAGCGGCGCCAGAAGTTCCTCGCCGGCAAGCTCGGCCCCTACGAGATCGACTTCGAGGCGTGGCACTCGGCGCTCCAGGGGCTCGTCGACCTCATGGGCCTGCTCGTCGACGACCTCGGCCTGCGGCGTTGCGTGGTGCTCTCCGGTGACGTGCACTACGGCCTCACCGTCGACGCATCCTTCGAGATCGACGGCCGGAGCCTCCGCGTCGCCCAGCTCGTCAGCAGTGCCATCAAGCACAGCGGCACCCTGGCGCGCACCGGCGTCGACGTGCTCGGCCGGCTGGTGCGGGCCGAGCACGAGCGGGTGGGCTGGGAGGGCCCGCCCGAGGTCGGCCGCGCCCCCGGCCTCGTGCACCGGCTCCTCGAGCGCCCCCCCAACACGGACGAGTGGAACGACGACGGGCCGGTCTTCCTCCCGCCGGCCCTGGCCCAACGGGTCGACCCCGACCAGCGCCCCACCTACCGGGAGTCCCGCCGCTACGTCCGCCCCGAGCACGGCCCCGGCTCGGCCGTCGTCGGAGAGAGCAACATCGGCCTCGTGACGATGTCCGGCGACACGGTCCTCCACGTCGTGCTCGGACGGTCGGGCGGCGCCGATGACCCCCACACCACCCGGATCGACCTGGGCCTCGCCCCCAAGTCGTGACGAGCCCTCCAGGCGTCCTCCGATACGGTCGGCGCCGTGGAGCGGACGAGAGACGGGGGGCTGCGTGCTGCCCGGGTGCTGCTCGCCTGCTCCGTCGTCGTGCTCGTGCCCCTGTGGGCCCTGGCGGCGATCGGGTCGCCTCCGGGCTGGGAGCTCACCCTGACGCGTCGGCTGAACGACGCCTCAGGCGTGGTGGCCGCGGTTCTCTGGCCGGTCATGCAGCTCGGCACGATGTGGAGCGCGTTCGCGGTCGGAGCGCTGGTCGCCGCCCGGCGCCGGCCATGGCGGGCAACGGCCGTGGTGGCGAGCGGGGTTGGCGCTTGGGTGGCGGCCAAGGCGGTGAAAGCCCTGGTCGGCAGGGCGCGCCCGCTCGCCTACCTGCCCGGGCTGGACGTGCGGGAGGGGTCGGGCACGGGACTCGGCTTCGCTTCGGGGCACGCGGCGGTGGCCTTCGCCCTCGCCGCCGCGCTGGCGCCGGCACTGCCGCGACGGTGGCGGGCCGTCGCCTACCTCGCGGCGTCGGCCGTCGGTGTGGCCCGGGTCGTGTACGGCGTCCACCTGCCGCTCGACATCGCCGGCGGCGCCGCGGTCGGGCTGGCGACCGCTTCCGCCGTCGAGCTCGCCCTGTGGTCCATGCGCACGGAGGAGCGCGTCGGCGACTGAGCCCGCCCCGCCGGGCGCTCGGCTCCCGGCCAGCGAGCGGTCAGCCCCCGCCCGGGGAGGCGAGGCAGTCGTAGCCGGCGTCGCGTGCGACCTGGTCGGGCACGGTCCCGAGGTCCACGAGCCCGGCGGGGTCGGGCTCGCCGGCGGCGAAGGCGTCCCCGGCCTGCCGTAGGGCCGCCTCCCCCACCTGTTGGCCGAGGGACGTACCCGCCGTCAGCACGACTACGAGCCCGTCGGCCCCGTCGGGGTCCTCGAGGGCCGCGCTGACCCGCTGGTCGAGCTCGTCCACGGCGGCTGCGTCGAGGCCGAGCGCCCCGAGCGCGGCCACCGCCCGCCGTGACCGGTCGAGGACGGGGCCCAGACGGGCGGCCACCTCCTCGGGAGCGGGGGCGTTCAGCGCGGCCAGCTGGCGGGCGAGCGCCGGCCCGACGACGAGGTCGGCCAGGCCCCGCTCGTCAGCGGGCGCGGTCACGCTGGCGTAGGCCCAGGCGGAGAAGACCTCGAGGGCGGGGCCGAGGGCGGCGCAGAACGCCGTGGGCGACCCGCCGGTGAGCGTGTCGACGACCACTGGTGGTTTTAGCCCGCCCGTACCGGTGGGCAGCGTGGTGGAGGGGCGCGACACCACGGTCGAGGAGGTCGTGGGGCCCGGGAGCGTCGACGGTGGGGCGCCGCGCCGCTCGTCGAGGAGGGACTCGTTCAGCTCGCTGATGATGCCGACCAGGTCGCTGCGGGCGGCGAAGTCCACGGCCACGATGTTGGCGGACCGGCCCCGCTCGGCCAGGCAGCTCTCGAGGCGCCTCTCGAGCACGGCCCGTGCGTTCGCCGTCGACGCCCTCGCCGGGTCAGGGGGCGACGCGCTCACCCAGTGGTTGACGAGGAAGAGCGGGGCGTCGACGGTGCCCCGATTGGGCCCGCAGGCGAACTGGTCGACGGAGGTGAAGTCGAAGGGCGTCTCCTGGAACCATCCCTCGTAGGCGGGGTGGTACCAGGCGGGGGCGCCGTCCCCGCCGGACTCGGCGAAGACCACGAGGTTGGTGCGGGCGTCGATCAGCTGGCCCAGCGTCGGGAGTGGCGCGCCCGGGCCGAGCACCGCGGCCCGCTCGGCCAGGCCGGCCTGCTCGAAGGCAGCGGCGGTGTCGGCCGGGGTGGTGGCGTCCTGGATGACGAGCAGCACCACTTCGTCCGGGTTGTGGTCGAGGAACTGCGCCAGCTGGTCGAGCACGGTGGCGAAGGGCACGGCCCCGAGCTCGCAGTAGTTGTGGCACAGGTAGATGGCGCGCCCCGCTCCGGCGGCCTTGGGCGCGCGCGCTGCCACCTGGGCGGCGCGCTGGGCGACTTCGGGCGAGACCTCCTCCCTCGGCGCGTCCTGCAGCTCGGAGGCGAGGTCGGTGAGCACCAGGGGCGACTCCGAGCCCGGCACGAGCGCCGCGGAGGGGATGCCGTAGTGGGTGTCGATGAGCAAGGCGCGCACCCCGGCGTCGAGCTGGCCCTGGATCGTCTCCACGTGCTCGGCGAAGAGCCAGCCCGGGTAGAGCGCGGAGGACATGGCGTTGTGCGACCCGGCGAACACCGCCTCGTCGAGGCGCAGGTCGCAGATGGTGACATCGCCGTTGCAGCGCTGCTCGCCGGCGGCCTCGGCGGCGCGCGCCGCACGCTGGCCGGTGAGGGCCATGCCGCCGCCGGCCACGGCCAGGAGCACCACCGCCGCCGCCCCGGCGAGGACGGCCTCGCGCCGGCCGCTGTGGCCCCGGCGCAGGGCCGTCGTGGCGTCCGCCTCCCCGGCCTTGACGAGGGTGAGCAGCTCGGTCACCCCGAGGTAGACGAGGTAGAGGGAGGTGGCGAGGATCAGCGCCCAAGCTGCCGCCCACGGGTCGCTGAGCACGCCCACGCCCCCGGCGACGCCGGCCACGCCGACCACCACCGTGCCCGCCCGCGTCCGGCGCAGGCGGGCCAGTCGGCCGACGACGACGTGGCGCACCCGGGCCGGCGTGTAGCGGTCGCCGTCCGGAGCGGCGGCCGCGGCGATGACGACGATCCCGTAGCCGGCGATCCACAGGCCGATCGTGCGCAGGTCGCTCGTCGCCCGGGTGAAGGCGCCGCCGATGGCGTCAGCGAGGCGCGGGTCGGCGATGGCCCGCTCGACGAACCGGCCGGCCACGAAGAGCACGACCATGACGAGCACCCCGTCGACCACGACCGCCCGCCCCAGGTAGCGCACGGCCCTGCGCCGGTCACGGGCCACGGCCACGGCCCCCGCGGCGGCGAGCGCCGCGCCGGCGAGAGCGGCGGTGGCCAGCTCGGCCATGGCGTTGCGTAGGTCCCACAGGCCGAGGTCGGCCAGCTTCGTCACCGTCTCGTCGAGGCTGCGGGCGAAGCCGCTGCTGGTCGTCAGCGTCCCCGACTGGGCGGCCGGCGCGAGCTGCGCGGTGCTGGTGATGATGGCGAGGGAGTCCGACAGGTCGAGCCCGGTGCCCGAGTCGCCGGCGAGGATGGCCTGGTGCGTGCGTCGGACGGCCGTGCGGAAGATGGAGCGGAACGTGTCCGTGTCGATCACGGCCTCGATGGCGAGCTGCAGGGCCGGGCGGAACACGATGGCCTGCTGGTTGCCGCTGCGGGCGAGCTGGGAGGTGAGCTCCTCCGCCAGCTCGCGCCGCACCGTCTGGGAGTCGAGCAGCGTCACGGCCCGCTTGGAGAACACGTCGCTCTCGAACACCGTGCCCCGCGCCCACTGGGTGACGACCCCGAGGGGGAAGAGTACGCCGGCCACGACGACCAGCACCACGCTCAGCGCAGGTCGCCCCCGTCCCATCGCCGGGTGACGATAGACGGCCTCGTCGTAGCTTCCCGTGCAGTCTTGCCAGGAGGGGGATCGTGGCCACTCGGCCCCGGCCGCTACATCCCCCGCATCGCCGGCATCGCCGACCAGATCGAGCTCGACATCCTCGTCGCCACTGGGCTCTACACGTTCAACGAGCTGCCCCTCATACTTCCGGGCCCGCAAGCCCGGGAGCAGCCCCAGGGGGAACGACCCGATGGTCGACCAGATGCTCGCCGACAACCCCGCCGCCTGTTCGAGAAGCAGGGCGCCTACTGATCACCCCAGTGTGCGGCGCCACCCCCTGACGGTGCGGTTGATGGGCACCAGGCCGAAGCGCGCGTAGTAGCCCGCCCACCCGGGGAGGCGCTCGTCCTCCAGGCCGTAGGCCAGGAGACGCCTGGTGCCCCCCAGCCGCAGCCACTCGGCGCCGTGGGCCATGAGCCACGTCCCGATCCCCTGACCGCGCCGGCCATCGCCGACCCAGTGGTCGCACTCGTCCGC
>WHTX01000223.1 GCA_009377505.1 Acidimicrobiia bacterium
GGTCATGCGGTCCTCTTTGACGGTCCAGAACAGGCAGCCCGTGCCGCGCTCGCCTTTGCGGACCTGGGTGCCGATGCTCTGCCACTGCTTGAAGGTGGCCCACTGCCCGCAGGACCACCCGGCGGTGATCGCTGCGGCCATGAGGGCGAGCACGTTCCCGCCCCGATAGTGCTTCTGGGTCGTGGCGTTGATGGGGAACGCGAGCCCATCGCGGGCCCATGGCATCGACCAGGACTCCGCGCCTGCCTCGATCGCTTCGACGATCGCCGCGGTGGTGGTCTCGTAGACGTCTTGTGCGCTCGCCATCACCGGCACCCGCACCCGTGCTCGACCACAAGCCGCTCGGGGTGGCGCTGGACGAGGTGGGCGTCTGCGATCGCCTCGAGCTCGGCCCGAGCCTCGGCCACCGCGGTGACGTCCTCGAACCACCGCACGCCGAGCGGAGCCAGCTGGCAGCAGCAGTGCACGCCGAGCATGCCGCCCCACCCGGACGCATCCGCTCCGTCCTCCGGCACGAGCACATACGGGCTCCAGCAGCGCTCCCAGGTCATCCCCGCCCGCGTGAGGTCCTTGCGCTCCTCGTCGACCTCGGGCCCGTCGTAGGCCACGCCATCCCTGCTTGCCATCAGGCACCTCCTGCGGGTGCAGGCCCCGGCGGCCTGCGCTCGCTGGAAGCCCCAACTGATGGGGGTGGTTCGGGGTCAAGGGGAACGCCAGGAGCCGGAGCGCAGCGGAGGCGGGGGAGCGCAGCGAAGCGGAGCGGCTATCCCCTTGACGCCGCACCATCACCCGTCACACCAGCGACGTGCGCGCAGGCCACGGGCCGACGACCGCGATGGTTGCGTCGGGCTTCGACCCGTCTCGCCTGTGCCGATGGGTGTGCGTGCGTCGTGACCTTGGAGCGTTGAGCAGTCAGCAGGTCAGCTGAGCTGCGGCGGGGCGAGTCGTGCAGGCTCCCCGGGTCGCAGGCCGGGTAACGGCCAGTCATGGGAAGGGTCTATGAAGCGCAGCTGGCACAGGCGTCGACGATCGTCGGAGCAGTTGGGCGCCGCTGGGTGCACGACCCCCACGCCCTTGAGGACGTGACCCAGGAGGTGATGGCACGGCTTATCGCCGCGTCGCACCGCGTCGAACCCGACGCCTGGGCCGCGTACGCGGGAACGATCACCCTGAACTTCATCCGGTCAGCGCACCGGTCCGCCGGCTACGAGGCCGCCAAGCTCGAACGGGCGGCGATACCACGTCCAGCCCCACATCAAGGAAATCAGCGAGCGCGAAGGCGCTCACCGCCTGGTGAGCAGCGAGGGCCGCCGCCGTGGTGGACGACAGCCCTCGCCGTGGTCACTCCTCCGCTTCGTCGCCCCCGTCTTCGTCGCCCTCGCTGTGCTCCAACAGGCCGCCCCAAGCCAGCTTGGTCAGCAACCGCAGCTCGTAGACCTCCCACATGTACGCCGAGACGTGCTGCTCGTACTCGTCTCGCCGCTCCACCAGCTCGCGTTCCATGGCTTCCACCAGCTTCATCTGCTCCTTGAGCCGCTCCGGTGGCTGCCGCGCGAGGCTGGGGGGTCGTGGTGCCCTTGACGCCGCACCACCCCCATCGCACCACCGCACGTGAGGGCAGGCCGCCGGGGGCAGTGAGACGGACTTGGGCGCGCTGAACGTCAGGTCGAACGCGGAGACCTTCCCTCGGAGCGGCTCGTTCTGCGGCGACGTGGAGAACCACGAGGCCCTCGGCTTCTCCAGCTGAGGTCTCCTCAGCCCCGGCCGGTGGCCGTCCGGTAGCGTGCCTGCGTGCCTTCACGGACCTTCGTCGTCGAGGACGAGGCGGCCGCGGCCGACCTCTTGGCCGGGAAGGGGTGGACCGACGGGCTGCCGATCGTCGCGCCCACCCGCGAGCGGGTGGCGGCCATCCTCGACTGGGCGGGCATGGCGCCCGACCAGCTGATGGGCGTCGAGCCGGTCAAGTCACGGACGCTGAGCGCCGAGAAGGTGGCGATCAACGCGGTGATGGCGGGCTGCCAGCCGCCGCACTTCCCCGTCGTGGCCGCTGCCGTGCAAGCGATGTGTCATCCCGACTACCTGCTCCACGGTTCGAGCTCGTCCACGGGCGGGTGTGCCGTGCTGGTGGTGGTGAACGGGCCGATTCGTCGCCAGCTCGGGATGACCGGCACGTTCTCCTGCCTCGGCGGCGGCGATCCCGCCGCCCTGGTCATCGGGCGCGCCGTGCGCCTCGTTGTGCGCAACCTCGTCGAGGTTCGGCCGGGCGACCTGGACCGCTCGACCCTCGGCCATCCGGGCAAGGTCAGCTTCTGCCTGGCCGAGGACGAGGAGGGCTCGCCGTGGCGCCCGCTGGCCCAGGATCGGGGCATCCCCGCCGACGGGACGTCCGCGGTGACGGTCATGGCCGCCAGCGGCCCCCGGCAGGTCTTGAACGAATGGACGACGCAGCCCGACGAGCTGCTCGCGACGTTCGCCGCGGAGATGCGGGCCAACCTGCTGCACTACTCGATCTGGGGCGGCAACTACGTCGTGGTGATCCCCAAGCAGCTGCGCGACATCCTGCACGCCGCCGGTGTGACCAAGGCCGACGTGCGCCAGTACCTCTACGAGCACGCCCAGGTCCGCCGGCGCGACTGGGCGAGCGTCGGCAAGAGACAAGTGGTGGGGCAAGCCAAGGCGGACAAGGTGTATCGAGCGCTGCCGTCACCAGAGCACTGCCTCGTCGTGGCCGCCGGCGGGCCGGCGGGCGGCTTCGCCGCCGTGATCCCGCCTTGGCTGGGTCACCGTTCGAGCGCGGTCACCGTCCCGATCGGCGCCTGCGTCGAGTGCTGAGGCTCAGCGCCAGCGGCTGAGGGCGATCGTCAACGCCGTGGCCATCGAGGTGTTCGACCCTACCAACGAGGACGAACCGCCGACCGTGGCGCTGGCGCCGCGGCTGGTGACGCTGGCCGGGACGACGGTCGGCTTGCTGTCGAACGGCAAAGCGGGCACGGCCCGGCTGTTCGACCACATGGAAGACGTGCTGCGGCAGCGCTACAGCGTGGCCGAGGTCGTTCGCCGTACCAAGGGCAACTACTCGGCGCCAGCCGAGGTGGAGCTGATGAACGAGGCGGCGACCTGGTCGGCGATGTTCGCCGCCACCGGTGATTGAGGGAGCTGCTCGTCGTGCAGTTTGCACGACGCCATCACGGCGGAGCGGCACGGCACGCCGGCGGTCGGAGTGATGACGACGGGCTTCGTCGACGCCGCCGAAATCATGGCGCGGGCGTGTGGCCTGGCGGGCTATCGGTTCGCGGTGATCGAGCACCCGGTTGCCTCGGCGACCGACGAGCAGCTCCGCGAGCGGGCGGTCGCCGCGGTCACGCAGGGGCTCGACCTGCTGCTGATGGACCGGTTGGACGGCTGAAGGCCCCGGCCGCGTGCTCGAAGGGGTGAGTGAAGGCAGGTCGAAGAACAGCTCGACGAAGGACACCGACTGCCCCGGTGGGGCGCTGCGCGAAGCGCGTGCTCGGGTGCTCATCTGCTCATGCCCCCCACTCCCATCCGCTACGGCTCCGGGCTAGGGCAGGAGGACCACGGCCAAGGCCCGGTGGGTTGCCAGGGGGTCGGGACCCAGTGCCTGGATGCACACGTGGTCTGCGCCTGCGTCGAGGTGGGCGGTGATCCCGAGGCTGATGGTCTGGGCGTCGCCGTGCAGGGCGAGGGCGTCGATGAGCCGGTCGCTGCCACCGTCGTCGAGGTCGGGTTCGTCCCACCCGTGCCGCAGCAGGTTGCGCCGGTAGTTCGACAGGTGGAGGTAGGGGTTCTCGACGACAGGTCGGGCGATGGTCCGGGCCTGCTCCGCGTCGGAGCTCAACACGACCTTCTGCTCCGGTGCCAGGAGCACGCCTTCCCCGAGGAGCTGGCGGGCCTCTCGGGTGTGCTCGGGGGTGGTCAGGTACGGGTGGGCCCCAGCGGTGCGGTCGGCGGCCAGGCGCAGGACCCGCGGGCCGAGCGCGGCCAGGGCCCGGCGGTCGACCGGCACCTGAGCCTGGTCGAGCTGGTCGAGGTACTCCACGAGCGTCTCGTAGGGCTTGCGGTACTGCGACGTGTGTTCCGGGTGGCCGATACCCACGCCGAGCAGGAACCGACCGGGGTGGCGTTCCTCGATCCGCTGGTAGGCCGCCCCGATGGTCGCGGCGTCGTCCTTCCACACGTTGACGATGCCGGTGGCGACCGTGATGTGGTCGGTGGCGTCGAGCAGCGTCTCGACGATACCCAGGTCACCACCGGGTGAGCCACCGATCCAGATGGCGCCGTACCCGAGCTCCTCCACCTCCTGCGCCAGCTGCGGAGTCAGAACTGCGGCACCCTGCCAGACACCTATCCGACCTAAGTCCATCGTCATGATCAAGGCAACCGGTGGGTGCTTCCCGGTATGCCAGCGCCGCCGCCGACTGGCCGACTGGGGAGCGGTCCTCTCCCATCCATCGAAGTGCAACAGAAAGGGCGTTCTGTTGCTGCCAACCTGCTGTGCGCCACGCTCTTGACCAGGGGTCCGTAGTTACTGAGCTGCGGAAAGGGCGGAGATCCGTGCTCCGAGAGAGCCAACGGGGCTGAGTCTGATCGAGCAGCAGCTCCGGGCTCGGCAGGGCGTACGCTGTGTGCATGGCGCGCCGTGCTGAGGACTTCGAGCTGGACCCGGTGGTGGTCCCGATCTCTGGTGACGCGCCCGAGGGGTCGATGACCGACTGGCTGCGCTCGCTCGTCCAGGATGAAGCGATCGATCCTGGCGTAAGCGGCGCCGACCTCGTGGCTGAGGTTCGCGCCGAGCGGTGACCTCGCTGGTCCTCGACGCCTCCGCGAGCGTCGAGCTGCTGTTGGACACGCCCACAGGTCGACGCCTGCACGAGCTCGTGCCGGGCGATGCCCAGTGGTGGGTGCCTGAACACTTCTACGCCGAGGTGGCAGGGGCGCTTCGCCGTGCCGAGCTGCACTCGACGGTGCCCGCCGCCCGGGTGGCGGCGGCGATGAGCTCGCTGGGGACGGCTCCGTTGCGGCGCGTGCAGGTGCGCCCGCTGCTCCCCGAGGCGTGGGCGAAGCGAGCCAACCTCACGGTCGCCGACGCGCTGTACCTCGTGCTGGCCGAGCACCTAGGCGCGGGACTGGTGACCGCCGACCTGAAGCTCGCCAACGCGCCCATCCTCGGGGTGTCGATGATCCATCCATGAGAGCCCGCGAGGTGTGGCGACTCACTCGAAGTGCTTGTCACGGGCGCGCTGCGCCCAGCGCTTCAGCTCATCGGCGAGCTGGTCAGCGATCTCCGGTGGCATCGCGAAGCCGACCTGCTCGGCGTCTGGCACCGGCCGCAGATAGAGGACGACGCGCGGTTCGAGCGTGTCGGGGTGCTTCGCCTCGGCCACCTGGACGCCGGTGAGCTCGCCGACGACTCGTGCATCGGCGTGGTAACCGAAGCCCTCGAGGTCAGCTTCGTCGGACATGGGCTCTCCCTAGGGCGTGTTGGCCGAGCTGAACAGCTCCTCGGCGGCGGTGAAGTCGTCGGCGTAGGCGGGGCGGCGCTCTGCGAAGCTGAGCTCGCCTTTGCTGTCGCGGTCGGTCCAGTAGCGGCCGTGGAGGCGCTCGGCGGGGGTGCCGGCGGCGTCGAGGACGGTGGAGCCGTGGTGCATCCGGCTTCGGTGCTCGACGCGCAGGTCGGGGCGGTTCAGGTAGAGGTAGTCGAGCCGACAGGAGCCGTCGATGCGGCTGACGCGTCCGAGCGTCGAGTTCGAGCGCGACTCGTCGGTGAGCATCGTCACCGTGACGCTCAACGCCCTCTGGCGCACGACGAGGTAAGCCGTCTTCGGCGGGATGCCCTGCCCGGTGGCGGGGTTGATCCACGCTGAGGCGAGGGTGCCCTTCCAGGTTCCATGCAGGTCGGGCGGGACGATGCGGAGCCGCTGCAGCGGCTTCCAGCGCCACAGCCATCGGTCGTAGCCGGCGAGGACGAACCCCGCGAGCATCACGGCGCCGGAGTAGAAGCGCAGCCAGCCGGCTTCGACGCGCTCGCCGGAGAACCACAGCCCGACGAAGAACACGGCGACGACGACGAGCGCGATCACCTGGACGATGGTGCGGCTCGACCGAAGTGCCGTATGGGGACTCGCGCCGCGTCAGAGGGTGCGGCTCATCCAGATGGAGTCGTCGGCGTCGAAGCCGTGACGGGCGTAGAAACGCCGGGCGGCGTCGTTGCGCGCCTCGGTCTCGAGGAACAGGCGCCGGGGCCCGTAGGCCCGGCACGCTTCGAGCACGGAGACCAGGGCCGCGCTCCCCACGCCGCCGTTGCGCTCGCGGACGAAGAACTCGTCGACCAGGCCCTCGCGGCCCCCGCTCTCGATGCTGTAGCCCCAGGTCACGACGGCATAGCCCAGCGCCTCGTCGGCACAGCCCGGCCCGACGACCAACCAGGCCACGCCGTGCTCGTCCCCTTCGAGCAGGCCCAGGAGCGCGCCCCGGACAAGCGCCTCGTCGAAGGGGTACCGGTCGACCTCGTAGAACTCCTCGACGAGGCGGACCAGAGCGTCGAGGTCCTCGGGCACCGCACGTCGGAGCATCCCTCCAGCCTCCCAGGCTTCGGCGTCGCAGCCGCGCCCGTCGCCGGGCACAGGCGACATGCGTTCGCGCGCCGGCAGCCACCGTACTGACCTGGGAACGTCACGCAGACCGCAGGCACGGGCACTCCGCGTGGTTTCTTTGTTCGGCACGGCTAACCTCTCCTGGCGAGCCCGCCAGCACGTCGCCGAGCTGGTCCCGCCCCCCACCCCCTCACCGCCGCGACCAGGGCTGAACTACATGCCGCTCGAGATGCACACGTCCCCCCAGGTGCCGAGCACCACCCAGATCGCCGCCACTGTGCCGCTCGGGCTCGACGACTACGGCGACCCAGTGACTTACGCCGAGGAACGCCGGCGCCTCTTCAGCCCCGCCCGGGGGCCCCTTTACGTCGGCCACGATGCCCTGCTCCCCACCGGGCGTGCCCACGTGCGAGCGGACGGCGACGACCGCGTGCTCCTCACCCGGACGGCGTGCGGCGAGCTGCGGGCCTTCGCCAACGTGTGCAGCCACGCCCTGCGGCCCATCGTCACCGACGACACCGTGCTGACCGGCTCATGCGTGACGTGCCCCTTCCACCACTGGTCCTTCCAGCTCGACGGCGAGCTCATCGGCGGGCGCTCCATGAGCTTCACCGAGGACGAACGAGCCCGCCTCGGCCTGCGCCCCTTCCCCACGACGAGCTGGCGGGGGGCGCACTTCTCGGGCGATGCCGCTATCGGGCCGAGCTTCCGGGACGACCTCGACCGCGTCGAGGACGCCTTCGCCGCCCACGGGGTCGCCGACTGGCTCGACTTCTCGGACTGGGTGGTCGTGGCCGAGGAGGACGAGGCCTACCGGGGCGACTGGAAGACGTTCCTCGAGGTGTACGGGGACTGCTACCACGTCCCGCCCTACCACGCCGGGCTCGCCTCCTTCGCCGACTGCGCCTCGCTCGAGTGGGTGTTCGGCGAGGCGATGCACCTGCAGTTCGTCCACCTCTCCCGCCAGGCCGGGCGCCGGTCCGCTGCGTACGCGGCCTGGGTCGAGGGGCTGGGGGACTACCACGCCGCCCGGGGCGAGCGCGGCTCCGAGCTGGCCGTCGTGTGGTCGGCGTTCTACCCGAACGTGATGCTCGAGTTCTACAACGGCCTCCGGGTGATCTCCGTGGTCATCCCGACCGGCCCGGAGAGCTACGTGAACCGGGTGCACTACCTGGTGCCCCGGGACATGGAAGAGCTGGTCCCAGGGCTCGTGCAGGTCATCCTCGACGCCTACGGGGAGACGGCGGTACAGGACCGGGTGCTCAACGAGAGCCGCTACGACGGCGTGGTCGTCGCCCGCGAGCTCGACCTGGGCATCGAGCCCTACCACCCCAACCTCACCGGCCCCGCGCCCGAGCTCGGCACCCTGCACTTCCACCGCTGGTGGCGGGCCGAGATGGGCCGGCGGCACCCCGCTGCCCGGGCCGGCCGCCCGGTGTCGCTGAGCGAGTTCAGGCCGCGGAACACTTGAGGGCTCAAGTACACTGCCGGAGGGAGACCGCACCCCAGGAGGCCGCTATGGCGATCAACAGGCTCAACCACGCCGTGCTCTATGTCCGCGACGCCGAGCGATCAGCGACTTTCTTCACCGAGGTGCTCGGCTTCCGGCGCATCGACGCCTACAGGATGCGAGGCGCCGTCTTCCTGCGCGCCGAGGGCTCCACGAACGACCACGACCTGGGCCTGTTCTCCATCGGCGACGCCGCGGTGGACTCCCCCGCCGGGCGCGGCACCGTCGGCCTGTACCACCTGGGCTGGGAGGTCGACACCCTCTCCGACCTGGCCCGCTTCGCCGAGCAGCTCACCGCGTCGAACGCCCTCGTCGGGTCCAGCGACCACGGCACCACCAAGGCCCTCTACGCCCGCGACCCCGATGGCCTCGAGTTCGAGCTCACCTGGATCGTGCCTGCCGACCAGCTCACCGCTGACACCGGCCCGGGGGTACGACCGCTCGACCTCGTGGCCGATATGGACCGCTATGGCCCCGACACGCTCGGCGGCGTGGGCGTCTCCCGCCCCGCAGCCGTCGGCTGAGCCGGCCCGGGGGCGGGGGCCCTCTCCTCGACCCGCCCGCCCCGCCCCGACCGATCACCAAAGCGCACCAGGTCAGGACGGTGTTCCCACTGTCACGACGTCACGGTGCTAGCACAGGCGGCCTGAGGGACGAGCGAGTAGCGAGAGGGATCAGGGGGACCGATGCAGACCCGCGGCGCAGTGCTCCACAAGGCTCCCGGTACCTGGGAGATCGGCACCATCGACATCGAGGAACCACGTC
>WHTX01000224.1 GCA_009377505.1 Acidimicrobiia bacterium
GCGGCCGAGGGCACGCCTCCGGTCCCACTCGAGCTGCCAGAGCCGGTCCTGGGCGGTGGCGAAGCCCTGGCCGAAGCAGAGGTCGGCAATGGTGCCGGCCGACACGTGGGGGACGCCGAGGCTGTCCCGCCCGATGCTGACGCGGCCCTCGGGCCCCCCGGCCAGGACCTGGCGCGGCGGGTGGGCCGGCAGGGCGGCGGCGGGCCGGGCGGGGGCGAGCGCCATCAGCTGTTGGCCACCTCGTGCTCGAGGGCCTCGGCGTAGCGGGCCAGGGCCTCGTCTCGCAGCGTGGGCAGGTGCCCGCTCGGGAAGAGGTGCTCGTTGGGCGTGGTCTCGGACAGGACCAGCCGGGCGAGCGTCGCCTTGTGGACCTCGTTGGGGCCGTCGGCGAGGCCCATGTGGAAGCTCTCGATCACCATGGAGGCGAACGGCATCTCGTTGGACACGCCGAGGCTGCCGTGGATCTGCAGCGCCCGGGCGGCCACGTCGTGGAAGACGCGGGGCATGGTGAACTTCACCGCCGAGATGTCCTTGCGCACGGCCTTGTAGTCCTTGAGCTTGTCGATCTTCCAGGCCGTGCGCAGCACGAGCAGGCGGAACATCTCGAGGTCGACCCAGGACTGGGCGATCATGTCCTGCATCATCTGCTTCTTGCCCAGCATCTCGCCCTGGGTGAAGCGGCTGACCGCTCGCTCGCACATGGCGTCGAACGCTCGCCGTACGTGGCCGACAGTGCGCATGGCGTGGTGGATCCGGCCCCCGCCGAGGCGAGTCTGGGCCACTACGAAGGCGCCGCCCCGCGGGCCCAGCATGTTCTCCTTGGGCACCCGGACCTCGTTGTAGCGCAGGTAGGCGTGGCTGCCCTCACGGTCGGCCTGGTAGCCGAGCGCCACGTTGCGCACGATCTCGATGCCCGGGGTGTCCGCCGGGACCAGGAACATCGACATCCGCTGGTAGGGGGGGTTGTCCGGGTCGGTGACCACCATGGTGATGAAGAAGCTGGCGTAGCGGGCGTTGGAGGAGAACCACTTCTCCCCCGTGATGACCCACTCGTCGCCGTCCTCGACCGCCGTGGTGGTGAACACCTTGGGGTCGGCGCCGCCCTGGGGCTCGGTCATGGAGAAACAGGAGACGATGTCGTTGCGCAGCAGCGGCTCGAGGAAGCGCCGCTTCTGGTCCTCGGTCCCGTAGTGGGCGAGGATCTCGGCGTTGCCCGAGTCCGGGGCCTGGCAGCCGAACACCGCCGGCCCGCACTTGGCCCGGCCGAGGATCTCGTTCATGAGCCCCAGCTTCACCTGCCCGTAGCCCTGGCCGCCGAGCTCGGGGCCGAGGTGGCATGCCCACAGCTTGCGGTCCCGCACTTTCTGCTGCAGCGGGGGGACGAGCTTCTGGCGCACGGGGTCCGAGAGGTCGTAGGGGCTGGCGACGAGGAAGTCGAGCGGCTCGATCTCCTCGCGTACGAACTGGTCGATCCAGTCGAGCTCCCGCTGGAACTCGGGCTCCGTCTCGAAATCCCAGGCCATTCGTCGCGCTCCCGCTGCTCGTCCAGGCGTCTCCCCGGAGCCTGTCACAGGCCGCGCGGCGCCACGAATGCACCCCCTCAGCGGCAGGGGCGCCGCACCCCGTGGCCAGGGCGGGAGCGTCACGCAAAGGGCGCGCTCACCAGGTCGTGGCGCACTACGCTCCGGCCGTGTTGCGTGGAGGAGGGGACGGGGGTTTCCGTCGCAGCCGTCGCGGCCCTCCGGGCGAGGCACGTAGGACCGCCCGGTCGGTCGCCCCGGAGCTCCTGGCCGCGTGCGTCGTGGTGCTCGTCGGGTGCTCTACCGCCTCTTCCCCCGACGCCGCCGACGCCCCCACCCCGGCCGACGGGCTGGGCGACTCCACCGTCACCGTCGGCTCCTTCGACTTCGCCGAGAGCGAGCTGCTGGCCCACCTGTACGGCGAGGCGCTCGAGCGCCAGGGCCATGACGTCCGCTACGAGCTGGGGCTCGGGCCGCGTGAGCTCGTGCAGCCCGCGCTGGCCATGGGCCTGGTGGAGCTCGTCCCCGAGTACGCAGGCACGGCCCTGCAGTTCCTGAGCCTCGACGCCAGCGAGCCGGTCGCCGACCCAGTGGCCACGCACGAGGCACTGGCCCGGGTAGCGGCGTCGCGCCGGGTCGTCGCCCTCGCCCCTGCGCCGGCCCAGGACGCCAACGCCATCGTCGTGACCCGCCGCACGGCCCTCGAGCACGACCTGGCTCGGGTGAGCGACCTCGGCCCGGTGGCGGGCCAGCTGACCTTCGGCGGCCCGCCCGAGTGCCCCAGCCGGCCGCTCTGCCTGGGCGGGCTCGGGCGCGTCTACGGGCTGCGCTTCTCCGAGTTCCTGGCCCTCGACGCCGGCGGGCCGCTCACCCTCGAGGCCCTGGAGCACGGGCACGTCGACGTCGCCCTGCTCTTCAGCACCGACCCGTCCCTGGACGGGCCCGACCTGGTGGAGCTGGAGGACGACGCCGGCCTGCAGCCCGCGGAGAACGTCACCCCCCTGGTGCGCGCCGAGGTGGTGGAGCGCTTCGGGCCCGACCTCGTCGCCGCGCTGGACGCCGTGTCGGGGGCGCTCGACACCGACCAGCTCCGGGAGATGAACGCCCGGGTGGCGGCCGGCGCCTCCCCCGAGGCCGTGGCCGCCACCTGGCTCAGCAGCGCTGTGGGCGGGCCATGACCACGGGCGACGCCGCCACCCTCGAGCCGGGCCCTGGTGCGCTCACCGCCCACCGGCCTCTCGGCCCGCCGAGCGCGGAGCGCTCCGGGCGCCGGCGCCGCCCCACGGGCGCGCCACCGCCCCTGCCGCGGCACCTCGGCCTCACGGGCAAGTTGTGGCTGGCCGGCGCCGGCGGTCTCGTCGGCTGGATCGTGCTCTGCGCGCTCAGCGCGCCCGTACGGGCGTTCACCGACCGGGCCGACTCGGCCGTGCTCCGTCAGATCGCCCGGCTGCGCAGCGGCTGGCTGACCGACGTCATGACGGCTGTCGACCGGATCGGCTCGGGCTGGACGCTCACGCTCGTCGCCCTCGGCCTCCTCGTCGGCCAGGTCGTCTTCCGCCGCTGGCGCCACCTGATCACGTTCCTCGTGTCCCTGGCCCTGCTCGAGGTCGTCGGCGAGGTGCTCTACGACGGGTTCAGCCGGCCCCGGCCCTACGGGGTTACCGCCATCGGCCGCTGGGCCGGGTACTCGCTGCCCTCGCCGCCGGTCGCCGTGCTGGCCGCCGTGCTCATAGGCGTCGCCTACTCCCATGTCGTGCCCGGCAAGAGCCGGACGCTGGCCAAGCTCGTCATCGCCTGCGTGCTGGCGCTCTTCGCCTTCGCCCGGCTCTACCTCGGCGTCGACCACCCCCTCGACGTGCTCGTGGCCGTCACCCTCGGGGTGGCCATCCCCCTCACCGCCTTCCGGACTTTCACCCCGAACGAGGCGTTCCCGGTGGCCTACCGGCGGGGCAAGACCGCCCACCTCGACGTGGGCGGCAAGCGGGGCGAGGCGATCCGCTGCGCGCTCATGGACCAGCTCGGCCTCCACGTGCTCGACGTGCGCCCCTTCGGCCTCGAGGGCTCGGGCGGCTCGACGCCGCTGCGGGTGACCGTGGCCGGGAGCCCCGACACCGCGCTCTTCGCCAAGCTCTACGCCATGAGCCACGTCCGGGCGGACCGCTGGTACAAGATGGGCCGCCGCATCCTCTACGGGGCGCTCGAGGACGAGGCGCCCTTCCAGTCCGTGCGCCGCCTCGCCCAGCACGAGGACTACGCCTTGCGGCTCCTGCGCGACCTCGGCCTACCCACGGCCGAGCCCTACGGGATCGTGGAGATCACCCCCGAGCGCGAGTACCTCGTGGTCACCGGCTTCTTCGAGGGCGCCGAGGAGATCGGCGACGCCGACGTCGACGACCAGGTCATCGACGAGGCGCTGCTCGTCGTGCGCCAGCTCTGGGACGCCGGGCTCGCCCACCGGGACATCAAGCCGGCCAACGTGCTCGTCCAGGACGGCCACGTGCGGGTGATCGACGTGGCCTTCGTCGCCGTGCGGTCCACGCCCTGGCGCCAGGCGGTCGACCTCGCCAACATGATGCTGGTCCTCGGCGTGCGCACCGACAGCGAGCGGGTCTACCGGCGGGCCCTGCAGCTCTTCTCGCCCGAGGAGATCGCCGAGGCCTTCGCCGCCGCCCGCGGCGTGGCCAGCCCCAGCCAGCTGCGCTCGGTGCTCAAGCAGGACGGGCGCGACCTCGTGGCCCAGTTCCGGGCGCTGGCCCCGGCGCGTCGGCCCATCGCCATCCAACGCTGGAGCGTGCGCCGGGTGGCCCTCGCCGGGGCCGTGGTCGCCGTGCTCGCCTTCGCCGTGACCACCAGCATCGACATGATCCGCCCGGTCCACGACGTGCCCGTCGCCGACAAGGCCCTCTGCGGTACGGGCTCCCTGATGGTGCTCGTCGCCCAGGCCGTGCCCACGGCTGTGGCGGTGCCCTGCATCGCCGCCCTGCCCGCCGGCTGGGAGAGCGAGGGCACCCAAGTGAAGCACGGGCGCGTTTCTGGCTCGATTCGGAGACGGCGGGGCGTCACGCCGTCGAGGTGACGCTCCGCCCCGCGGGGGAGTGCGACGTGGCCCGGGCGTCCGAGGTGCCGACCGACGAGGTGGGCATGCGCCGCTACGAGCTGCCCGAGCAGCTGCCTCCCCGGCTGCGCATCACCCGCACCTACCTCTTCGAGGGCGGCTGCGTGACCTACCGCTTCGCCGTCGACGGCGACGCGCGCGCCGCGTTCGCCTTCGGCGTGGACCAGGCGCTGACCTTCCAGCCCCGGGCCACGCTCGTCGACGCCGTGCGGGACCTGAGCGACCTCGGCCTCTGCGGCGCCGGGGTGAGCTGCCCCGGAGGCCGCCCGCCGCCGGGGATCGGCGGCGCGCCGGGCGCGGAGGGCAACGGCCGGTGACCGGGCTCGCCCGCCCTCATGCCCGCCGCCGCTACCGGGGCCGCTACCGGCGACGCGCCCTCGACGCCCTCGCCGTGCTCCTCGGGCTCGCCGTGCTCGGCATCGGCATGGCCACGGTCGGCGACGCCGGCACGCTTCCCGGGTGGGAGCGGTCCCTGTTCGAGGCGGTCAACGGGCTGCCCGACGCCCTGATGGTGCTGGCCTGGCCGCTCCAGCAGCTCGGCGTACTCGCCGTGGGGCCCGTCCTGGCCGTGGTGGCCCTGCTGGCCGGTCGTCGCCGGCTGGCGCTGGCTGTCTTGTGCGCCACGGTGGCCAAGCTGGTCCTCGAGCGGATGGTGAAGGACATGGTGAGCCGGGGGCGGCCGGCGCTCTCCATCGGCCCGGACCTGGAGCTGCGTGGCCACGTCCCCACCGTGGGCGAGAGCTTCGTGTCGGGCCACGCCGTGCTGGCCACGGCCCTGGCCGGGCTCGTCTCGCCCTACCTCGGCGGGCGGGCCAAGCTCGTGCCCTGGTGCCTGGCGGCCGGGGTCGCCGTCGGGCGGGTGTACGTGGGGGCCCACAACCCCCTCGACGTCATCTGTGGCGCCGGGCTCGGCCTGGCCATCGCCGGGGCCCTCAACCTGGTCTTCGGCGTCCCCGCCCCGAGGGTGCTGCGCTGGGGGCGGCGATGACCGGCCCCCGGTTGCGCCGGGCGCCGGGCGCCGTGGGCGTGGCGGTGCCCGGCGGGGCCGGGGCGGGAGCACAAGGGCCGGGGGGCTCCCCGCTCGCCGAGAGCGACGGCACCCTGCCCCCCGCCCGCCCCCGACGGTGGTGGCGCTCCCGTTGGGCCCAGGGCGCGCTGTCGATCGCCGTGGTGGTGCTCATCTTCGGCTTCCTGTTCCCGAAGGTGGCCGACTACCGGGAGGTGGGCCAGACCGTCCTCGACATGACCTGGGTCGAGGTCCTGTCCCTCCTCGCCGTGGCGGCGTGGAACCTGGCCAGCTACTGGCCGGTGCTCACCGCGGTGCAGCCCGGCTGCGGACGCGGGAGGCCGCGGTGTCCAACCTGGCCTCGACGGCAGTCGCCAACACCCTGCCCGGGGGGGCGGCGATCGGCATCGGCGTGACGGCGACGATGCAGCGCAGCTGGGGGATCCCCGTGTCCGAGATGGCGCTCGCCAGCGTCGTGTCCGGGATCTGGAACAACTTCCTCAAGCTCGGCCTGCCCATCGTGGCCCTCGCCCTCCTGGTGGCCACCGGCGGCGCCGGGGCCGGCCTCGTCACCGCCGCCGCGGTGGGAGTGCTCGTGCTCGTGCTCGCCGTGGTCGGCTTCGCCCTGCTGTTGCGCAGCGAGCGGCTGGCGACCTCGATGGGGTCCCTGGCCGCCAGGGTGGCCTCGGCGGCGGTGCGGCCCCTAGGCCGCGGCCCGGTGCTCGGCTGGGGTGAATCCGCCCGGGGCTTCCGAGACCACGTGACCGGCTTGCTCTCCCACCGCTGGGCCCGCATCACCGTCACCACCGTGGTGAGCCACGTGTCGCTCTTCGCGGTGCTGCTCGTGGCGCTGCGCAACGTGGGCGTGTCCGAGGACGAGGTCGGCTGGGTGACGGTGCTGGCCGCGTTCGCCTTCATCCGGTTGCTCTCGGCCGTGCCCGTCACCCCCGGTGGGCTCGGCGTGGTCGAGCTCGGGCTGACGGCGGCGCTGGGGTCAGGGCTACCCGAGGCGACGAAGAGCCAGATCGCCGCGGCCGTGCTGTTGTTCCGTGCGCTGACGTGGTTCGCGCCAATCCCGCTCGGGATCGGTTGCTGGGTGTTCTGGCGACTGCGCGGCTCGTGGCGCCGAACGATCGAGGAGCGCCGGGCGATGCCGGCGTGACCATGTGCGCCGGGCCGTGGCCGTCGCCGTGCCTTCGGCCGGGCGGCGGGTCAGCCGCAGCCGCAGCTCCCGCCGCAGCAACCGCCGCCCCCGCCGGCCATGACCGGGGCAGGTGAGGCGCCCGGCGAGCGGGTCGCGCCGGTCATGAAGACCGAGAGCACGCGCCGGGCGTCGGGGTGGCCCTGCGGGCAGGTCGCCGGCTCGTTCGAGGCGGCCATCGGGCGGCGTTCCTCGAACACGGTGTCACAGCTGCGACAGCGGTACTCGTAGAGCGGCATCCCTTCGGCCTCCTGGCTGTGCTGGCTGGGCAGCGGCCCCGATCGTAGCGGGTGGCGGCGAGGCCGGATCGGCCGCCGAGAAGGGGAACGTGGGTCGACGAGGGTCCACGTCAGAGGCCGCTTCGGCCGCCGTCTCGTCCGCGGGGCGAGGGGCTCAGCGTCTCGCACCGCAGGTCGTCGGCCAGCCAGGTGGCCACCACGTCCATGGCCGACAGGTTGTCGGCCAGCATGGTCACCTGCCGTTCGACGTCCGCCGCCGAGCCGCTCGAGAGCGACCAGCTGCCCGGCGCGGCGATGCCCGGATGGCTGCGCAGGGCGAAGCGGGCGTAGCGCTGCTCGAGCCGCCTCGTCCCCGAGAGCACGTCGATGTCGCCGAGGGGTCGGCGGAACAGGTCGGCCGCGGCCTCGGCGGGGCCGGCGGCGGTCCCGCTGCCCCCGCTGTCGACCTCGACGAACACCGGCACGACGCACACGTCGCCAGCCCGGTTCTGCTGGGCGACGAGCGGCTCCAGGCGGGCCCACAGCTCGAGCAGCGTCGAGGCGCCGCTGGGGTCTCGCCCGTCGCCACCGGTCACGTGCAGGTCCTCACCGGCGGCCAGGCCGTCGCAGGCCGTCGAGCCCTGGCGCCGCTCGGGCGCGCTGGCCAGCCGGGCCGGTGGCGCCGTATCCGGCCCGCGCGCCGACAGGAACGCGGCCGTGGAGAGGGACAGGTCCTCGTCGACGCAGAGGTAGTCGGCGAGGTCACGCGTCGCCGCCAGGTCGCCGGGGCGGGCATCGTCGGCCCGCCGCTCGTGGCAGTTCCCGCCCACCGTGCGCCGCGAGGCGTCGGGACGGCCGTCGATCGGGGAGACGTTCACCCGGCAGCCATCGTCGGCGTCGGTGCCGTTCAGGAAGAGCAGCGGGCCCCCCCAAGCCGTCCCCGGTGGGCCGAGCAGCGGCGCGCGTGCGGGGTTCGTGGGGTCGTCGTCCCCGCCCCAGCGTCGCTCCCAGGCCCGCTCGAGCACTTCGGCACGGTCCATGCCCGGCCCGAGGCGCAACAACGAGTCGGGCAGCTCGGAGAAGAGCCGCCAGGCGAGGGCGGGCGACTGGAGGTCGGTGCCGAGCCGCTCCCGCACCCAGCCGTCGTCGCCGTCGCGCCCCCGGTGCTCGGCGGCGACGGAGGCCAGCCCGACGCTGCCCCCCGAGGAGCCGCTCGCCGCGAACACGCCCTCCCACGTCGAGCCGGTGGACGGCGCGCAGGGGCGCACGCCGCTCTGCCCGAGGAACACGCAGTCGAGCACGGCGGCCGTGAAGCTGGCGGCCCGCGCCCCGCCCCCACCGGCGCTCACCAGGACCAGGGGGACGGCAGGGCGCCCGCCCGTCGGCGCCCGCGGGTCGGCGGGCGGTGTCTGGGGGTCGGCGGGGCCGGGCGGGGCCTGCGCCTCCGGGGGCAGCACCGCGTAGCGAGCCAGCCACTGGGCGAAGGCGGCCTCCACGGCCTGGGGGGCGGCCCGGTCCACGCCGCTGTGCACAAGGCGCACCTCGTGCTGCTCGGCCGACGCCCCCACCACGCTGCCCACGAGCGCCCACAGCGCCAGGAAGGACACGATCGGCGGGTGGCGGAACCCGAACATCTGGAAGGCGGCCGGTGTCGGGGCGCGACGGACGGCGAGCCCGAGGCCGCCCGCCACCAGGGTCACCGTAGCGAGGAAGGCCCCGAGCAGGGCGTGCGTGCCGAGCCGGGCCGCCACCCCCCAAACGTCGAGCCAGATCGACACGGTCAGGGCGGCGAGGGCCA
>WHTX01000225.1 GCA_009377505.1 Acidimicrobiia bacterium
GCGGCGAGGGCCGCCTCCAGCTGGGCGACCGAGGCCTCCGTCTCGCCTCGCGCCATCGACACCCGCCCCCGGGCGCTCGCCGCCAGCGCGGCCACACGGCCGCCGGCGACGGTGCCCGCGGCGCCGGCGAGATCGGCGAGGCCGGCGAGGCCGGCGAGATCGGCGAGGCGCGCCGCGGCTGCGTAGGCCGCCTCGACCTCACCGGACGCGAGGCAGGCGTCGACGAGGAGGTCGAGCGCTCCGGCGAGTACGGCGCGGTGCTCGCCCACCTGGCGCAGCCGTTGCCGGAGCCGGCGGCTCGCCGCCGGCGCGTCTCCTCGGGCCAGGGACAGCGCGGCCAGGGACAGCGTCGTCTCGGCGTCAGCGGCCACGCCCTCGTCGAAGCCGACGAGCAGCCGCTCGGCTTCTTCGAGTCGGCCCTGGCGTATGCGGAGGTCGGCCAATCGGGCCCGGGCCCGGGCGTGCACACCGGCGCCTGCGCCTTCGGCGATGCGCAGGGCCGCGGTCAGCTCTCGATCGGCATCGCGCCAGCGGCCCTTGGCCGTCAGCACGCTCCCGTAGTACATGCGGCACTCGGCGTAGAGGAACGGGCAACCGTAAGTCGCGACGAAGGCGTCCGCCACCTCGCACCACTGCGCGGCGCGCTCGACGTCGCTCGCCAGCTCACAGGCGGTGAGCATGTCGCAGCAGGCGTAGACGACGGTGTCCAGGCTGGACCGTTCGCCGGCCAACGCCGCTGCCATCGCCTCGTCGATCAGGGCGAAGCCCTCCTGGGCCTGGCCCTTCCCGACCCGGATCAGCCCGAGCTGAGCCAGGGCGACGAGCTCGAGATCGACATCGCCGGCGTCGCGCGCCATGACGGCGGCCCGGTCCGTGAGGCCTTCGGCCGCGTCGAGGTCGGGCATCCGGTAGGCACGGGCCACGAGGGCCCAGCCGTGCAGCGGTCCCGGGTCGAGCGCCTCGAGCAGCCGCTCGGCCCGACGGGCCCAACCGTTCGCCGCGGCGACGTTCCCGAAGTCGGCCTTGTAGGTGATGCTCAGCCACACCGCGCACTGCACCGCGCCTTGGCGGCGGAACAGCGAGTAGGCGCGGGTGCCCTGAGCGACGCAGGCGTGGCTCTCGCCCAACCACCACAGCGCGGAGGCCAGCCCGAAGCAGGCTTCGGCGCTCTCGCCCGCGGCCAGCGAGGCCTCGAACGCGGCCCGGGCGTCGCCCCACCGGCCAGCCGCGAGCGAGGCGGCCCCAGCCGCGAGCGACGCATCGGGCTCCCCGCCCATCCTGTCCTCCCCGGTCTCGGGTGTCGCTCGAGGGGGTCTCCCGTGGGTCGAGGGTGCCCCGGCGATTCGACGGCGATTCGGCTGCGGGCTCGGCTCGGCTAACCGAGCGCCTCTGCGGCTCGGCGGGCCAGCTCGTCGACGGACTCGCGGATGGCGCCCACGTCGACCCCCTCGGCGGACTTCTGGCCCTGGTCGTAGCGGTCCCACACGCCCTGGTTGATGCAGGCCAGCTTCCAGTGGCTGAAGGCCACGTAGACGGGCATGGCCGAGCAGTCGAGGTCGGTGCGCGCCACGTAGTGGGCGAGCATCGCCGCCCGGTCGGGGAAACCCGGCGCGGAGGAGGGCGAGGTGGCCGTCGTCTGGAACGTGTCGCCCGGCTCCCGCCACGTGGCCAGCAGGTAGCCGACGTCGGCGAGCGGGTCGCCCAGCGTGCAGATCTCCCAGTCGAGCACGGCGACGATGGGCCCCTCGGCGCTGGTGATGCAGTTGCCGAGCCGGTAGTCGCCGTGCACGAGGGACACCCGTTGCTGGGGCGGCAGCTGGGAGACCAGCGCCTCGTGCAGCTCGTCCACGAGGGGGGTGGCGCCCCGGGAGGCCTGGTACTGGCCGTACCAGCGCTTGAGCTGGCGGGCAAGGTAGCCGTCGTGGCGGCCCAGGTCGCTCAGCCCGGACGCCTCGACGTCCACCGCGTGCAGCGCTGCGGCCACCTCGGTGAGCGACTCGCCGGCCCGCCGCCGGCCGGTCTCGTCGAGGTGCTCGAGGGCGTCCTGCTCCTCGTGCAGCACCCGGCCCTCCACGAAGCCCATGACGTAGAAGCGGGCGCCGGTCACCGAGAGGTCCTCGCAGATGCCGAAGGCGGGGGGCACGGGCACGTCGGTCGGCCCGAGGGCGGCGATGGCCCGATACTCGCGGACCATGTCGTGCGCCGACGGCAGCAGCTCTCCCCTCGGCGGCCGGCGCAGCACGACCGCCCGGCCGGCGGCGTCGGTCACGCGGTAGGTCAGGTTGGAGTGCCCCCCGGGCAACCGTTGGAAGCTGAAGGGGCCCTGGAGGCCGGCCAGGTTGGCCTCGAGCCAGGCCGCGACGGGCCCGACCTCGATGCCCTCGACGGTGCTGGCGGCTTCAGCCTCGGTCACGGCTCGTCTCCGATGTTGGCGGGGCGGGTGGCGTCGGCGGACCACTGCGACCACGAGCCGGGGTAGAGGCGCACCTGCCCCTGGGCGTAGCCCGCCCACTCGAGGGCGAGCAGGTCGTGGCAGGCGCTCACGCCCGAGCCGCAGTACACGATCACGTCCGTGTCCTCGCCCACGCCGAGGGACTCGAAGCGCTGGCGGAGGGCGCTGTGGTGGAGGAACTGGCCGTCGGCGCCGAGGTTGTCGGCGAAGGGCGCGTTGCGGGCGCCGGGGATGTGCCCGGCGCGGGGGTCCACGGGTTCGACCTCCCCCCGGTAGCGCTCGGCGGCGCGGGCGTCGAGCACGACGGCGTGGCCGCTCGCCGCCGCCGCCCCGGCCACCTCGTCAGCGTCGGCCAGCAGGCGCTCGGGCCAGGGCCGGGGGGTGAAGCGCTCCGGCGCCACGGCCACCTCGCCGGTCTCGAGCGCGCCAGGCCAGGCCTGGAGGCCGCCGTCGAGCAGGGCGGCCTCGTGCCCGATGGCGCGCAACAGCCACACCAGCCGGCCGGCGACCATCCCGCCGAGGTCGTCGTAGGCGACGACGGGCGTGCCGTCGCCCACCCCGGCTGCGCCGAGCCCGGCGGCGAAGACGGACGGGGCGGGCAGCGGGTGGCGGCCGGCCTCGGGGGACGGCGGGCCGGCGAGGGTGGCGTCGAGGTCCACCCACACCGCTCCCGGCAGGTGCCCGGCGCGGTAGGCGTCGCGGCCCGAGCGCCCGTCGAGGTACCAGCGCACGTCGCAGACCCTCACCTCGCCCTCGTGGGCGGCGAGGCGCGCGGCGTGGATGAGGGGCGCCGTGAGCAGCACACCCGCACAGTAGTTGGGGCCCTAGCGTCGCGGGACATGACGCTCGAAGCGATGCCCGAGGACTGGTCCAGCGCGCTGTGCGTGGCTGCCCACCCCGACGACCTCGAGTACGGGGCGGCGATCGCCGTCTCCCGCTGGACGGCCATGGGCCGCACGGTTCGCTACTTGCTCGTCACCCGGGGCGAGGCGGGCATCGACGGGCTGCACCCGAGCGAGGCGGGCGCCTTGCGGGAGGGCGAGGAGGTCCGAGGGGCGCACCATGTCGGCGTCGAAGAAGTGGAGTTCCTCGCGGAGCGCGACGGCACGGTCCTCTACGGGCTCGACCTGCGGCGCGACTTGGCCCGGGCGATCCGCCGTCACCGTCCCGACCTCATTGTCACCCTCCATTTCGGCCTTGCCTGGGGAGACGGTGCGGGAGGCGCGGCCAACCAGGCCGACCACCGGGCGACGGGACTCGCCGTCCTCGACGCCGCCCGCGACGCCGGCAACCGCTGGGTCTTCCCCGAGCTGTTGGACGAGGGCCTCGGGCCGCACAAGGCCCGTTGGGTGGCGGTGTCGGGGTCGCCGACGCCCTCACACGCCCAGCGCGTGGAAGCGGCAGACGTGGAGCGGGGCGTCGCCTCCCTCGAGGCCCACGCCGCCTACCTGGCCGGGCTCGACCAGGAGACCGACGTGCGCGCCTTCCTCCTCGGCGGGGCGGAGACGGGGGGCGAACAGGCCGGGAGCAGGTTCGCCGTCCCCTTCGAGCTGTATCTGTTGTAGGTGTGCTGGTAGGAGGCGACTCAAGGGAATAGGGACTTGCCTCAGCAAAGTTGAGCGTGATGTCCTCAAGTTTTGAGGCGCCTTGTACCGACCCGCGACCGGGAGACACGTAGACCATGGCGTTCGATCCGAACCGTTGGACCATCAAGACCCAGGAAGCGGTCCAAGCCGCGCTCGATGCCGCCCGCCAGGCCTCCAACCCCGAGGTCACCCCCGAGCACCTCCTCGCCGCCCTGCTGGGCCAGGCCGAGGGGGTCGTGCTCCCTGTACTCGCCAACCTGGGCGTCGACCTGGCCGCGTTGCGCAACAAGGTCGCTGAACAGCTCGCCAAGCTTCCCCGCGCCTACGGCAGCGAGGCCCGCCTGTCGCGAGACCTGAACCGGGTCATGGACGACGCCGACGCCGCCCGCCAGGAGCTCACCGACGAGTACCTCTCCACCGAGCACCTGCTCCTCGCCATGGCCGACCGGGTGGGGCTCGAGCGTGAGGCGGTGCTCGGGGCGCTGCAGAAGGTCCGGGGCTCCCACCGCGTCACCTCCCAGGACCCTGAAGGCCAGTACCAGGCGCTCGAGAAGTACGGTCGCGACCTGACCGAGGTCGCCCGCCAGGGCCGCCTCGACCCCGTCGTCGGTCGCGACGACGAGATCCGCCGGGTGATCCAGGTGCTCTCCCGGCGCACCAAGAACAACCCCGTGCTCATCGGCGAGCCCGGTGTGGGCAAGACGGCGATCGTCGAGGGCCTCGCCCGCCGCATCGTCGAGGGCGACGTGCCCGCGTCGCTCGAGAACAAGCGGCTGATCGCCCTCGACCTCGCCAGCATGGTGGCGGGCGCCAAGTACCGCGGCGAGTTCGAGGAGCGGCTCAAGGCCGTCCTGCGCGAGATCGAGGACTCCGAGGGCGAGGTCGTCACCTTCATCGACGAGCTTCACACGGTGGTCGGCGCCGGGGCCACGGGCGAGGGCGGCATGGACGCCTCCAACCTGCTCAAGCCCATGCTGGCCCGGGGCCAGCTGCGCATGATCGGCGCCTCCACGCTCGACGAGTACCGCAAGTACGTCGAGAAGGACGCCGCCCTCGAGCGCCGCTTCCAGCAGGTCTACGTGGGCGAGCCCTCCGTGGAGGACACCATCGCCATCCTGCGGGGCCTCAAGGAGCGCTACGAGACCCACCACGGTGTGCGCATCCAGGACGGCGCCATCGTCTCCGCGGCGATCCTGTCCGACCGCTACCTGACCGGGCGATTCATGCCCGACAAGGCCATCGACCTCATCGACGAGGCCGCCTCCAAGCTGCGCATCGAGATCGACTCCAAGCCGGCGGAGATCGACGCCGTCGAGCGGCAGATCAACCAGAAGAAGATCGCCGCCGCCGCCCTGGAGAAGGAGACCGACGATGCCGCGAAGGAGCGCCTCGCCGCCGTCGAGAAGGAGATCGCCGACCTCACCGAGGAGCTGAACGGGCTGCTGGCCCGCTGGGAGGGTGAGAAGGCGGCCATCGAGGCCATCCGCGTCATCAACGAGAAGGTCGAGCAGCTGAGCCTCGACGCCGAGCGCCATGAGCGTGAGGGCGACCTGTCCCGGGCCGCCGAGCTGCGCTACGGGCACCTGCCCGTGCTCCAGCGCGACCTCGAGGAGGCCGACGCCCACCTCAAGTCGCTCCAGTCCGAGGGCAAGATGCTCAAGGAGGAGGTCGACGAGGAGGACATCGCCGAGGTGGTGTCCCGCTGGACCGGCGTCCCCGTCTCCCGGCTCATGGAGGGCGAGGTGGCCAAGCTCGTCCGCCTCGAGGACGTGCTGCACCATCGGGTCGTCGGCCAGGACGAGGCCGTGCGGGCCGTGGCCAACGCCATCCGCCGCAGCCGGGCCGGTCTGTCCGACCCCCACCGGCCGATCGGGACGTTCCTCTTCCTCGGGCCGACCGGCGTCGGCAAGACCGAGCTGGCCAAGTCGCTCGCTGCGTTCCTCTTCGACGACGAGCGGGCGATGGTGCGCATCGACATGTCCGAGTACATGGAGAAGCACTCGGTGGCCCGGCTCATCGGGGCGCCCCCCGGCTACGTCGGCTACGACCAGGGCGGCCAGCTCACCGAGGCGGTGCGGCGCCGGCCCTACTCGGTCGTGCTGCTCGACGAAGTGGAGAAGGCCCACTCCGACGTGTTCAACGTCCTGCTCCAGCTCATGGACGACGGGCGCCTGACGGACGGCCAGGGCCGCACGGTCAGCTTCTCGAACGTCGTGCTGATCATGACGTCGAACCTGCAGGGCGACCCTCGGGACTTCTTCCGCCCCGAGTTCATCAACCGCATCGACGAGATCGTCCGGTTCAAGGAGCTGGCCCAGTCCGACCTGGCCCGGATCGTCGACATCCAGCTCGACATCCTGCGGGCCCGGCTCGCCGCCCGCCGGATCGACCTGGTGGTGACCGACGACGCCAAGGCGCTGCTGGCGGCCAAGGGCTACGAGCCCGCCTTCGGCGCCCGGCCGTTGCGCCGGCTGATCCAGAAGGAGGTCGGCGACCAGCTGGCCATGGCGCTCCTCGAAGGCAAATACGTCGACGGCGACACGGTCACCGTGGGCACCGACTCGGCGGGCAGCCTCACGTTGGGCTGAGCCCGGGCGACGCGCCGCCGCGGCCGGGCCGGCCGCGGCGGCCCCCGCTCAGTTCACCCGGGTGATCTTGAAGGACACCAGGTAGTTCCCCGACCGGTCGAACGTCTCCTGGATCGTCGTGTAGTCGCCGACCTGGGGCAGCATGCTCTCCAGCGCGGCCTTCTCGATCACGAAGTTCTTCGTGCCGATCAGCTCGTCGCCGAAGGTCTCCTGCTCGTAGAGCTTCACGGTGGCGTCGAGGCGCCCGTGCCCGAGGTCGCCCGTGCGGCAGGCCCAGGTGTCGCCGACGGAGCCGTTCAGGTTGCCGTTGCCGTTCTTGTCGTTCAGGGCGACGGTGGCCGAGATGCACTGCTCGGTCGCTTTGATGGTGCGGGACTCGCCCCGGTCGACGCCCTGGTAGGTCGAGCTGCGGGTGTGGCCGCTGCCGTAGGAGCCGCGGCTGTGGTCCCACGTCTTCGTGTAGACCTCGTCAGAGCCGGCCCAGTCGGAGCCCGTCTCGTCGTTGGCGACGAACCAGAGCACCTGGAAGCTGAAGCGGGCCGACGCGTCGGCCGCCGCAGGAGCGGCGGAGTGGAACACCAAGAAGGGCGCCAGCGCGGCGACGAAGAGCGCCAGGGCGAGGACTCGTCGGCGACCGGTCGGCCTGGGGACCGGTGGTGTGGCGGTGTCGGTGTGCATCGGGGGTCTCCTCTTGTCGGTCGCAGGCCCGTTGCCTGCCTGCCCAGTCGGCGTGAGGCGGCGCCCGCGTTCGTGAGACGCCGCCTTACACCGGCCCGCAACGGTCTGCCTGAGGCGCGGCGGCGCGCATCAGGCGTCGTGGCGCGTTCGTGGCGCGCCCTGCGCCCGGCACCCCCGGCGCCATGGCTGAGGACGGGCGCGGCTCCCTGGTCGCGAGCCGGGCAACCTCCAGGTGCCCGAGGCCAGGTCGGCCGCCAGCCCGCGCCCTCGCCGCCCCCTTGGCGGGCGGTCCCGCCCATTGGCAGCGGGGAGCGCGGTTCTCCGTCATCTGCGCTGCTCGTCGTCTCGCGCGCTGGGGCTCGGGCGTACCCTGGCGCAATGTCAGCTCACGACGCCCTGCGCGCCGTAGCTGAGCTCGCAGCCTCTCAGCACGGTGCACTGACCCGACGCCAGGCTGCTGCTCTCCACTTCGACAGCCGGCGGGTGGCCACAGCGCTGCGGTCCGGGCTCCTCCACGAGCCGGCTCCGCGAGTGCTCGTCGTCACCGGCACGCCCGACACGTGGAGGCGCCGGGTGATGGTCGCCACGCGCTGGTGGCGGCGCGGCGGCGTCGCACCGTAGCGCAGCGCGCCTCCACCGCCTCGACGGCTTCGGGGACCACGTGGCCGAGGTGACCGTCGCGCACGGTCGATACCACCGCACCCCGGTGTCGTGCTGCACCGGGCCGCCCCGTTCGAGCGGGTCGACCTCGTGGAGGTGGACAGGATCCGCTGCACGTCGTTGGTGCGCACCGTGGTCGACCTCGGCGCCGTCGTGGCGGACGACCTGGTGGAGCAGGCCGTGGACGACGCGTTGCGCCGGGGGGTGTCGCTGCGGGGGCTACGTGCCGCAATGGAGCGCCTCGACCGCCCGGGGCCGTCGGGCACGGCGCGGTTGCGGCGGGTGCTAGGACGGCCCGACCGTGTCGGTGTCGTGCCCGACACCTGGTTCGAGCGGCTGGTGGAACGGCTCGTGGGGCGTGAGGGACTTCCTCCGCCGAAGCGCCAGTACCCGGTGAGGCGGGCAGACGGCAGCGTCATGGCCCGGCTCGACCTGGCGTGGCCGGAGGTCCTCCTCGGCCTCGAGGCGCACAGCGACCGGTGGCACTTCGGCGCTCGTCGAGGGCGCCGCGACCGGGTGCGCGACAACGCGCTCGCGGCTGCGGGGTGGGAGCTGGTCTACGCCGCCTGGGACGACCTCCGCGGTGATGGCCTGCTGGCTCAGCAGGTCGGTGACGTTTACCGGCGGCGCCTCCTCGACCTGCGCCGAGCCGGCTGAGCGGCCCGGCTCGCGGGGGCCGGGAAGCGGGCCCACCGCCGGCGAGCCGGGCCCTGCAGCGAGGCGCTGGCTCCAGGCCGGCTGGTCTTGCAGCGCAGCCGGCGGAGATCCGCGGTCGGGGCTGCAAGTTGGCTCCAG
>WHTX01000226.1 GCA_009377505.1 Acidimicrobiia bacterium
CGATGCGCTGCTACCTCGCCGCGTACTCGGCGACGGCGCCCGACTCGCCGGCCGTTTTCCGCATCACCGGCGTCTATCGCGACCAGTTGGTCAAGACACCGCAGGGCTGGCGGTTCGCCGAGCGCCGCGTCCACATCGACCCCCAGCCTGCAGACGGCTGAGCCGCCGCCACCCAGGAAAGCGAACGTGCTGGACGAGAAGCTCGAAGCCCTCTTCGACGAGGTCGTGAAGCGGAACCTGGGCGAGGCCGAGTTCCACCAGGCCGTGCACGAGGTGCTCGAGACGCTCGGCCCCGTGCTCGCCAAGCACCCCGAGCTGGCCGAGCAGAAGATCATCCAGCGGGTCTGCGAGCCCGAGCGCCAGGTCATCTTCCGGGTGCCCTGGCAGGACGACAGCGGTGAGGTGCAGATCAACCGCGCCTTCCGCGTCGAGTTCAACAGCGCGCTCGGGCCGTACAAGGGCGGGCTGCGCTTCCACCCCTCGGTCTACCTGGGCATCGTCAAGTTCCTGGGCTTCGAGCAGGTCTTCAAGAACGCCCTCACCGGCATGCCCATCGGCGGCGGCAAGGGCGGAGCGGACTTCGACCCCAAGGGCCGCTCCGAAGCCGAGATCATGCGCTTCTGCCAGAGCCTCATGACCGAGCTGTACCGGCACCTGGGCGAGTACACCGATGTGCCCGCAGGGGACATCGGTGTCGGGACCCGTGAGATCGGCGGACTGTTCGGCCAGTACAAGCGCATCACCAACCGCTACGAGTCCGGCGTGATCACGGGCAAGGGCACCGACTGGGGCGGGGCGCTCGTGCGCAAGGAGGCCACCGGCTACGGGGTCGCCTTCTTCGTCGAGGAGATGCTGCGCTCGCGGAGCCGCTGCCTCGACGGCACCACCTGCACCGTGTCCGGCTCGGGCAACGTGGCCATCTACGCCATCGAGAAGGTCCAGGCGCTCGGGGGCCGGGTCGTCGCCTGTTCGGACTCGAGCGGCTACGTGGTGGACCCCAACGGCATCGACGTGGACCTGCTGCGGCAGGTCAAGGAGGTGGAGCGGCGGCGCATCGACGTCTACGCCGAGCGTCGCGGCCCCCTCGTCAGCTTCTCGGCCGACGGTTCGGTCTGGGACGTGCCCTGTGACGTCGCCATGCCCTGCGCCACCCAGAACGAGCTGCACAGCCGGGACGCGGCCGCGCTCGTGCGCAACGGCTGCACGGCCGTGGCCGAGGGGGCCAACATGCCGACCACCCCTCGAGGCGTGCGGGTCTTCCGGGAGGCCGGGGTGTCCTTCGGGCCCGGCAAGGCGGCCAACGCCGGCGGGGTCGCCACCTCGGCGCTCGAGATGCAGCAGAACGCCTCGCGCGACTCGTGGACCTTCGAGCACAGCGAGCAGCGCCTCTACGAGATCATGGCCGGCATCCACCGGCTCTGCCACGAGACGGCGGAGGAGTACGGCGCCCCCGGCGACTACGTGGTCGGCGCCAACGTCGCCGGCTTCCTGCGGGTGGCCCGGGCCATGCTCGCCCTCGGGCTGGTGTAGGGCGCGCCTGGCGGAACATCGGGAGCGGTGCCGACCCCCGACTGACCCGATTGCCGGCGCTCAGGAGCTGCACGAGAGCATGGAGCAGCCCACCCGGTGCCTCGCCCACTCGGGCCGCCGGGCGGCGAAGCGGTCCCGGCCCGGCTGCTCGTCGTAGGGCCGGCGCAGCACGTCCAGCAGCTCGGCGACGAGCGCCGGGTCGCCGGCCTCGGCCTTGTCGATGGCCTCCTGGGCCAGGTAGTTCCGCAGCACGAAGCGGGGGTTGAGAGAGTCCATGCGGCGAAGGCGCTCGGCGTCGGCGAGGCCGCCCTCGGCGACCCGCCGCCCCCAGGACCGCAGCCAGCTCAGCGCACCCTCGCGCACCTCGCCCACCACCTCGTGCGGCTGGTACCAGGCCTCCCGCAACGGTTCGAGCAGAGCGTCGTCCCCCACCTCGGCACCAGCGCCCCCCGCCACCGGCACCCGGGCCAGGTCACGGAAGAACAGCACCTGGTCGGTCTCGGTGCTGCCGAGCAGCGCGAACAGGCCGTCGATGAGGGCCTCGTCGCCCGGGCGCGGCCCGCCCCAGCCCAAACGCCCGGTCGTCATGGCCCGGAAGCCGCTCTGGTAGCGGGCCCCGTAGGCCTCGAGCGCGGCCTGCAGCGGCTCGGGCTGCTCGGTGAGGGCCACGACGGCCTGGGCGAGCTGCAACAGGTTCCACTGCACCACCTGGGGCTGGGCGCCGTAGCGGTAGCGCCGCGTCCCTGCGTCGGTGGTGTTGGGCGTCCAGGCGGGGTCGAAGTCCTCGAGCCACCCGTAAGGGCCGTAGTCGATGGTGAGGCCGAGGATCGACAGGTTGTCGGTGTTGAGCACGCCGTGCACGAACCCCACCCGCATCCAGTCCACGACCAGGTCGGCCGTGCGATCGCACACCTCGGCGAACCAGGCAGCCACCTGCTCCTCGAACGGCGCCCCGCTGGCGCTGACGTGGGGGAAGTCGGCCCGCAGCGTGAACTCCACCAACTGGCGCAGCAGGGCGAGGTCGCCGCGGCTGGAAGGCAGCTCGAAGGTCCCGAAGCGGGTGAACGAGGGCGCCACCCGACACACGACCGCGCCGGGCTCGGGCCGGGGGTGCCCGTCGTAGAGCACGTCGCGCACGACCTCGTCGCCCGTGGCCACGAGGCACAGGGCGCGGGTGGTGGGGATGCCGAGGTGGGCCATGGCCTCGCTGCAGAGGAACTCCCGGACGGAGGACCGCAGCACGGCCCGCCCGTCCCCCGCGCGGGAGTAGGGCGTCGGCCCTGCCCCCTTGAGCTGGAGGGTCTGGTGACGGCCGTCGCGGTCGAGCACCTCGCCGAGGGCGATGGCCCGGCCGTCCCCGAGCTGGCCGGCCCAGCTGCCGAACTGGTGCCCGCCGTAGGACGCGGCGAACGGCTCGGCCCTGGCCAGCACCCGGCTGCCCCCGAACACCTGGGCGAAGTCCTCGCTGCTGCAGAGCCCCGGGCCCAGGCCCAGCTGCTCGGCCACCTCCGCCGACCAGGCCAGGGTGACCGGCCGGGCCACCGGCGTCGGCCGGACGCGGCTGAAAGCGGCGCCGTGCACCTGGCGGACGTGGTTGTCGGCCTCGGGGTCGGCAGGGAGGCTCGACGTGAGGCGGTTGTCGAAGGTCAGCTCGTCGAGGTCGCCCACCGGCATCGTCAGTTGGGCGACAGGCTGACGGCGCGGACCTCGCCGAACTCGTCGGGGAGCTTCTCCCACGTGGCCCCGGCGTCCTGGCTGAGGAGCACCTGGCCGAAGATGGTGGCGGCGGCCACGACGTCGGGGACGTCACGGTGCATGGCCATCCAGTAGACGGTCGAGTTGGGCTCGATGGGCAGCTCGACACGTTCCCAGCTGGCACCACCGTCCACGCTGCGCTCGATGGCGCCGATCCGGCCCGGGATGTAGTCGCCCACGCCGACGAGCACGGTGTCGGGGTCGTCAGGCTTGACGAAGACGCCCCGGCAGTAGGCGTGGGGCATCCCGCTGCCTCTCTCGAAGCCGCCGAACTCGTGCCAGTCCCAGGACTTCCCCTCGTCCGAGCTGGTGGCGATGCCGAAGGGCGTCGTGGTGTGGAGCTGGGCGCCGGCGCGGCCCTGGCGCACGACGAATCCGTGGATGTCGCCGTGGAAGGGGGTCGGGCCGATGTCGCCGAGGTGGGACCAGTGGTCGCCCCCGTCCTCGCTGCGGTAGATGCCGTCCACCTCGACGCCCGCCCAGACCGTGCTGGTGTCACGGGGGTCGACGACCACGTTGGTGGTGCGGGGGACGCCGATCGGGCACTCGGCGCCGATGCCCATGGCCATGGGGGCGAAGGTCGCGCCCCCGTCCACCGAGCGGAAGCCCCCGGGCCGCGAGCCCACGTAGATTCGGTCGGGGTCGACGGGGTCGACGTCGAGGGACCAGACCTCCTGGTCGGACATGACGTCGGTGAGCCGTTCCCAGCGGTAGCCGTTGTCCTCGCTCACGAACACGCCGGCGTGGTCGGACGCGGCGAGGATCCGGTGCGGGTCGTGGGGGTCGACGCGCAGGGCGCGTACGTTGCCCTCGGGGTTGATGCGCTTCTGGATGTGGCGCCACCCCGCCCCGCCGTCGTAGCTGAACCACAGCCCTGCCCCGACCGTCCCGATCCCGATGGTGAAGTCCGACGCCACTGCGCAGCCCCCCGGCCGTGGGCACCGGGCCGACCCGGCACCCGCTGGCCCGAAGCGTACGCCTACACCCCGGTACCGCGCCGAGGCGCCCTTCGCTTCCGACGCGCTCGAGGGCCTACGGTCAGCCCCATGGCGTTTCCCACCCGCGCCCTCGGGCGCACCGGGCTCGACATCGCCGCCCAGGGCCTCGGCTGCATGGGCATGAGCTCCTCCTACGGCCCCGCCGACCAGGACGAAGCCCTGGCCACCATCCAGCGGGCCCTCGACCTCGGGGTCACGTTCCTCGACACGGCGGACGTCTACGGCCGGGGCGCCAACGAGGAGCTCGTGGGCAAGGCGATCGCCGGGCGGCGAGGAGAGGTGATCCTGGCCACGAAGTTCGGTATCCGGGTCGACCCCGCCGACCCGGCGTCCCGTAGCGTCAACGGCCGCCCCGAGTACGTGCGCGAGGCCTGTGACGCCTCCCTCGAGCGTCTCGGCGTCGACCACATCGACCTCTACTACCAGCACCGCCCCGACACCGAGGTACCCATCGAGGAGACCGTCGGCGCCATGGCCGAGCTGGTCAGGGTGGGAAAGGTCGCCCACCTGGGCCTCTCGGAGGCGTCGGCGGACACCGTGCGCCGGGCCGCGGAGGTCCACCCCATCGCCGCCCTGCAGAGCGAGTGGTCGCTCTTCACCCGGGACCTCGAAGCGGAGGTGCTGCCCACCTGCCGGGCGCTGGGCATCACCCTCGTCCCCTACAGCCCACTCGGCCGGGGCCTGCTCACGGGCACGGTGTCGGGCACGGACGACCTGCACAACCACGACTTCCGCCGCGCCCAGCCCCGCTTCCAGGAGGGCAACCTCGAGCAGAACCTGGCGCTCGTCGGCATCGTCGCCCGGCTGGCCGCGGCGCACGGCTGCACCGCCGGCCAGGTCGCCCTGGCGTGGCTCTACGCCCAGGGCGACGACGTCGTGCCCATCCCCGGCACGAAGCGCCGCCGCTACCTGGAGGAGAACGCCGCCGCGCTCGACGTCGTGCTGGGCCCGACCGAGCGGGCCGAGCTCGACGCCCTCGCCCCCGCCGGCGCCCGCTCCCCGGACATGGGCTGGGTCAGCCGGGACACGCCCCCGACCTGAGGGCCGGCCCACGGTGGGCGGGAGCCTCGCGCGCAGCCGTCAGCTGACGGGCGCCACGCTCAGCTCGGGCAGCCGGCGGTGCCAATCGGTGAGCTGCTGGTAGGCCGCCCCCACCCGCAGGACCAGGTCGTCGGCGAAGGCAGCGCCGGCGATCTGGAGGCCGGTCGGCAGGCCGCCGTCGAAGCCCATCGGCACGGACAGCGCGGGCAGGCCGAGCGAGTTGAAGGGCGGGCTGAACAACGCCCGGAGCCGCTGCTCGCGCCCCATGGCCCGCTCGCCGAAAGCCGGGGCGACGGTCCCCGTGGTCGGCGTCAGCACCACGTCGACCTGCTCGAGCAGCGCCCGCACCTCGACCTGGCCGCGGCTGCGGACCCGCTGGGCCTGCACGTAGTCGCCGGCCGAGACGAGCCCGCCGAGGGCGATGGTCATGCGGGTGTCGTAGCCGTAGTCGGCCCAGCGCTGGGCCAGCGTGGCCCGGTGCCAGGCGAAGGCCTCGGCGAAGAGCCCGAGGAAGCAGGCGTCGTGGAGCTCGTCCCAGAGCGGGAACGCCACGTCGACGAGCTCCGCCCCTGCCTGGGCCAGCACGCCGAGGGCGGCGTCGAAACAGGCAGCGACCCCCGCTTCGCAGGCGCCTCCCTCCACCGTCGCCGCTCGGGCCACGCCCACCCGCAGCCCGGCGAGCACGGCGAGCCCGTCGCCGCCCGGCCCGTCGACGGCCGCCACGTCGCCGGCGCCGCGCCTCCAGGCGGGCGCATCGACCGTGGTCGGGTCGGCGGGGTCGGGGCCGGCGAGCACGTCGAGCAGGACGGCGCAGTCGCGCGCCGAGCGGGCCAGGGGCCCGACGTGGTCGTAGGTGAACCCGAGGGGCACGACCCCCGACTTGGGCACGAGCCCGTAGGTCGGCTTGTGGCCGCTGACCCCGTTGTAGGCGGCGGGCAGGCGGATGGACCCTCCGGTGTCCGAGCCGAGCCCGGCGGGGAACAGGCCTGCGGCCACGCCATTGCCCGTGCCCGAGGAGGACCCGCCCGTCCAATGGCCCGTGTCCCAGGGGTTCTTGGGCACCGGGAAGGGCTTGGACCGGTCGGGCGCGCCGATGGCGAACTCCATCGTCGTGGTCTTGCCCAGCACGATGGCCCCGGCCTCCCGCAGGCGCGCCACCACCGGGGCGTCGCCTCCCGGGCCCCAGCCCGGGTCGAGCACCAGGGACTGGGCCGTCGTCGGCCCCTCCTCGGTGGCGATGATGTCCTTGACGCCGAGGGGGATGCCGTGCAGCAGCCCCCGGTCACGGCCCTCGGCCAGCTCGGCGTCGGCACGCGCCGCGGCGGCGAGGGCGGCCTCGTCGAAGCGGGCGATGTAGGTGCCGAGCTCGGGGTCGAGGCGGTCGGCGGCCGCCTGGTACTCCTGGGTGAGCTGGACCGAGGTGACCTCACCGGCCCGCAAGGCGGCGGCCAGCTCGTGGATCTCGAGGAAGCGCAGCTCGCCCACCATCAGCTCCCGTTCCCGAGGCTGCCGCGGCGGCCGGCATCGAGGCCGTCACCGGGGCGGAAGGCGGCGACGGGCGCCGCGTCGCCGACGTCGACGGCGTAGAGGCGGTCCACCTGCCGGCGTAAGGCGGGGTGGAGGCGGCCGAGCGTGGCCAGCTCCTCCTCGGACGGTTGGACCCCGGCGCTGGCCAGCATCCCTGCCACGAGGGCCGTGTCGTCATAGGTGCCCATGCGCGCCTCCCCAGGGCTCGAAGGACGATCCTTGCACAGCCGCTGGTGACGTGCCCCGGTGAGTAGCGTCCCCGTCATGACGACCGCAGTGAGCAGGGCCGCGGCGGGCGGCGCCGATGCCAGGGCCCTCGTGGTGGGCGCGTGCGAGGCCGCGGCCGAGCTGCTGGCCGACCCCCAGGTCGCCGCCTCGTGGGACGAGCCGAGCGCCCTCGAGGGGATGACCGTCGGCGCGCTCGCCGCCCACCTGGTGCGAGCCGCGGGGGCGACGATCGCCTACCTGGACCGGCCGAGCGGGGACGGCGAGCTGCTCGACGCCGTGGAGTACTTCCACCAGGCCCTCACCGCCCCGATCCACGAGCGGATCAAGCAGGTGTCGGCCAGCGAGTCCTCCGCCGGGCCGGCCGAGCTGGCGGGCAAGTGCCGCCGGGTCGCCGAACAGCTGGCCGATCGCTTGCCTGCCGAGCCCGCCGACCGCACCATCGGCGCCCTCGAGGGCCGACGCCTCAGCCTCGACGACTTCTGCCGCACGCGGCTCATCGAGGTCCTCGTCCACGTGGACGACCTGGCCGCCAGCGTGGCCGTGCCCCTGCCGGACGTGCCGGCGGACGCCACCGGCACCGTGGTCGACGTGCTCGTGGGCATCGCCAGGCGCCGCCACGGGGACTGGGCGGTGATCCGCACCCTCGCCCGACGCGAGCGGGCACAGGACGGCGTCTTCCCGGTGCTCTGACAAGCAGCGCCCGGGCGGGACGGAGCGGGGCCAGGCGGGCCCGGCCAAGATGGCCTGGTGCCCCTCCACGTGCTCTCGAGCCGCGTCATCATCCACCCGGTCGACCTCGAGCGTTCGCGGCGCTTCTACGAGGAGGTCATCGGCCTGAACGTCTATCGGGAGTGGGGCGTCGGCGTGGCCCTCTTCATCGGCGGCGGCTTGCTCGAGCTCTCCGGGCGCGGCACAGCCGGGGCCACGACGCTGTGGCTGCAGGTCCCGAGCCTCGACGGCGTCGAGGCTGAGCTCGCTGCGGTTGGTGTATCGGTGCGCAAGCCCACCGAGGTGATGCCGTGGGGCCTCGTCGAGCTGTGGGTCGAGGACCCCGACGGCAACGAGCTGCGCCTCGTCGAGGTCCCGCCCGACCACCCGCTGCGCCGCCGCTGAGCAGCCCTTCAGCCGCCGCCGGGGTCGCGCTCAGGGCCCCGCAACGTGACCCCGCCGTCCACGACCAGGACCTGGCCGGTGATGTAGCGGGCGCGCTCGGAGGCCAGGAAGCGGACAGCGTGGCCGATGTCCCAGCCGCTGCCCTCGACGTCGAGCACGGACGCCCGCCGCCGGGCGGACCGGGCCTCGGCCGACATCGCCGGCCCGCCGACCATGGGGGTGAGCACCGGGCCGGGGGCCACGCAGTTCACCCGGATGGCATCGGGCCCGTGGTCCACGGCCATCGCCTTGGTGAGGGCGATGACCGCGCCTTTGGAGGTGGAGTACGCGGTCAGGCCCCGGGGCCGCAGGGCCGAGATGGACGAGACGTTGACGATGGCCCCGCCGCCGCCCGCCCGCATGGCGGGGATGGCCGCCCGGGAGGCGAGCACCATCGAGGTCACGTTCACCTGCATGACCCGCTCCCAGCGGGCGAGGTCCTCGTCCACGACCGAGCCCCGGCTGCCGATGCCCACGTTGTTGTCGAGCACGTCGA